>JBATJK010000152.1:0-36987 GCA_049668445.1 Gemmatimonadota bacterium
GCGGCCGACCCGGTACTCGCATCGGGCACCACGAAGCGGACCCGGGTGACCCTGGACATCCTGGGCGATCGGAAGCGGGTTCGATACGGCTTCGGCATGCATCTGGATCGCCTGGCCCTCTCGACCGTGTTCGCCGAGGGGCCCGCGCTGCAGCGTATCGAGTTCGGGCAGGCCAACTCCGCGGTGGCGCTCGCCGGGTACTTCGACGCCGGTCTCAGGGTCGCGCGGGGGCTGCGCCTTTCCGCGGGCGTCCGGGGCAATCTGTACTCGGGCCGACTCGGGTCCGCGCTCTCCCCCCGGGCTCGCCTGGAGTGGAACGCGTCCGAGAATCTCCTCATGACGGTTTCCGCCGGGCAATACCACCAGCTCGTGGTGACGCCGGACACCTCGGGATCGGCAGCCGCAGCTCTCCTGGCATCCACCGAGGCCCAGCAGCTGGGGGCCGTGTTCACGACCATTTCGCCGGCCGAGGCCTCGCACCTGGTCGTCGGGTTCTCGCACTCGGCTTCACCCGGCGAGCAACTGGCGCTCCAGGGCTACTGGAAGACATCACGTGGCCTTCCCGTCCTGGGGGGCGCGGACCTCCAGAACGCCGGATTCGACCTGTGGCTGACGCAGCCGGCCGGCCGGGTCGTGATATGGGGCAACTACTCGATGGCGTGGGCGTGGACCGAACTGGTCGAGGGTGAGCGCACCGACATCTTCTCCGGCCGACACTACCTGCGGGCCGGCGCCATGGCGGATCTCGGCAGGGGCGTCCGAATCGAGGGAGACATCGCATATGGGGCGGGCCTCGAGTTCGGCGAAATCCCGCGCCCCGGCCCGTCGAATCTGTCGGTGGTCCCCGGTGAATCCACGGGCGGCGACATTGTCCGTCCGTCCTTCTCAGTCGTACCGGGTCCCGGGCCCATATCGATTCCGGCCATACTGGTGACGGTCCCTGAGGGCCAGTATATCCGCCTCAACCTGCGGGCGACCGTGCGCCTCGACAGCCACCTGTTCGGGCGCAGGACCGCATTCTACCCTTATGTGCGCGTGGTCAACGCCCTGGATCGAGCCGACGCGATGTTCTACCAGTTCGACCAGGCCTCGGATTCGGTGCCGCGGGCGTTCGGGGCCGTGCCGATCCTCCCGATCATCGGAGTGGAGTGGCGGATGTAGGTTGGTGCAGGTCGGCCCGCGCTACTTGAGATCGCCCTCCAGCAGGAACGAGACATCGCTGTCCGGTTGGACTTCCACCGGATCCGCCTGGCAGGCGAACAGGCGGCCGCCACGGCTTCCCAGGACCCTGGCCTCGTTTCCCTTCACTCTCAGCATGGCCCCTTCCCGAAGCCCGAGGACCGGCTGCGCGTTGAAGTGGTGGAACTCGCCGATCCGCGTCTCGCGGGTCTCTCCCATGTGCGTCGATCCGGGATCCGGGTCCAGGTAGTGCGGATTGATGTTGAACGGCACGAGCGCGAGGGCGCGGAAACTGGCCGGCTCGACCACGGGCATGTCGTTCGTCGTCCCGATCGTGAGTCCCGCCAGGTTTGATCCGGCGCTGGACCCCATGTACGGCATTCCCGCGAGGGCCCGCCGTCTCAGCGGCTCCAGCAACCCGGCTTCGTAGAGGGCCTTCAGCAGCACGAAGGTGTTTCCACCTCCAACGAACACGCCCTCCGCTTCGTTCACCGCTGCCAACGGATCGGCGGACTCGTGCAGGCCCGCGAGATCCAGGCCCATCTCACCGAAACGCGTTCGCACGAGGTCGGTATAGCCATCGTGCGTGATCCCCCCGGGGCGAGCGAAAGGCACGAAGAGGACCGTGGCGCTGCCGGGAAAGAACGACCGGATGTCTTCCTCCGCGTACTCCAGGAATCGGCTGCCGTGCACGGTGGAGGTGCTGAGCAACAGGACATCACGCACGTTTCGTCTCCATCCGGTTCGAGTGTGACCTGGTGGTACGTGGCCCACCTGTCGTTGCCCCAAAAGTATCGACCGCCGAATGTGCTTGCGAGGCGCGCGGCTCTCCCTTCTGTTACGGCCCATGCAAGAGATGGCGGTTTCCCCGCACGACACGACCGAACTGGCCGCGTCATTTCTCCAGGCCGCGATCACGTTCGGGCTCGTGATGGTCTGCGGGTACCTGTACGCCCGTTACCGGAAGCTCTACTTCGCCATCTGGGCCCTTGCCTGGTGGCTCTATTCCCTTCGCCTGGTCGTAATCATCGCGTTCCTGGTGACGGAGGTGTGGGGCCTCCTGTACTGGCACCAGGTACTCACGGGATGGACGGCGCTCGCTTTCCTGTGGTCCGCCCTGGTGTTTTCGCAGCGTCTCGAGTGGCGACGCGCCTACTGGGTCCTGGTTCTCTTTCCTCCACTGTGGTCGTACATCGCGATTTACAGGCTCGATGACTTCTTCCTCGCCGCGGGCCCGGCCGTCGTGTTCCTCAGCCTGGCGACTCTGTGGACGGGAGTGATTCTGTGGAGGCACCACCGACAGATCGGCTCCCTTCCGGCCGCCCTCATGGCCTGGGCTTTCTTCCTGTGGAGTCTGCACCACCTGGACTATCCGTTTCTGCGTGCGCGTGGAGCCTGGAACCCGTGGGGCTACTACCTGGACATCGTGTTCGAGCTGGCGATCGGCGCGGCGATCCTTCTGCTCGTGGTCGAGGACCAGTACCGCGGCCTGTCGGTTCTCTCGTCGCTCTCGGCGGATCTGCAGAGCGGGCGCGACGAAGACGAGGTCATGAGCGCGCTGCTCGCCCGCCCACTGACGCTCCCGGGTGTGCGAGGAAGCGCCATGTACCTTCTCTCGGCGGGCACGGTGGTTCGGGGGGTGGGTGTGTGCTCGGCGTGGGAGAAATCGAGTCCTTCCGGCGCGGCTCGCGCGGCCGTCGGGCGCGTGATCGAGACGGGGCAGCCCGAAGTCATGCGCGGCTGGTCGGAAGTGCTGGCCGGTGAAACGCACCCGTATGTGGCCGCGCTGCCCGTCTTCCTGGGAGACGAGGTGAGAGGTGCCCTGCTGGTCGTGGGCAGTGCGCAGGATCCCCTTACGGTCCTCGACAACCGGTTCCTCGTCGCCCTCGGGCACCAGGTTGGGGCGGCCCTGGCCAACGCCGACCTGGTACGGCGGCTGGAGGATCGCACCGCCGACCTGGAACGACTCGCCGCCCGGATGGTGGAGCAGCACGAGGAGGAGCGCCGCCGCCTGTCGCGCGAGCTCCATGACGAGAGCGCCCAGGTGTTTGCCGCCGTGAAACTCCAGCTCGGGCTGCTCAGGGAGTCGGCCACGCCGCAGCAGGAGCCGGCGCTGGACATGGCGGTCGACCTGGTGGGATCCGGCATCAGGAGTATCCGGGAGGTGGCGCGTGACCTCAGGCCGTCGCTTCTCGACGATCTCGGTCTGAGACCGGCCCTGCAGGCGCTGGCGCACGACTTCGAGGCCAAGACCGGCATCGAGACGAAACTGACGGCTCCGGGCAGCCTGCCCGCACTGTCGCCCGAGTCGGAGCTCGCCCTGTTCCGCACCATGCAGGAAGGCCTGTCCAACGTAGCTCGGCATTCGGGCGCCTCGGCCGTCACCGTGACCCTGGCCCAGCGGGATGGCGAGTTGCTGCTGAGCGTAAAGGACGACGGCCAGGGCCTCACGGGCGAGAGCAGCGCCGAGGAACATCTCCGCTCGCGAACCGGCGTCCTCGGAATGCGGGAGCGGGTTGCGCCCCTGGGGGGTACCGTTGAACTGTCGGATCCGGACGATGGGGGAGCGCATCTGGTGATTCGCCTTCCCGTGGCGCCGCCCATGGATTCTGTGTCGGCAACGGAAGCGATCACGCCTGAAACGCCTGGCCACCTGGAGAATCCTGAATGAGCGACGAGAAGATCCGCATACTTCTGGCCGACGATCACGCGCTCGTGCGTGAGGGCATTCGCCGGGTTCTCGAGGAAGACCCCGATTTCGAGGTCGTGGCGGAAGCCGCCGATGGTGAGGAGGCCGTGGCCCTCGCCCGCGAGCATCGTCCGGACGTAGCAGTCGTGGACATCTCGATGCCCGGCGCCTCGGGCTTCGAGGTGACGGCCCGTCTTCAGGCCGAAGTCGCCTCGACACACGTGCTCATCCTGAGCATGCACGACGATGTCGAGTACGTCATGCGAGCGGTTCGGGCCGGTGCGAGGGGGTATCTGCTGAAGGACGAGGCAGGTCCCTCACAGCTAAGGGATGCGGTGCGAGCGGTGAACTCCGGGAGCTCCTTCTTCACGTCCGCGGTGGCCGCCAGGCTGGCCGCCGGGCTCAGGGGAGACGATGAGCAACAGGGGCCGGGTGTCGCTGTCCTCACGGCGCGTGAGCTCGATGTGCTGAAGGGAATCGCCGCCGGCCTGAGCAACAAGCAGATCGCGGCGGACCTCGCAATCAGCCGCCGGACCGTGGAGAGTCACCGCGAGAGCCTCATGCGGAAGCTGGACATCCGCACCGTCGCGGGCCTGACCCGCTTCGCCCTCGATGCGGGACTCCTCGACGACGCAGCTCCTTACTAGCCTTCGTGCCACCCCCGGTCGCGAGAATTCGGCTGCGCTCGCGCCGGCCGCTGGGCCATGTTGTCCCAATCCGTATAATTTCGGACCACTCTTCAGTAGAATTGCGAGTTTTCGTCCCGCTGGTCCACCGGTAAGGTATGCCCACGCTCTCCTTTGAGGCCGGCGGAGTGGCCGATCGGTCGCTCCGCCGGCAGAAACAGGCCCCCCCAAGGGCGTTACTGGAGGTAACCGTGTTTAATTCACCCGCTGATACGGCGGGAGGTCTTAACCGAGTCGCCTTGTTCGGACTCCTGTTCGCATTCCTCCTCGTCGTTCCGAAACCAGCGTTCTCGCAGGAAACTCCCGAAGCCGAGCCGGACAGTGCCGCTGCGGAGCCGGTTATCATGCAGCCGATCGCGGTCACGGCCACGCGGGATCCCAAGGAGCTGTTCGTCATCGCGGCGCCGGTGTCCGTTCTGGACACGCTGGCCCTGCGCACGGTCTCACCGAACACGGCGTCAGACATCCTGAAGGGACTCCCCGGAATCGATGTCAACGGCGTGGGCACCAACCAGACGCGGCCCACGATCCGGGGCCAGCGCGGCCAGCGGATCCTCCTGCTTCAGGACGGGCTTCGCCTGAACAACGCTCGCCGGCAGCAGGACTTCGGCGAGCTGCCCGCGATCGTGGATGTGAACAACGTGTCCCAGATCGAGGTCGTCCGCGGACCCGCGTCCGTCCTGTACGGAACCGACGCCATCGGCGGCGTCGTCAATATGCGCACGTCGGATGTGCCCAGCCTGGGCGCCGGCGACATGTACGGGGGCCGGGTCACGTTCATGTACCGTGACGAGGGCGAGCAGGTGCGTCCGACCATGGACCTATTCGGGCGGATCGGGAAGGTCGGCTTCAGGGGCAGCGCCTCGTATCGGAACGCGAAGAACTACTTCGCCCCGTCGGGCAGCTTCGGCGACATCACGCTGGGCGACAACACCGAAGTCAACGACACGGGCGTCGAGGATCAGAACTACAGCCTTCTGCTCGACTACAGCTTCAACCAGGATCACAACGTCTTCGTAAAGGGCGAGTACTACAACGCCAGGGACGCGGGTTTCGGTTACGTGTCCAACGACGACCTGGGTACGCCGAATGACGTGTCGATCGTCATCCAGTATCCGGACCAGACGGTCGGGAAGCTGACCGCGGGATACCGGGCGCAGGATCTGAGCTGGGGCATCGCGGACCGGCTCGACATCAGTGGTTTCTACATGAACAACGAGCGGGACCTGGTGCAGAACATAGGCATCCCGGGTGTGTTCGGTCCCGCCCAGGATGTCAACCTGTCCATCAACAGCCAGAACTACACCGACATTTCGAGCGTCGGCACCCGGGCCGAGGCGGCCAAGCTGCTGGGTGGTCAGCACCTTCTGACCTACGGCCTGGACTTCTATTACGACGACTCCAAGAACACCGACCGCACGGTAACGACCTTCTTCGGAGCGGATGCACCTCCGATCCCGCCGGACGTCGACGAGACGCCCAACGTGCCGAACGCGACCTACAACCGGTTGGGCGTGTTCGCGCAGGGTGACTTCCAGCTCCATCGCAAGCTGTCCCTGATCGCGGGGGCCCGCTGGCAGAACGTCCGGTCGGAGACGCAGCCCACGGATAACCTCGACAATCCCCTGGTCGTGGGGATCACGAACAACGCGCAGACGGTCGTGGCCTCGGCCAATGTCCTGTGGGAGGTGCTGCCGTCCCTCAACCTCGTCGGTACGGTGGGGCGTGGCTTCCGGGCTCCGAACATCATCGAGCTCTATTTCAACGGCCCGACGCCGGAGGGATCCGGCTACCTGATTCCGAACACGGGCCTCGAGTCGGAGACCAGCCTGAACGTTGACCTTGGAGTGAAGTACTCGCGCCGCAACGTGTCGTTCGAGGCTTTCGTGTTCCGAAACGACATTCGGAACGGGATCCGGATCACCGCGGTGCCGGACTCCGCCATCAACGGATTGGACGTCTACCAGAACCAGAACTTCGGGGAGCTCCTGTACCGGGGATTCGAGGTCGGCGGCCAGTACGCTCCGGTGCTCGGACTCCAACTCGGGGCGAGCTTCAGCTTTCTCGATGCCGAGGACGTGCTGGACGAGAACAGCCCGATCGCGGACAGTTACCGCACGCGGCTGAACGGGGACGTCACCTATCGCAGGCCGAGCGGCGCCTGGTGGGCCACGTACGACTTCCGCTTCCAGGGCGAGAACACGATCTGTCCCGACACGAACGATACCTGCAAATCGCAGGTCGCCCAGCCGGCGGTCGGCTACGTCCTGCCCTCGTTCAATGTCCACAACGTCAGGGCGGGACTGCGGATTGCCCAGATCGGCCGTACGTCGCACTACATCACGGCCAGCCTGGAGAACTTCACCGACGCGCTGTACGCGGAGTTCTCCAACGCGACGTTCTTCCGACCTCAGCCGCGAAGGACCCTGTTGATTGGCTGGACCTCGACGTTCTAGGTCCGAAGAGGGTCGGAGAGAACGAAGGAATGGGGGCTCCACAGGGTGTGGGGCCCCCTTTCGTTTGACGCCCCGGGCGCGACGGGAATAGTGTAGCCATCGGCCATTCGGCGACTGCCCTCGGACGTCGAGGACGGCCGCCGCGACCCTCACGACTCACGCGAGGACTGTCTACGCCGGTGAGCACCTCACTCGGGACCCAGGAATGTCCGCTCCGCGTGGCTGTCGTTGGCGCCGGACCTGCCGGTTTCTTCACGGTGGAGGCCCTGCTCAAGGCCTCCGACCTCACCTGCTCGATCGACATGTTCAACCGGCTGCCCACTCCCTACGGTCTGGTCCGGGAGGGGGTGGCCCCCGACCATCAGTCGATCAAGAAGGTCACCGCCAAGTACGACCGGATCGCAGAGCAACCGAACGTCCGATACTTCGGCAACGTCACGTTTGGTGTCGATGTCGATCGGGATGATCTGCTTCGTCACTACCACCAGGTAGTCTACGCGGTCGGAGCCCAGGCGGACCGTCGCCTCGGGGTTTCGGGGGAGGACCTCGACGGCAGCCACGCCGCGACCGAGTTCGTGGCCTGGTACAACGGGCACCCGGACTTCGTCGACCGCCATTTCGATCTGTCGCACGAGAGAGCCGTCGTGATCGGGAACGGAAACGTGGCGGTGGACGTGGCCAGGATCCTTGTGACCCATCCGGAAGAACTGGCGGCGACGGATATCGCCAATCACGCGCTTGACGCACTGCGGAAGAGCCAGGTTCGCGAAGTCGTGATGCTGGGCCGCCGCGGTCCGGCCCAGGGCAAGTTCACCAGCGTGGAGCTGAAGGAACTGGGACGCCTGGACGGAGTGCACGTAGTGGTGGACCCAGCCGATCTGGAGCTGGATCCGGCCAGTGCGGCGGAGGCGGAGGGCAGCCGCGTCGCGAAGCGGAACCTGGAGATCCTCGGAGAGCTGGCCAGCCGGGACGCCGGCGCCGCGGCCCGCCGGCTGGTGCTCAGATTCCTGGCATCTCCGACGGAAATCCTGCAAGCAGACGGTCGCGTCGGAGCGGTGAGCGTAGAACGCAACCGCCTCGTCCCGACGGCGAACGGAACGGTCCGGAGCGAGGGAACGGGCAAGATCGACACGCTGGACGCGGGACTCGTGCTGCGATCCGTGGGATACCGGGGCGTACGTCTCCCGAGCGTTCCATTCGATCCCGATCGCCACCTGATTCCCAATCAGGCCGGCCGGGTCCTGGACGGCCCCGGTGGATCCGTGATCCCCGGTGAGTACGTCGCCGGGTGGATCAAGCGGGGGCCGAGCGGGATCATCGGCACGAACAAGCCGGACGCGGTGCAGACCGTCGCGGCCATGCTGGTAGAGGCTCGAAGGGGCGACACGCGAGTTCCCGAGCGGCCCGAGCCGGAGGCCGTGACCGAAGTGCTGGAGTCTCGCGGGGTGCGCTACGTCACCTTCGAGGACTGGCGGAAGCTGGACGAGGTCGAGACGATGGAGGGCGAGGCGCAGGGAAGGCCCCGCGTGAAGGTCGTCCGGGTCGAGCGGATGCTCGAGATCATGGGCAGATAGGAGAATTCATGGAACTGCGATCGCTGGGCCGTGGCGCCCCTGACGTCACCTGCGTCGGTTTCGGCGGCATGCCGATTTCCATCGCGGGGCGGCCGGGTGTGGCTGAGGCCGTCCACGTGGTTCACGCGGCGCTCGATGCCGGAGTGACCTTGATCGACACCGCGGACGTCTACTGCCTCGATGACGACGACATCGGACACAACGAGCGCCTCGTTGCCCGCGCCCTGAAGGAATGGTCCGGCGATTCGGACAGCATCGTCGTGGCGACCAAGGGGGGGCTTACCCGGCCCGGGGGGCGCTGGGAGAGCGACGCGAGGCCCGAGCACCTGAAGAGAGCTTGCGAGGCTTCTCTCACGGCCCTCGAGGTGGACACGATCGACCTGTACCAGTTGCACGCCCCGGATTCCACGGTGCCGCTCGAGGACAGCGTCGGGGCGCTGGCCGATCTGCACGTGGAGGGGAAGATCAGGGCCATGGGCCTGTCCAACGTCTCGGTGGATGAGATCAGGCGGGCGGCGGCGATCATGCCCGTGACGACCGTGCAGAATCGGCTCAACCCTTTCTTCCGTGAGGCTCTCCATGAAGGCGTCGTCGAGTACACGACGCTGGAAGACATGGGCTTCCTGGCGTACAGCCCGGTCGGTGGCGGCCGCCTCAACCGTAAGCTGCCCGATCACCCCGTAGTGTCGGCGATCGCCCGATCGCGGGGAGTATCGGCCCACGCCGTGGTCCTGGCCTGGGTGCGGGCGCGCGCGCCCAACGTGATCGTGATTCCGGGAGCGCGCAGCGAGGCTCATGTCCTGGACTCGGTGGCGTCGGCGGAGGTGCAGCTGACGGACGAAGAAGACAGGGCGATCGAGGCGGCGGAGTTCTCGATCGCCTGAGCATTGAGTCGGACGAAAGCGAATCACGTCGGAGAATCAGGCGACTACCCATTGGAGGTCAGCATGAGAAAGCAGGCAGGGTTCCTAGCAGGCTTCGCGGCGCTGGTGATGGCGGCGTGCTCGAGCAATCCCATGCCGGGAGAGAAGGGATATCCGTACAACATGACGGGAATCTACGACACCTCCATCGAGGCGCTGGGCACGGTGTACGCGGGCCCGGCGGAGATCGCGACGTCCCCTGGCGGCCTGATCTACGGCAAGGTCCAGCTCGACGGCCCCGAAACGGTGATCGGTGACATGGAGGGCACGATTGTGGGCGACACGCTGAAGTGGGAGTCGCACTACGAGCGAGCCGGGGGCTGCACGGGGGTGATCAGTGGCAGCGGCCTCATCGAGGAAGGTGGCAGTTCGGCGAGCGGCGACGCAGTGGTGGACGACGACTGCGCAGGCGACATGTTCGACGCCCTGTTCAGCATGACCCGGAAGACCGACTGACCCGCCTGCGGCGGGGAGCGAGACAGCATGGGAGACCTGAGCGGGAAGCGGGCCGTGGTGTGCGGGAGCACGCAGGGGATCGGGCGGGCCTGCGCCGAGGAGCTGGTGGGACGAGGTGCGGACGTGGTGCTGGTTGCCCGAAACGAAGCGGCTTTGCGCGAGGTGACCGATAGCCTGGCCACGCCGCATGGTGAGGCGCACTCGTGGGTGCGGGCGGACTTCAACGACGTCGAGGAAGTCCGCCGGAACGTGGCGGAGCACCTCGAACGGACGGGTCCGGCTCAGATATTGGTGAACAACACCGGTGGGCCGCCGCATGGCCCGCTGATCGAGGCCACGCCCGAGGACTTCCAGAGAGCGATCTCGGCGCACGTGGGCTGCGGACAGGTCCTGGTGCAGACGATGCTGCCGGGGATGCGTGACGCCGGGTACGGCCGGGTGATCAACATCGCCAGCATTTCGGTGATCGCCCCGATCCCTGGACTGGGGGTGTCCAACACCACCAGGGCGGCCGTGGCCAACTGGGCTCGCACGCTGGCCCACGAGCTGGGCCCGCTGGGCGTGACGGTGAATACCATCCTTCCCGGGTACACCGCGACGGCACGGCTCGAGGACCTGGCGGAATCGATCGCGGCGGCGGCTGGCACGTCGGTCGAGCAGGTGGAGGCGGGGTGGCAGGCCGGGATTCCGCTGCGGCGGTTGGCGGATCCGGCGGAAATCGCGGCGGCGGTGGGCTTCCTCGCCTCGCCCGCCGCCTCCTACGTGACCGGAGTCAACCTGCCGGTGGACGGAGGACGAACGGCGGCCCAGTAGCTGGACGGGCTGAGGCTCTAGCGTTCGCCCGTTTCCCGGCCGGCAAGGGTGCGAAGCACGGCGCGCACCGGGCTTCCATCGAACGCCGCGAGGCGGAGCGGCAGGGCGATGAGCTCGTACAGGCCTGGCTCTACGTGGCCGAGCAGCACGCCTTCCAGGATGTTCAGGTCGTGCCTCCTCACGGCCTGGTGTGCCGGGAGGTCCGCGGACTCGGCAGGATCGATGCTCGGCGTGTCGATTCCCACCAGCGTCACTCCCTCGCCGGCGAGCCAGTCCACCATGTCCGGGGCCAGGGCGGCGAAGTCCGCCGTGAACTCGGTCGGGTCCGGATAGGTACCTGTCGCGAACAGGACGCGTTCGACGTCGAGTCGTCCGTCAGCGCCGGGATGGGCTTCCGCCAGGGCAGCCCGCACCAGGTCCGTGGTGACCAGGTCTCCTCGGGCCACTCTCACGCGCACCACCCTGCAGGGTCCCACGAAGGGGGCCAGCGGCCGCGCACCGATCGCGACGCCCCCGGGGTCGTAGTGGCTGGGAGCGTCCACGTGAGCCCCCAGATGACACGTGGACCGCAGGGTGGACAGGGTAACCGTGTCGCCGCGCGCCAGGTCGAGAACGACCTCCCGGTCGAGCGGCGTGTCGCCCGGGAACACCGCCGTTTCCGGACCGAGAGGCGGGCTGATGTCGTACAGGCGGGGTCCCGGCCTTTTCACATGGCCTCCCGGACCGCCGCCTGGAGCGATTTCGCCGTTCGCCACATCTCGCCGTACGTGTTGAAGAGCGGGGCGGGGGCCAGTCGCAGCACGTCCGGCTGACGGTAGTCGCCCACCACGCCGGCTTCCTGCAGCCGGGCCTGGATCCGGTCTGCCCGCCCGCGCAGGCGGAGCGACAGCTGGCCTCCACGCCTGTCGATATCGGCCGGTGTCATGACTTCGATGGCCTCGCCAGACCCGGCCGCGATGAGCCACTCGAGGTAGGCCGTGAGCCGGATCGACTTGGCGCGAAGCCGGTCCATTCCCGCTTCGTCGAACAGCGCGAGCGCGGGGCCCAGTGGGGCCATGGCCAGCACGGGGGGACAGCTGAGCTGCCATCCCGCGGCATCCGCGCGTGGAATGAAGTCCGGGTCGAGCTGCATGCGGAAGCGGGTGGAAGGGTCGTTGCCCCACCAGCCTCCGAGGCGCCCGACCTCGGGATTGGTGGCGTGCCGTTCGTGCACGAAGACGCCGGCCGGCGCTCCGGGGCCTGCATTGACGTACTTGTAGTGGCACCAGGCGGCGAAGTCGACGTCCCAGTCGTGCAGATGGAGTTCCACGTTTCCCACGGCGTGGGCCAGGTCGAAGCCGACGAGAGCGCCACAACTCCGGGCCGCGCGAACGATACGAGGCATGTCGAGCATCTGACCGGTCAGGAAGTGCACACCGCCCAGCAGGACCAGGGCGACTTCATCACCCCTGGCCTCGAGGGCCGCTTCGATGTCCGCCTCGTCGATCAGGTCGCGCTCTCCCCCGGGACCGATCTCGACGATGTCGGTTGCCGGATCAAGGCCGTGCCAGCGCAGGTGGGTCTCGACGACGAAGCGATCGCTGGGAAAACAAGGACGCTCGATCAGGATGCGACGCTTCTGACCGGAGGGACGGAAGAAACTGGCGAGCAGGAGATGCAGGTTCACCGTGAGACCGTTCATGACGGCAACTTCGCGTGGCCCGGCACCCACCAGTCTGGCCAGCGAGCTGAGGAATCGGCCATCGAGATCGAACCACGGTGAGGTTCCTTCAAACCAGCCGTCCACGCCGAGCGTGCCCCAGCGGCTGATTTCCCGCTCCAGTGCTTCCCGCGCCTCGACGGGGAGTGGACCCAGCGAGTTGCCCACGAGGTACACCGCCGTGTCCCCCCCGGAGCGTGGAAGGTCGAAACGGCCGCGGAACCCGGCCAGCGGATCTTCCGCGTCCAGCCGTGCGGCGAACTCCGGGCCAGGCCGGAGCTCGGCTCCGAATAGGGTCCGCGCGGCGGACCCGGTCAGTTTCCGGTCCACCCCGGCCCCCGGACGACTCGACCGGCGAGGGCGCCGGTGTGGGCGCCGTCGCGGACGGTGTGTGTGCCGTTCACGAACACGTGCGCCACACCCTCGGCAAGCTGGTGCGGCTCCGCGAACGTGGCCTTGTCCCGGACGGTCTCAGGGTCGAACACCACCACGTCCGCGAAGTAGCCGGGGGCCAGGGAACCACGTCCTCGCAGGCCGAGGTTGGTGGCTGGCTGGCTGGTGATCTTCCGCACCGCTTCCTCGAGCGAAATCACACCTTCGTCGCGCACGTACCGGCCCAGAAGGCGGGCGAAGTTGCCGTACGCGCGGGGGTGCGGGTTGGACTCCAGGAACACCCCTTCGGGGGAGAGCGCCTCGGCGTCCGAACCGAAGCTGATCCACGGCAGAGCGATCTTCTTCTTGACGTTCTCCTCGGACATGAGGAAGTACACCGTGCTCACATCGGCTCCGTTCGCGATCAACAGATCGATGGCCGCATCCTCCGGCGTGATCCCTCGCTCCGCCGCGACCTCGGCCAGGGTCTTGCCGGTCAGCGGCTTGAGCTCGTCCGTCCGGAAGCCCACCAGGAGGACGTTCTCGGCCGAGCCTGCGGCCAGGTAAAGGCTCTCCCACTCGTCGGTCGGCGTGCGCATCTCGCGAATCACCTGGCGACGGATGGCCGGGTCCTGGAGTCGTGCGATCCACGCCTGGTCTCCGCCCTCCTGCACCCAGGGGGGCATCGCCGCGTCCAGGCCGGTCGCTCCGGCCGTATAGGTGTACATGTCCGCCGTGATCCGCAGGCCCTCGGCCCGAGCGGATTCGACCTCCCGGATAACCTCGTCGAGCCGTGGCCAGTTGTCCCGGCCGGCCGCCTTGAGGTGGTAGATCTCCGCCGGAACGCCTGCCTCCCGCGCGATCGTGATGAGCTCGCCCACCGCCGACATGATCGCGTTGCCCTCGCTCCGCATGTGAGAGATGTACATGCCCCCATACTCTCCGGCGGCGGACGCCAGGGCGATGAGTTCTTCGGTGTCCGCATAGAAGGCTGGTGCATAGATCAGGGAGGATCCGAGCCCGACCGCGCCCTCCTCCATCGCCGCGCGAACCAGAGCCTTCATTCTCTCGAGCTCATCCGGCGTGGGAGCCCGATCCTCGTAGCCCAGCTCATGTATGCGGACGGTCGTCGCCCCGACGAAGGAAGCCACGTTGGGAGACACGCCCCGCTCCACCAGGTGGTCCAGATACTCCCCGAGCGAAGTCCAGGCGACGTCGAACTCGATGTCACCCTGGTCCTCCAGCATCTCGGCCTTCATGGCGTTGTTCAGCGGTCCCATGGACCAGCCCTCGCCCATGACCACCAGAGTGACACCCTGCAGAAGGTCGCTCTCGCCGCGTCCGTCCTCGAGAAGCGACTCGTTGGCCCACGAGAGCATGTTGATGAAGCCAGGTGAGACGGCCATACCGGACACGTCGATCTCGGTGATGCCCCGAAGTCCCTCACCCTCTCCATTCGCTCCGTAACCCAGCACGGCGGCGATCGTGTCAGCATCGATCGCCAGGTCGCCGACGAAGGGAGCATTCCCGGACCCGTCGTAGATGGTGCCCCCCTTCAGGACGACCTGGTATTCCGGGGTAGGGGAGCAGGAGAGGAGAATCGGAAGCAGAGCCAACCACGGGGTCATGTGCCAGCGGGACATGGGCATCCTCGAGCGATTGTGATCGAAGTTCGGCGCCGTCCGGCGCCGGGGCGAAGCGGTCGCCGATTCGCGCGCTCAAACTAGCGACCTTCGGCTCGCGCACGCGAGTGGTGATGAACTGCGAGCCGGGGCCCCGATTTACTGGACTGGCCGCTCCGAGAGGTCTATTCTGCGTGCACCTTGAGCCGGAAGTCGGTTGCCCCACGGGGACTGACTCCGGGATTCTACGAAACAGCCACGCGAGTGGAGACGATAATGAGCACCAGGACGAGCGCGGTCCTCGGCCTTGCTGCGGTATTGCTCAGCGCAGTGCCGGTGGCGGCCCAGAACTTCCCGACGGACGACGCGGTGATCGAAGCCATCTGGAACGAGGGCACGGAGAACTCCCAGGCCTGGACGATAGGGCAGGCCATGCTCGATTCGATCGGCCCCCGACTCACCGGTACTCCCGCCGTGGATCGAGCCAATCAGTGGGCGCAAACGGTGATGTCCGGTTGGGGCGTGGAGGCCCGGATCGAGAACTACGGCACGTGGAAGGGATGGGAGCGCGGCGTGACGCACGTCGATCTCCTGGAGCCCCGGGTGCGCACCCTCGAGGCGACCCTGATGGCGTGGAGTCCGGGTACCCGCGGAACCGCCGAGGGAGGCGTGGTGACCTTCCCGAAGGCCGAGGATGCGGCGGGGTTCGACGCCTGGCTGCCCTCGGTCGAGGGGAACTTCGTGGCTCTGGCCATGCCGCAGCCGTCGTGCCGCCCTCTGTCCAGCTACGAGGAGCACGGGACCGAGGCGCAGGTCGAAGCGGTGCGCGAGAAGCGACGTGAGATGCAGGTGGCGTGGCGCGAGCGACTCGAGTCGATCGGATACGAGCCCGCGGAGATGATCGCGGCGATCGAAGATGCGGGAGCGCTCGGGGTCCTGTGGTCGGACTGGAGCGGGGGATGGGGATCCCGGCGGATCTTTGCCCTCAACACCGTGTTCGGAGCGGCCACGACCACGATTCCGGCCGTGGACCTGAGCTGCGAGGACTACGGCCTGGTATGGAGGCTCGCATGGAAAGACCAGGGACCGAAGCTCCGGGTACTGGCCGAGAGCACGATGATGGATGACGTGCCGGTCGCGAATGTGATCGGCGAGATCCGCGGCACCGAACTCCCGAACGAGTACGTGGTTCTCTCGGCCCACTTCGATTCTTGGGACGGCGGATCCGGGGCCACGGACAACGGTACGGGCAGCATCGTCATGATGGAGGCGATGCGAATCCTCTCGGAGGTCTATCCGAATCCGAAGCGCACGATCCTCGTTGGCCTGTGGGCCAGCGAGGAGCAGGGACTCAACGGGTCCCGGTCCTTCGTGTTCGATCACCCAGAGGTCATCGAGGGCCTGCAGGCGGCGTTCAATCAGGACAACGGCACCGGTCAGGTCGCCAGGGCCTCCGCGATGGGCATCGTGAGCGCGTCGGCGAACATAGCCGACTGGATGTCCCGGGTTCCGCGAGACCTCACGGGCCGGATCGATCTCAGCTTCCCCGGATCTCCGAGCGGCGGGGGAAGTGACCACGCGTCCTTCATCTGCTCCGGAGCCCCGACCGTCGGACTGGGGTCGAGCAGCTGGGACTACTTCGCCTACACGTGGCACACGAATCTGGATACGTTCGACAAGATCGTGTGGGACAACGTCGAGAATAATGCGACGCTGGTGGCCATGCTGGCCTACCTCGCGTCCGAAGACGAGCGCGTATCGCGCGACGAGCGGGCGACGGTGGTGGACTTCAGAACCGGGGAACCCCGGCCCTGGCCGACCTGCGAGGATGGGGCGCGGGAAACCACCGAGCGCTACCGCTGAGGGAGCCGCGCAGGATTGCGAAGAACTGAATCCGGGCGGGTCCGGCCTCCACGGCCGGGCCGCGTCCCGCGGGAGAATCAATGAGCTCCGAACGCATGCAGCAGTTCCACGAGGAGCTCACCCGCTTCCCGGCGGATCTGTTCCAGTTCGATCCGAGAATCCGTGACGGCTGGCTGTCGGATCGGTACTTCGTTCGAACCGCGCGCACGCTCGCGCACTCGGGTCGCGACCCGGTGGTCAACCTCCAGTTCTTCGCCAAGCGACGCGGCGTGCTGGCAGGCACGTTCGAGTGTGTCCGCATGCTCCAGACGCAGCTGGCGAGCGGGTTCGACTACACGGACCTGGAAGTCGAGACGCTGCACGACGGCGATCGAATCGAGCCCTGGGAAGTGGCGTTCCGGATCCGCGGCCGGTATCGCGCTTTCGCCCACCTGGAGACCACCCTCGACGGGGTCCTGGCCCGGCGCAGCCTCATCGCGACCAATGCGGAGCGAGCGGTGGACGCGGCCGCGGGCGTGCCCGTCATCTACTTCGCCCCGCGCCACGACGACTGGCGCATCCAGACTCCCGACGGCTACGCGGCGCGCGTGGGTGGTGGAGGAGACGTGTCCAGCGACGCCGGGGCCTCGTGGTGGGGTGGCGAGGGGGTGGGGACGATGCCGCACGGCCTGATCGCCGCGTTCGGTGGCGACGTGGTGGAGGCCACCCTGTCCTTCGCCCGCTACGTGAGGGACGAGGAGCCGCACGTACCGATCGTCAGCCTGGTGGACTACGGCAACGACTGCGTCGGCGACTCGCTGGCGGTTGCCCGGGCCATGCGCGCCGAGTTCGGAGATGAGGTGCTGTTCGGCGTGCGCCTCGACACGAGCGGAAAACTGGTGGATCGGGCGCTGATGGACGACCCGGAGCTGTGGGGGAAGGAGAGCCTCGCGGGGGTCAACCCGCACCTGGTGCGGAAGGTCAGGGAGGGGCTGGACAGCGAGGGATTCGACTACGTCGGGATCATGGTCTCCGGCGGTTTCACGCCAAAGAAGATCCGGCGCTTCGCCGGACTCGGCATGCCGATCGCGGCCTACGGGGTCGGGAGCAGCATTCTGGGCCACGGGTGCGAGGAAGACGGAGTGGTGACCGACTTCGACTTCACGGCCGACGTGGTCGAGGTGGACGGACGACCGCAAGCCAAGGTCGGTCGCGGGGTGTGGGAGAACCCCCGACTCATCAGCGTACGCTGGGAGCTGCTGGCACAACTCGATGCGGAGGTGGATGGTGCCTGAACTGCCGATCCCGTCACATTTCGACGGGACCCGGACCGGCGAAATGTGGCGCGTGGACTACGCCAACCGTGCGCCGGAGGCGGAGGCCTGGGCGGATGCGCACCGCATCGGTCATCCTTCCGACGATGACCCGAGGATCGGTCTCCTGCTCGTGGACTGTCAGAATACGTTCTGCATCCCGGGATACGAGCTGTTCGTGGCGGGCCGGTCGGGCCGCGGCGCGGTAGACGACAACACCCGTCTGTGCAGCTTCATCTACCGGAACCTGGACCTGGTGACGGAAATCACGGCCACTCTCGACACGCACACGGCACTGCAGATCTTCCACCCCGTATTCTGGGTGGACGAGGAGGGAGATCACCCTGTCGGCGGGCAGACGGAGATCACCCTCGCCGACGTGGAAGAGGGTCGCTGGTGTCCCAATCCGGCGGTAGCCGATTCCCTGGCCGGTGGAGACCTTGAGTGGCTCCAGAAGTACGCTCGACACTACGTGCGTCGGGTGACCGAGGGACGATATCCCCTGATGGTCTGGCCATACCACGCCATGCTCGGCAGTGTCGGCCACGCACTCGTATCTGCGGTCGACGAGTCCGTCTTCTTCCACAGCATTGCCCGTCAGACGGCCGCCCGCTTCGAGGTCAAGGGAGGGACGCCACTGACGGAGAACTACTCGGTGCTCAGCCCCGAGGTGACGCTCGGCCCCGACAACGAGCGTATCGCATCTCCGAACCTCGCCCTGTTCGATCACCTGATGGAATTCGACGCGGTGGTGGTCGCGGGGCAGGCCGCGAGCCACTGCGTGGCCTGGACGCTGCACGATCTGCTTACTGCCATCCAGGCCCGCGACCCGGAGCTGGCCGGCAAGATCTACATCATGGAAGACTGCATGTCGTCGGTGGTCGTTCCCAGGGGAGTGGACTTCACCGAGTACTCGGAAGAGGCCCTCGAACTGTTCGAGGAGAACGGCATGCACCGGGTGCGATCCACCGACCCGGTTTCGACCTGGCCAGGGCTGGAGTACTGAGACCCGTGCACATCGAGACCACACGGCTGCGTCTCCGGCCTCTTCGGGAGGATGACGCCGAGGAACTCAGCCGGATCTTCTCGGACCCCGCGGTGGTCCAGTACTCGGGAGGGCGGTCGCCTTCCCTCGAGCAGGTCCGCGAGGGCATCCGGCAGCACATATCGGAGCACTACCGGGATCACGGCTACGGTCTCCTTGCCGCGGAACTCAGGGATACAGGAGAGATCGTGGGCCGGATCGGGTTCCTGGAGACGGAGATCGACGAGACGGGCGACGCCGAGTTGCACTACCACCTCGCCCCCACCGCCTGGGGCAACGGTCTCGCCACGGAGGCGGCGCGCGCGGTGCTGGAATGGGGATTCGAACAGGGAGGCCTGGCGCGGGTCGTCGCGGTGATTCACCCCGAGAACCTGGCGTCACGCCGTGTCGCGGAGAAGTGCGGCCTGACGTTCTGGAAGGAGATCGAACTGCAGGACTCCGGGCGTTTCACGGTGTATCACAACCGCTCACCGGCTGCGGAGTAGCCTCGGGACGCTCTCCTACTCGGCGTACCGTGTGATCGAGACCGGCTGCCGTCGAGGTCCCCAGTCGCCGGGGCCATCTTCGAACACGCCCTCGCAGACCGTCCCACACGCCTTGCAGCGAGCATCTTCCGACATCCTCCAGGCGACGATGGCGTAACCATCCCGACCGACGAGCACCGAGCCGCAGTTCGAGCAGTACGTCGTCTGGCCGGCTGGGTCGACGACGTTTCCCGTGTACGCGAACCGAATCCCGTTCTCTCGGGCGATCTCCCGCGCCCTTCGGAGCGTGGAGGGCGAGGTGGGGGGCGCGTCGCGCATGCGCCAGTCGGGATGAAACGCCGTGAAGTGAAGTGGAACGTCCGGCCCCAG
The DNA here is from genome assembly GCA_049668445.1 of Gemmatimonadota bacterium. Lineage (GTDB taxonomy): Bacteria > Gemmatimonadota > Gemmatimonadetes > Palauibacterales > Palauibacteraceae > Benthicola. The sequence continues at coordinate 19,524 of JBATJK010000152.1, forward strand.
CTCGTCGAGCACCCAGCGGGTGAGCGCCTGGATTTCCTGTTCGGAGTCGTTTTCTCCCGGGATCAGCAGCGTCGTGATCTCCAGCCACGTGTCCGTCTCGTGTCGTATGTACCGGAGCGTGTCCAGGACCGGACCGAGGCTTCCGGATGCGAGCTTTCGATAGAACGAGTCGGTGAACCCCTTGAGATCCACGTTGGCGGCATCCATCCAGCGGTAGAATTCCGCCCGTGGGCCCTCGCACACGTAGCCCGCGGTCACCGCGACGGTCCGGATTCCGCCGTCACGGCACGCCGCGGCGACATCCACGGCGTACTCGTGGAACACCACCGGGTCGTTGTACGTGAACGCCACCGAACGGCATCCGAGATCCGCTGCCGCCCGCGCGATCGCATCCGGACTCGCCGTTTCCGCCAGGGTGTCCATCTCTCGTGACTTGCTGATGTGCCAGTTCTGACAGAACGAGCAGGTCAGGTTGCAGCCGGCCGTACCAAACGAGAGGACGGACGTCCCGGGGAGAAAATGGTTGAGCGGCTTCTTCTCGATCGGATCGACACAGAAGCCGCTGGATCGTCCGTATGTGGTGAGCACGATTTGCTCGCCCAGGTTGGCGCGCACGAAACAAAGGCCCCGCTGACCCTCCCGCAGGCGACAGAGCCTGGGGCACACGTCACAGCGCACTCGACCGTCGTCGAGCCGGGTCCAGAACCGGGTCGGCGCCACATGCGCCGGATCGATGGATGCGTCCATGGGCCTCACCCCGTATCGGTACCCCTGAACCTAACATCGACTCCCGTGTGCGGCCCCTGTCAAACCGGCCCGCGGTGTGCGAAGATAGTGCGGCAATCGCGCCGGGAAGCGGCGCGGAGCAACCACACGCAGAGGAAGAAAGCCGATGACCCGGCCACCCGGTGAGATCCACGTCCGTAATGCGATTCCCGACGATGCGGAGGCCATCGCACGGTTGTCCGGCGAGCTCGGTTATCCGACGACGCCGGCCGACGCGCGCCGCCGTCTGTTCGATATCAAGACGTCTCAGAATCATGCCGTGATGGTGGCGGAGGACGAGTCGGGGACGGTGGTCGGGTGGATCCACGTATTCCGCTCCCGGCGGCTCGGAGGGGAGCCGTTCGCGGAGTTGGGCGGCCTGGTGGTCACGGAGGGCTTGCGGGGGCACGGAATCGGCAGCCAGATGGTGGCCGTGGCCGAGGAATGGGCGGCGGCGAGGGAAATCGCCACTCTCCGGATTCGAACCCGCACCACCCGCAACGACGCGCGGTTGTTCTACGAGGAGTTGGGGTTCGTTCTCACCAAGACCCAGGTAGTCTTTGAGCGGCAGTTGCTCGACGACTGACCGGCCTCTTCATCTCCATTGTCGGGACTCGATATTCGGGATATATTCGGTTTCCACACCAGGCGGAGGCTGAAGTGTCGACTCGCACGAATACGAATACCGACCTCAGGACCATTCCGGGCGTCGGCCCGAGCATCGAGTCCTGTCTCGTCGAACTCGGCATCGGGGCCGTCAGCGAGCTGCGCGGCCGCAACCCCGATCGCCTGTACGAAGAACTGTGCGAGCTTCGCGGCGAGCGGCTCGATCCGTGTGTGAAGTACACGTTCCGGTGTGCCGTGTACTTCGCCTCGAACGAAGTCCACGAGCCGGCCCTCCTCCAGTGGTGGAACTGGAAGGAAAGGCCTCCCGGGGCGAAGGAGGACGAATGCTGACCAAGGTGAACCTGGACGAGAGATTGTCCCGCATTCCGGACCACTGGCAGCCGCGGATCGTGGCCGAGCTCAACGGCCAGCACGTGAAGCTGGCGAAGCTGCACGGCGAGTTCACGTGGCACAGTCATCGGGATGAGGACGAGCTGTTCCTGGTGCTCGAGGGCTCTCTCCGGATGGAGCTCAGGGACGGGGCGATCGTCGTCGAGCCCGGGGAGTTCCTGGTCGTTCCTCGCGGCGTGGAACACCGCCCGGTGGCGGACGTCGAAGTCCGGGTGCTGCTGTTCGAGCCGGCCGGAACGCTGAACACGGGCGATGCCGACGATCCTCGCACGATCGCTGAGCCCGAGTGGTTGCGGTGACGACTCGAGGCGCGCTCCGACGGCCAGCCCTCACGGCCCTGTCCATTCCCATGCTTGGCCGCGACGGCGAGGTGGCCCGTGAGCAGCGCTACCGTCTCTCGAGCGAGGTCACGATCTTCGGCCCCGAACCGCTCCCGGTCCTGTACTTCGACGACGAGGACATGGGACGGGTGGTGCGGATCGAGGATTCCGGGACTGCGCTCACCCTGTCCGACAACGTGCATGACGGCTTCGCGCTGCAATACAGACGCGTCACAGAGTGAAGCCGTTGGACCCTCCGCAGGTCGCCGGAATTCACTGCGAAGTTTTCGGTAGCCCCATGAGGCCGGCGCGGCGATCTTGGTCTGCATGAGAATGGAATCGCTGCCGGCGCACGCCGAGATGATGGACGCCTTCCAGAGCCGGAACGCGACGTACGACGGGGTCTTCTTCACCGGCGTTCGAACCACGGGCATCTTCTGTCGTCCCGTGTGTCCGGCGCGAAAGCCGAAGCCGCAACACGTCGAGTTCTTCGCCACCGCCCGGGACGCGCTGTATTCGGGATATCGACCGTGCCGGCGGTGCCGGCCCATGGAACCGAGCGGAAGCACACCGGAGTGGTTGAGAGACCTGCTCGCGGCTCTCGACACTGACCCGGCTCGTCGTTGGAAGGACCACGACCTGCGCGAGCTCGGCCTCCATCCCGACCGCGTTCGGCGGTGGTTTCAGCGGCACCATGGAATGACGTTCCACGCGTACTGCCGGTCGCGACGGCTGGGCCTGGCGTTCGAACAGATCAGAGAGGGAGTCGGAGTGTCTACCACCGCCTACGAACACGGATATGAGTCACTGAGCGGTTTCAACGAGGCGTTTCGACAGCTGGTCGGTGCGGCTCCCCGGGCGGCGGGAACCGGTATCGTGCTGCAGGTCACACGGGTGCTGACCCCGCTCGGGCCGATGATCGCCGGTGGCACGGACGAGGCCCTCTACTTCTTCGAGTTTTCGGATCGCCGTCGCCTGGAGAGGCAACTCGACAGGCTGCGCAGTCGGTTGGACTGCGTTCTCGTACCCGGAGACAACGATCTCCTGAAGCGAACAGCGGCGGAGATCGAGGCCTATTTCGCCGGAACGCTGCAGCAGTTCTCGATCCCGCTCCAGGCCCCGGGCACGGAGTTCCAGAAGACGGTCTGGGACGAGCTGAGGCGGATCCCGTTCGGGGAGACCCGAAGCTACGCGGAGGTGGCGCGCGCCATCGGACGTGCGTCGGCAGTGCGTGCCGTAGCCAACGCCAACGGTGACAACCGGATGGCCATCTTCATCCCCTGCCACAGGGTCGTAGGGAGTGACGGGCGCCTGACGGGCTACGGCGGCGGGCTGTGGCGCAAACAGCACCTTCTCGACCTGGAGTCGAGGGTGTCTCCCGGCGGTCTGTTCGGGCAGGGCGGCGCATAGCCCTTTCTTGTACATTGTCGCCCGAGCGTAGCACCGATCACACCAGACACACTTGAGAGCATAGATGAGCAATGGCCTCAGGCAGGAGGATTCCCTCCGCCGACTCCTCGAAAAAGACGCCGTCATCACGACCCTCAATCGACTCTTTCGCAGCGTGGACGAGAAGAACTGGGAACAGGCAGAAGACTGTCTCGCTCCACACGTGTTGCTCGACATCACGTCGCTCGCAGAAGGCGAGCCCGAGAACACGACGGGCAGAGCCATCGTCGACGGCTGGCGGGATGGACTGGGTCACCTCGAGGCGATTCACCACCAGGCGGGGAACTACGAGGTGGAGGTGCACGGGGAGGCAGCGACCGCGACGTGCTATGGAATCGCGTACCACTACCTTCCGAACGACAGCGGGCGAAACACGCGCACCTTCGTGGGCACGTACGACTTCGGCCTGCGGAAGCGGCGGGGTAGCTGGCAGGTGGAACTGCTCCGCTACAACCTGAAGTTCCTCGACGGCAACACCGACCTGGAAGGACTGGAAGGGGAGGTTTAGGGCATGGCTGCGGCACAGGACATCACGCTGAAGGTCGGTGAAGAGGCTAAGCTCCGCGGTGCGTTCGCGGGAGGCTGGTGGATCATCTACGCAGGCATGCCCAACAAGGATACGTACTCGGTGGCCGTTCGGTGGACGAGTGGAAACAACGCCGCGACGCACAACCTGTTTCTTCCGACGGGGCAGGCCGAGTTCGCGGCGGCAAAGGGACAGGTCCGGGTCTATTCGGTCTCTTCTCACGAGATCCGCCTGCGTTTCACGAAGTAAACCCGGGTCCGCGGCAGATGCTCTCAAGGAGCCAACCATGCGCGCCGTGATATCGTTCGCCGTCCTCCTGTGGCTAAGCACCGTCTCCGCAGCGCTCGGTCAGGAAGCCTGGCCGCGCGGCGAGCTCGCGGATGCCGGGTTGGACGTGGCCCCGCTCGCCGCTCTCGCGGCCGAGGTGGCGGACGGTGACTACGGCTACGTGGACCGTCTTCTTCTCGTAGCCGACGGCCGGATCGTGTTCGACGAGCGCTACGATCAGGACTACGTGGAGATCTCCCGCGGCCAGAGCGGACCGCTCGGGTGTGGCACCGATGCGTGCGAAAGTCCGGACGACGTGCACGACTTCAACTACCTGCACCCCGACCGTCACCCTTTCTACGAGGGACGGGAAGTGCATTCGCTGCAGTCGGTGACGAAGTCGGTCACCGCGACCCTGATCGGCATCGCCATCCGGCGAGGCGAGATCCCCGGGGTGCAGACCCCGGTATTCGAACTCCTCAGCGACTACGATCTCAGCGGCCTCGATCCGCGAGTAGGGAATGCCACGCTGGAAGATCTTCTCACCATGCGTCTCGGGATCGAGTGGCACGAGAACGACCGCCCGCTGGATGACACGAACACCACCTTGCAGCTCGAGAAGAGCGACGACTGGGTGGCATTCACGCTCGCCCAGCCCGCGGACTCGGATCCCGGCGTGAAGTGGAACTACAACAGCGGCGGCAGCCACCTGATGTCGGCCATCATCCTGCAGGCGACGGGGCAGACGACGGCCGAGTACGCCGAGGAGCACCTGTTCGGCCCGCTGGGCATCCGGGACTATCACTGGAAGAAGGACCCCCAGGGCCTGCCCGATACGGAGGGGGGCCTGTACCTGGCCGCCGAGGACCTGGCGCGAATCGGAGTCTTGTACCTGCAGGATGGCGTCTGGGAGGGGGAGCGGCTTCTACCCGAGGGCTGGGTCGCCGCGGCGACGGCCCGCCAGGTGGACGATGTCGCTCCGAACAACCCGAATTGGAACTGGGGCTACGGATACCAGTGGTGGCGGCTCGACGCGTCCGGGCTGGACGTATGGGCCGGTCTCGGATTCGGGGGGCAGAACCTGATCGTGATACCCGCCCGGGGATTGGTAGGCGTCATCAACAGTTGGAATGTGTTCGGGCAGAACAGGCCGCTGGTCATTCCATTCATCGACGCCATGATCGAGGCCAGCACCGACTGAGGCAGCCTTCCGGGCCAGGCCCGGCGCCGTGCCGACTCAACCTCTCGCACCCCGTAGCTGTTACTGCTGGAGAGGACGAGGGGAATGTGAACGCATGTTCAAGTGGAGCGGTCCGGCGCGCAGTGAACCTCCAATCATAGATGCTCTCCGAGTTCCTGGTGTATCTGAGGCTCGGATTCGAGCACATCACGGACGTACGCGGTTACGATCACATTCTGTTCGTGGCCGTCCTGACCGCGTCGTACCTGGGTCAGTGGCGACGTCTGTTCTGGCTCGTGACCGCCTTCACGGTTGGCCATTCCGTCACCCTGGCGCTGGCGACGCTGGACCTCCTTCGCGTCAGCTCGTCACTGGTAGAGCTCCTGATCCCGGTCACCATCCTGGCCACCAGCCTGGTGAACCTGTGGGACAGGGAGCCGACGGAAGCACCGACCGATCGCACTCGCGCCGCTTTCCTGAAGTACTTGATCGCGGTCGGGTTCGGGCTGATACACGGCATGGGCTTCTCCAACTTTCTCCGGGCGGCGCTGGGATCCGAGGAGAGTATTTTCGTCCCCTTGCTGGCGTTCAACATCGGTCTGGAGATTGGACAGTTCGCGATCGTGGCGGCCCTGGTGGCCCTGGCGGTGGTCTTCGTCCGATGGCTCGGGCTCTCAAGGCGCGCGTGGGTATTGACGGTTTCAGCGATCTGTGGCGCCTCTGCCCTGGTCATGATCGTGCAACGCGCCCCCTGAGGGGCCCGTGTGCGGAACGGTAGTGGAGATAGGGAGATCGGGAGATATGGATACGGTGAAGCGTGCGAGGGTTGCGGTGGGGTCCCTGTTTGCGTTCGGCATGCTGCTCGGCTTCGCCGGCGTTGCCAACGCCCAGAGTTGGCTGCACCCGGACGAAGAAGGACGGACCAATCAGTCCATTTTCCGCGCCATCGACGAGTGGCCGGACGCCAACCGATACCGGGGCGCGTCGGGTGCGCCGGGTCCGGAATACTGGCAGCAGCAGGTGGACTATGTGATCGAGACCACGCTCGATACGGTCGAGCACGTGGTGAGCGGCTCCGAGCGGATCGCGTACCACAACAACTCGCCGGACATCCTGGACTACCTGTGGGTTCAGCTGGATCAGAACCTGCGATCGCTGGAACACAGTCGGGCCTACCAGACGAGACGGGCACTTCCCGAGGAGATCAGCGAACGGGCCCGCCGCTTCCTGGGCGTCACGCAATTCGACGGTGGGCACCAGATCGCGCGCGTGCAGTTCGTGTCGGGGGACGACCGGCTGGATGCGGACTACCGAATCAACGGCACCCTGATGAAGGTGCACCTGCTCGACACCCTCGAGCCGGGCGAATCCGTAGAACTGGAAATCGACTGGAGCTTTCGGGTCCCCGACTGGGGGCGTGGGGGCAAGGAGCAGGTGAGCGACGGGTGGATTTACGAACTCGCGCAGTGGTTCCCGCGTCTGGCCGTTTACGACGACGTCAACGGCTGGCAGACGGACCAGTTCCTCGGCCGCGGGGAGTTCTACCTGGAGTTCGGCAATTACGACGTTCGAATCAATGTGCCAGCGAACCACATCGTCGAGGCCACAGGCGTCCTTCAGAACCCGAACGACGTTCTGACGGAGACGCAACGGGAGCGCCTCGAGCGAGCCTACGAGAGCCGGACGCCGGTCTACATCGTGGGACCCGACGAAGTCATGACGGCCGGGAGCCGTCCCGCGCAGAGCGGGATGTTGACGTGGCACTACAAGGCCGACGACGTGCGGGACTTCGCGTGGGCCTCGTCCAAGACGTTCGTGTGGGATGCTGCGGGCTACAAGTATGACGAGGGCCAGGAGCCCATCGCGGTGCACTCGCTGTATCCGAGAGACGCGATGCCGCTGTGGAACGAGATCTCCACCCCCGCGGTGATCCAGACGCTCGAGACGTACGGACGCATGGCGTTCGAGTACCCCTACCCCAAGGCCTCGAACGTCAACGGTCCGGCCGGCGGCATGGAATACCCGATGCTGGCTTTCTGTGGAGCCCGTCCACGCGGGGACGGAGAGATTTCCGATGGACTTCGGTGGGCGCTGATGGGGGTGACGATCCACGAAGTCGGGCACAACTGGTTCCCGATGATCGTGAACTCCGACGAGCGGAAGTGGACGTGGATGGATGAAGGTCTGAACACGTTCCTGCAGCACTACGCCGAGGTGGAGATGGACCCCGACTTCGGGCGGTGGCGCAGCTCGCCGAGCGGGATCACCGAGTACATGCGGGACCCCGACCAGGTCCCGATCATGACCCACTCCGATCTCATCCATAAGGATTTCGGAAACAACGGGTATGCCAAGCCCGCCGCGGGCCTGTCCATTCTGCGTGAGACGGTGCTGGGGCCCGAGGTCTTCGACGATGCTTTCAGCGGCTACGCGAAGCGCTGGATGTTCAAGAAGCCTCAGCCGGCCGACTTCTTCCGCTCGCTGGACGAGGGCGCGGGAGAGGACATGGCGTGGATGTGGCGTGGCTGGTTCTACACGACGCACGCCAACGACCAGGCGGTGGCCGATGTCGGCAGGCAGGACGCCGAGGAACTTCTCGGGTCCACAGATCAGGGGGCGTTCTACTACCGGGTCCGGATCGTGAACGAGGGGGGCCTGGTGATGCCGATCATCATGGACGTCGAGTACGAGAGCGGGCGAACGCAACGCGTCGACCTCCCGGTCGACGTGTGGCGCTACGACGAGAAGGAGTTCCTGTACGGCTTCTTCGCCGATGAGCCGGTGGTGCGCCTTCTTCTCGATCCCGACGAAGAGCTGGCGGACATCGATACGGACAACAACCTGTGGCTGGCGCCGACGTCGTGATCCGGCTCCTGTTCGGGCTGGTGCTGTCACAGGCCCTGGCATGGTCTTCACCCGGGGGGGCGGTCGAGCCGTCCCCCCACCCGCTACATCTCTCGACGGCGCAGCTCGCGCTCGAGGAAGACGCGGCCTACCTGCGCATTCGCATCTTCAAGGACGACCTGGAGGCGGCCCTGGCCCGCTTCGCGGGACGGGATTCGGTTGTGCTCGAGGCTTCTCCCGAGCTCGATGACCTGTTCCAGGCCTATTTCCGCGAGACCTTCGAGCTCTGGTGCGACTCGGGTTGCTCCGCCTCCGAGCTCCTTTCCAGCGGTGAGGACTTCGATTCCGGCGACGACGAGGAGCGGATGTGGTGGTACCTGCTCCGCTTCCCGGCACAGGGGCAGGTGAACGGCGTCCGGATCAGCAACGCCGTGCTGTTCGGACTGTTCCGGGACCAGCGCAACATCGTGCGCGTGCTCCACACGCCCAGCGACACCCGCCGTACCCTCTACTTCGCGGCGCCCGACGACGAGCCGCAGAGCATCGCTTTCGACTGAAGATCGGTCGGGCTCTTGCCCCGTTCGGGCGTGTGTCGGACTCTGGTGTCATGCGCCGACTCCTGATCGCTGCCAACTGGAAGATGCATCTCGGCCGTACCGACGAGGCTTTGGCCCTAGTGCGTCGCCTGCGGCCCCCCCTCGGCGCTGTCGAATCGGTGGATGTGGCCATTTGTCCACCGTTCACCGTCCTCGCCGCCCTGGCAGAGGTGCTGAGGAACTCGAGGATCGGACTGGGCGCGCAGACCATGCACTGGGAGGACGCGGGCGCTCACACGGGAGATGTGTCGCCCGCCATGCTCGACGGTCTGTGCGACTACGTCATCCTGGGGCATTCCGAGCGGCGGGAGGCGGCCGGCCCGAGCTCGAGCGACGAGGCGATCAACCGGAAGGTGCTCGCCGCCCTGGGGCACGGCCTCACTCCCATCGTGTGTGTGGGCGAGAGCGCGGCGCAGCGCAATGCCGGAGAGACGCACGATTTCGTGGGGAGGCAGGTAGGAGCGGCCCTCAAAGGCGTTGGCGCGGAAGCCGCCGGTCGCCTGGTCCTCGCCTACGAACCGATCTGGGCCATCGGAAGCGGGCAGCCGGCCACCCCGGCCGAGGCGAACCGGACGATCGGCCTGACAGTTCGAGGTGCCGTGGCCGACGGCCTCGGGACGGCAGCCGCGGAACGCGTGCGGATCCTGTACGGGGGGAGCGTGAAGACGGAGAACATCGCGGAATTCGTACGCATGCCGGACATCGACGGAGCCCTGGTCGGTGGCGCGAGTCTGTCGCCGGCGTTCGCTGACCTCGTGAAGGCCGCCGGGGCGTAGCCATATGGATGGTCGCGACGCCATCGCTCTGCATGAGGCGTACGTCCGAGGAGACCTCGCGGAGGTCAGGGCGCTCCTCGGAGATCCCGCTGATTTCCCCAATTGCCGCGGACCGTCAGGCCTCGGTGAGATCGTCCTCGAGTATGCCATCTACCACAGTCCCATTCCGTTCATCGGGAAATTGCTGGAGATGGGAGCCGATCCCGACTGCGGAGACCATGCCGGCTATCCTTCGTTGATCGCGGCGCTGGCGAGCGCCCGCCCGGACCGGCTGGAGATTCTGGGTCTCCTGCTCGCGCATGGAGCGGACATCCAGCAGCGCGGAGTGAACGGCTACACGCCACTTCACTGGGCAGCCGGTGAGGACGATCCACAGTTGATAGACTGGCTGTTGGCCCGAGGCGCTGATCCGGAGGCCCGGACCAACGTGGACCATTACGCCACTCCGCTCGAGGAAGCCGTCATCCTGGGTCGCGAGAATGCGGCGAAGGCCCTCGCTGCAGCGGTTCGGAGTGTTGATTCTTGACGGGATGGGACCCATAGGAAGGACGCTGAGAATGAAGAAGCGCACATCATCGCCGGAATTGAGATTGGGCCTGGCCGCAATCGCTACGCTTCTGATCCTGGCTCCGCAGGCGCGCGCGCAGGAGGAAGCCCGTATCACGGTGACCGGCGAGGCCGACGTACGGGTCGTGCCCAACGAAGTAGTGTTGATGCTCGGAGTGGAAACCGATGACCTGGACCTGTCGGCGGCAAAGGCGGAGAACGACGCGCGCATGTCCCGCGTGATCGCCGCGGCTAAAGATGCCGGCCTGCCCGAGAATCTCATCCGAACCGATTATCTTGGGATCGAGCCACGGTACGACTTCGACGGCAGGCAGCGCATCTTCCTCGGCTACTGGGTGCGCAAGAGCGTGTCGCTCACCCTGCGAGACATCGATGCGTTCGAGGATCTGCTCTCGAACGTCCTCGAGGTCGGCGCCAACTACGTTCACGGCATCAACTTTCGCACAACCGAGCTTCGGGCGCACCGGGATCGGGCTCGTTCGCTGGCCCTCAAAGCCGCGCGTGAAAAGGCGGAGATGATGGCACACCAGCTGGGTCACGAGGTGGGCCGCACCGTACTCATTCGCGAGGATCGGTCGAGCTGGTGGTCGTCATATGGGGGCTGGTGGGGCGGCGGTCGTGGTGCCTACATGTCGCAGAACGTGGTCCAGAACGCTCCCGGGGGCGGAGGGACGTCAGAGGGGGTGACGGCACCGGGGCAGATTTCTGTGACTGCGCACGTCAGCGTGACATTCGAACTCGAGTAGGAGACGACTGCGGTCGGAACGGGAGTCTCAACTGCCGATCGTCACCTCGTCCACCACTCCCACGATGACCGCCCGGATGGCCCCCGGGTCGAGTCCGAGTATCTGCCGGGCGCCGTTTCCTTCGTCGAGCACGAGGACGGTGTCGCCGGGGCCCGCCTGCGCCACGTCCACGGCGATGTCGTAGTCTCCGGTTGGCTCGGCGCCCGCCCCCAGTTGATCGACCAGCAGCAGCCTCCGACCCTCGAGGTGCGGGATCTTCACCGTAGCCACGACCGATCCCACGACGCGTCCGATGTACATCAGATTTTCGCTCCGGACTCGCGCCAGGTGGCCGTGGCCGGTCGATCGCCGGCCGATCGGTCCACTTCGTCCACGATTCCGGTGATGGCCAGGTCCACCGGCACGAAGAGCTCGGGCATTGCCTGGGCCGCCTCGCGGCTTCCCACGATGAACACCAGGTGACCCTCTCCGGCCTGGGCGGTGGCGTCGGCCGCTATGGCCGGTGAGCCCCGGACGTTGCCGTCCCGGTCCAGGGGCTGAACCACCAGGAGCTTGACGCCCTCCAGCCCCTCGTACTTGGTCGTAGCGACCACCGTGCCGACCACGCGCGCCAGTTTCACAGGCCCTCCAGCCTGGATCCGAAACGGGTCGCGGCCGACAGATTCTCCCAGATCTCCGGGTGGAGCTGTGAGATGACGACCTGGCGCACGAGCAGCCCCGGTCGGACCGCAGTGCACCCGATCTCGACCGCCGCCTCGACGTCGGCCACGACGCCCGAGTACAGCACGATCCCCTTGCCCCCGAGCCCGTCGGCCATGCGGATCTCCAGGAGGCGCACCTCGGCTCCCTTGATCCCCGAGTCGGCGGCCCGAATGGCGGCGGCTACCGTCGAGGTCTCGATCACCCCGACCGCGTCGCGGGGCGCCTCCGTCCTTCCGCCTCCGATCGCCGTCACGACGTCCGGGTGCACGTGCGGGAGGAAGACGTGATCCAGCACGGAGTCTCCGCCCACGGCGCGACCGGTGGCCAGGGACTCCTGGACCTCGCCGACCGCGCCGCCGATCAGTACCAGGTAGCGACCGGGTTGGACCGTTCCGGTCCGGATCACGTCGAGCTGGGCTCGCTTGACCATCGCGTCGGCGGCCTCGATCCCGACCGCGATGCTGCTGAAATCGAGCAGAGCCAGTGCCGGTTCGATCATGCCGCCTCGGTTCGGTTGTCCCACGTGGGAGTCTTCATGGTCATACGATCCGGAAGGAATCCTTCAGCACGCATCGGCGGATGCGGCTGAAACTGATGGGGTTCGTGATGCCCTCTCCCGTCGGGCTGGCGATCGTGAAGGAGCAGAAGCCCTCGCCGCCGTAGCCCAGCCCGTCGTAGGAGACGCCGTTCTTGACGAAGATGCTGCAGTCCATGACCCGGGCCATGCGGCTGAGGTGGTCCAGGTGCTTGGAGTGCATGGTCGCCGTGTGCCGGAATCCGTGCTCCGCCGCCTTCGCCCGCTCGATGCCCTCGTAGGCATCTCGAACGCGAGTGAGGGGGAGAATCGGCATCATCTGTTCGGAGAAGATCAGCGGGTCGTCCTGTTCCACTTCCGCCAGGACGAGCCTGACCTCGTCGCCCGCCTCGATGCCGATCTCTTTCAGCAGAACCGCGGCGTTCTTGCCGATGAACTTCTTGTTCATCGTTCCATGCCGGCCGGCTTCGGGACGATCCGTGAAGATCGAGCGTCGCAGGGCGTCGAGTTGCCGGGCGTCGATCTCGATCGCCCCGTTCTCGCACATGGCCCGCTTCAGATCGTCCGCGATCGAGGCGACGGCGAACACCTCTTTCTCGTCGGTGCAGATGATGTTGTTGTCGAACGACGCGCCCCGCACGATGTCCCGGCCCGCCTGCGCGATGTCCGCCGTCTCATCGACCACGACCGGCGGATTCCCGGGTCCGGCGCACACGGCTCGTTTCCCGCTCGACATGGCGGCGCGCACGACGCCGATGCCGCCGGTCACGGTGAGCAGGTTCACGTCCTTGTGGCCCATGAGCGCACCCGCCGTGTCGATCGTCGGCGCGGCGACGGCGCACACCAGGTTCGGCGGGCCGCCCGCTTCGACGATAGCGTCGTTCACGAGTTGAACGGTCCGGTTGGAGCAGGCCTTCGCGCCGGGATGGGCGTTGAACACCACGGCGTTGCCAGCCGAGACCATCGAGATCGCGTTGCAGGTGACCGTAGAAATGGGATTCGTGCTCGGGATGATCGAGCCGATCACGCCGTACGGAGCGAACTCCACGACCGTGAGTCCCCCGTCGCCGCTCCAGGCTCCCGTATCCAGGAACTCGACCCCGGGCGCCTTGTTCGCGTTGAGAAGGACCTTCTCGACCTTGTCCTCGTAACGCCCCATCCCCGTTTCCTGCCAGGCCTCGTGGGCCAGGGGCTGGGCATTCTCCCGCATCGTGCGACGGATGTGCGCGATCATTTGTTCACGCAGCGACACGGGCAGCCCCTGCAGGTCGCGGTACGCCTTCCGGGCTGCCGCTACGGCACTGTCCACGTCAGGAAACAGGTTGTCGCCGTGTCTCGGCGTGGCGGCCGGACCGGGTCGCTCGACCACCGGACGCCGGGGGGGCAGGGAACCGGCCCGGCCCGCGGGTTCCCGGTGCCCGAGTTCCGACATGACGCGGTCGATGACGGACTGAATCTTCGACTCCTCCATCATCAGCCGTCCCGTGATTTGTCGTAGGTGACCTCTCCATCGACGGCGAGCGAGTCCACGATCGCCATGATCACCGCGTCACACGGGCGTTTGTCCGTCACGGCGGTCTGGCGCGCCGAACTTCCGGTCGCGTACAGCACGACCTCGCCGAGACCGGCGCCCACCGCGTCAGCCGCCACCCGATAGCCCGAAGCCTCCCCGCCCTCGATGTCCAGCTGCCTTAGGACGAGGAACTTCAGGCCCTCCAGTGAGGGCTCCTTGTTCGTCGAGACCAGCGTACCGACGACTCTGCCTAACAGCATGTCCTGCTCCGTTGCTGTGAGCGACGCCAAGTTGAACGATCACTCAACTCTGATCGACTCCGGCCCTGTCCACGGACGGACCGGAGGCTTCAGGGTGCCCTCGGAGTGGGGCCCTACCGCTTCGCGGTCTTCGGCCCGGCACTCGCACGACCGAGAGGCAGTGCCACGTCCACGTTCGCGTGCGGACGCGGGATGACGTGGATCGCCACGAGTTCGCCGATCTTCTCAGCGCCCCGCGCTCCGGCCTCGACCGCCGCCTTTACGGCCGCGACATCGCCTCGCACCACGGCTGTGACGTAGCCGCCGCCGGTCTTCTCGTAGGAGACCAGTTCCACCCTGGCCGCCTTGACCATCGCGTCGGCTGCTTCGACCATCGCCGGGTAGCTGCGGCACTCGATCATTCCGAGTGCGTCGACCGCGCCATACTCTTCAGCCATTCTCTCCTCCTGGTGAATCCGGGAGCGCCGCTGCGCCCCTCAGGGAAACCTCGTCAGTCCCGTCGTCCGGTGGCCGCCTCGCGGCCGCTGACACCTTCAATCGCGGCCACCGCCGCGCCATAACCCGCCATGATGTCGCGCTCCTCGCCGCCCAGGTACACCCGTCCGAAGCTGCCGAACGCCCGGACGTCGAGGATGTTGATGTGCGCCGCTTTCTCGGCCTCGTTGGCCGCGAGTGCCGCGTATCCCGCCGGTTCCACTTCCAGCACGTACAGCGTCTGTCCCGCGAGCAGCATGTGGCCGAATCGCATCCGGTTCACCAGCTGCACCTGGTGGGCGTCGATGTGCCGGATGATCTGACTGGAAATCACACGCGGTTTGATCCGTTCCGACTCCTGTACGTCCAGCGCGTCCAGGATCGCCGCCCCGGCGGCCCTGACCTCGGATTGCTCCGAATGGTGCACTTCCAGGAGTCCGAACAGGCGCTCCACGATCTGCATCCCCGGCTTCACGCTCGTGGCCTTGAGGGCGATATCCGTGATGCGGTTGATCTCGATTCCAGGCGAGATCTCGATCCACAGCGATGCGTCCCCCGGGAGGGGGAGAAACCCGCGCGCCACGGTGCCGAGATAGGCTGCGTGCTGCGGCTGCAGGTTGTCCAGAAAGCAATACGTTCGAAGATCGACGGACATGTCTCTACCTCACGAGTCGGCTTCTTGAGCGATCTTGACGCTCGCGCTCGCGCCGATGCGACTGGCGCCCGCGGCGATCATCTTCTTCACATCCGCATAGGTTCGGATGCCTCCCGACGCCTTCACTCCCATGCCGCTTCCGACCACGCGTCGCATCAACGCCACGTCCTCCGCGGTTGCGCCGCCCGGCCCGAATCCGGTGGAAGTCTTCACGAAGTCCGCGCCGGCGACCTTGGCCAGCTGGCAGGCGGCTACTTTTTCCTCGTCGGTGAGGAGGGCGGCCTCGATGATGACCTTCAGAATCGCCCCCCCGGCGTGCACGGCCCGCGCGACCGCCGCGATGTCCTGTTCGACGAGCTCGTAGTCCCGCGACTTGAGCCCGCCCACGTTGATCACCATGTCGACCTCCGTGGCGCCGTCACGCACGGCCTTCTGCGCTTCGAACGCCTTGCTCTCGGTCGACGTGGCCCCGAGCGGGAATCCGATCACGGTGCACACCAGGACGTCGGTATCCTTCAGGAGGTCCGCGCACAGCTTCACGTAGGACGGGTTCACGCACACCGAGGCGAAGGCGTGCTTCCTGGCCTCGTAGCACAGCTGCGCGACCTGGTCCTGGGTAGCGTCCGGCTTCAGGAGCGTGTGGTCGATCATGTGGCTCACGCGGCCGTCCGTGGGCGCGATTCCGAGCGTGCTGGCCAGCCTGTCCGCGCCCGCGCTGACGAACGGCTGTACGCGGTCGAAGTAGTTGCCCGCCGACAGGTCCTGCGCGGACGCGCCGCCCTCCTGCTCACGCTGAACCAGTATCATGACCTGGTGCGTGACCTGCTCGATGATGCGTTCGAGCGTCTTCTCGTCGAGCTTCATGCTCATCCCTTCAGGTACCTGCGCTCGATGTCCATGATCTTGTCCACCCGTCTCGCGTGCCGCCCCCCGCCGTGCGGTGTGTCGAGCCACGTGTCGACGATTCGTCGGGCCAGCGCGCCGCCGATCAGGCCAGCGCCGAGAGTGAGGACGTTGGCGGCGTTGTGCTCACGACTGTTCACCGCCGTGGCTTCGTCGTAGCACATGGCCGCGCGTATTCCCGGGACCTTGTTCGCGGCCATGCACGACCCGATTCCGGCGCCGTCCACGATGATGGCCGCGGTGGCCTGTCCCTGGGCCACCAGTCCGGCCGCGGCCAGGGCCAGGTCGGGGTAGTCAACGGGCTCTTTGCCGTGCGTGCCGCAGTCGATCACCGAATACCCGCGCTCGCGAAGGTGGCTGGCCAGGGCCTCCTTCATCTCGAAGCCACCGTGATCGGCTGCGAGCGCTACCATGCGCTCCCGGTCCCCGGAGCCGGAGTCAGCCGCGCCCGTCTGCCCGCGCACGACGGTGACTCCGCGTTCGAGCGCCGTTTGGCGGGCTAGAGGCGTCACGATGGCCTCTTCGGCCACATGCAGGGCACTGCCCGGAGTCAGATTCTCGATGTCCTGCTGGGTGACAAGGCGCGAGTCCCCCGCCACCGCGGCGTCCGCGGAAGCCTGCACGGTGCGGAGCACCACGCGGCGGACCATCTCCCGGACCGTCCGCTCGTCGATCACCAGGCCCTCCACCACGCGTCGTCGTCTTCGCCGGTCGCCTCTCCCCCGGCGGAAGTAGCCGTCCCCGTCGCCGCAACGGCCGAGGCCGTCGCCCCACTCGGTACTGGCCGCTTCCTCCGGGCAGTCCCGGTCCCGTCCGTCCGACCCGCTTCAGATCGGAACGGCCGGCTCACGCCGGTCTCGGAAGCGAGGAGATCCACCAGCAGGCGCAACTGCGACACCGAGTCGTCGAACGGGTCGATTGAACTCGCGACGCGGGCCTGCATGACCGCGCCCTGCAGAACGGAGAGAGCGTGGGCAGCGAGGGCGTGCCGATCGGTCCGGGCAGGCAGGCGCTCTCCAGCCGCCACGAGCCAGGATTCCACCCGGCCCGTCCAGGACTCGAAGTAGGCGTCGACCAGGTGTCGGGCCTCGGGGAAGCGGCTGGCGATCTCGAGAGACAGGTCTCCCACGGGACAGCCCCTGGAGAAGCCGGACACGAGAAGACGTCCCCGGTACAATTCCAGGAGCGCGAATACCTTCTCGATCGGGTCGTCGGCAGCCCGTTCGGCTGCTCCTAGTAGAGCCGGCTCCAGCACCTCGACGTACTTCTCGAGTACGGCGACGAGCAGAGCCTCTTTGCTAGGGAAGAAATGGTACAGGCTGCCGCTGTTCACATCTGCTTCGCGCAGAATGGCAGCGACGGCCGTACC
>JBATJK010000153.1:0-3717 GCA_049668445.1 Gemmatimonadota bacterium
AAGACGAACCTCCTCCTGGCCAGCTACCTGTTCTACGCGGCCTGGAATCCGCCGTTCGTGGTCCTGCTGTGGCTATCCACGGTTGTCGACTGGGTGGTCGCGAAGAAGATCTACGCCACGGACAGGCAGTCACGACGCAGGGCCTGGCTGGCCATCAGCATGATCGTGAACCTCGGCCTGCTGGGGTACTTCAAGTATGGCGGATTCCTGCTGGAGAACTGGCAGGCGATCATGTCGACCATCGGGGTGACGTGGACGGCTCCCGGGTGGGACATCGTGCTTCCGGTCGGAATCTCGTTCTACACGTTCCAGACGATGGCCTACTCGCTCGATGTGTACCTCAGGCGCGCGAAGCCGGCAGAGTCCCTGCTCGACTTCGCCCTGTTCGTCACGTTCTTCCCGCAGCTCGTGGCGGGCCCGATCGTACGCCCCACGCAGCTCATCCCGCAGTTCCAGAAGCCGGTGCGGGCCACCCGCGATCAGCTGCTGTGGGGCCTCGGCCTGCTGACGCTGGGCGTGTTCCAGAAGATCGTGATCGCCGACGGAGCGCTGGCTCCCGCAGCCGACGCGGTGTTTGGCGCAGAGGCCGCCGTCCCGTTCACAGATGCGTGGCTCGGGACTCTGGCGTTCGCCGGCCAGATCTTCTCGGATTTCGCCGGCTACTCGACGGCGGCGATCGGGATCGCGCTGTGTCTCGGGTTCTCTCTCCCGGACAACTTCCGATTCCCGTATGCGGCGATCGGTTTCTCGGACTTCTGGCGCCGCTGGCACATTTCGCTTTCGACGTGGCTGCGGGACTACCTGTACATCCCTCTCGGTGGCAACCGTAAGGGCTGGCACCGCACCCAGATCAACCTGATGGTCACCATGCTGCTCGGCGGCCTGTGGCACGGCGCGGCGTGGACGTTCGTGGTGTGGGGCGGGCTGCATGGGCTCTACCTCGGAGTCGAGAGGTTCATCAGTGGACGCTGGGGTCACGCGAAGGTCGCTTCCACCGCGGGGTTCCGGCTGTTCCTCGCGCTCCTGACGTACTTTCTGGTGAACATCACGTGGGTGTTCTTCCGGGCACGAAGCTTCCCACAGGCCTGGAGCATGATCCGGTCGATGCTCGGTTTCGGCGCCGAGGGCAGCGTGCTGGTTCTCTCGAGCTTTCTCGTCACCACGGTGATTGCCGTGACCATCGGAATGCTCGCCGTACACTGGTTCATGCGTAGCCGCCGTCTCGAAGAAGTCGTGGCCAGGGCACCCTGGTGGCTGACGGGCTTCGTATGGGCCGGAATGCTGTTCCTCATCGTGATTACTCAAGGATCTGGTGATGCCTTCATCTACTTCCAGTTCTGAGTCCGAGCCGGTCTTCCACCGGCGGATTCCCGAGATGAGGTGGCCGCGCGTCGCCGTCCTGGCCGCGGTCCTGGCCGTGGCCGGAGTCGGCGGGTGGGAAGCGTACTGGCGCGTGGCCCAGCAGTACGAGGCCTCGTATCGAAACCGCGACGGACAGTGGGCCGAGGCCCGGCGCCGGGTCGACCGGAGTGAGCCCAACGCCACGGTGTTCATCGGCTCCTCGCGCACCCAGTTCGACATCGACCTGGACGTGTGGCAGGAGCTGACCGGTGTGCACGGAGTCCAGCTCGCGCTGGAAGGCTCCAACGCGATCCCGATCCTGACGCACATCGCCGACGACGAGGACTTCGCGGGCCTGCTCGTGGTGGGAATCACGCCGCCGCTGGTATTCCTCCCGGGTATCGGGCTCCGGGCGGATGCCGTGCAGCACTACTACGATGAAACGCCGTCGCAGTGGCTCGGGAACAAGCTATCGTATCCCCTGGAGACGAGGCTCGCGTTCTACTCGTGGGACACAAAGCTCTTCACCGTACTGGCTCGCCAGACCTGGTGGCCGGAGCGACCGGGCCTCCCATGGCAGCAGAAGGAAGTACGCAAGATCGAGAACATGCGTCGGGACCGACAGGCCAATCTGTGGAACCGGGTCGAGGACGACCCGGGGTTCAACGCGATCGTCACCGGTACCTGGCAGGACATCCTCGAGAATCTTCCGCCGCCCCCTCCGCCCGAAGTGGCGCAGGCCGCGTTCGAGGCGCTGCTCGAGCAGGTGGCGGTCGATGTCGCGAAGATCCGGGCGCGAGGCGGAGAGGTCGTGTTCATAAGGCCTCCTTCCAGCGACTGGTTCCGGGAGTTCGAGCGGCAGGCGACCCCGCGCGAGATGGTGTGGGAGTCGATCGTGGGGACGGCAAACGCCGTAGGCGTCCACTTCGAGGACTATCCTGAGCTCTCGGACGTCCGCACCCCCGAGTGGTCGCACATCAGCTCGCGCGACAAGGGCCGGTGGACTCGGGCCCTGGTGGGTATCTTGAAGCAGCGAATGACAGAACGCGGTATCCAACGACCGGAGATGGGAACGTGAGCCTGCTCGTAGCCGTCGACTTCTCGGCCGTGGCCGACGACCAGCTGGAGATCGTGGGCCGGCTGGCCCGACCCAATCGCGAGATCTACCTGCTTCACGTGGCGGAGCCGGACCCGTCGTTCGTGGGCTACGAGGCGGGCCCGGACGAGGTACGCCACGACGTGGCCATCGAGTTCAAGCGCGAGCACGTAGAGCTGCACGCCCTGGCCGATCGCCTGCGCGAGCAGGGTCACGAGGTTACCGCGCTGATGGTCCAGGGACCCACGATCCAGACGATCCTCGAGCAGGCCAAGAAACTCGACGCCGAGGTCATCGTCGTAGGCTCACACGGCCGCGGAAAGCTGTTCGACATGGTGGTCGGCAGCGTGTCGGCGGGCGTGATCCGCAAGGCGAAGGTACCGGTTCTCGTGGTGCCGACGCGCTAGGGGAAGCCGCCCTAGAACCCGCCGTCCAGCAACGAGGCCGTGGCCGCCGCCGATGCGACCGCGTACGCCACGACCAGAACCACGATCAGGATTCCTCCCATGAGAAGGCCGGTCTTGGCCGTGTCGGTCTTCTGTACCTGCATCGACTCAACGTCGGCGATCGCGACCGCGTGCCGGTCCCCGGCGCCCGTCCTCCCGACCAGGCTGTCGCCCAACGTCTCGACGTCGTACAGGTCGTAGGCGGGCCTCCCTTCCACGACCACACGTACGTGATCTCCCTGGTGCGCTGCGGCCACCCCGGGGACGGGGTCCGTGCTCGTCGCCCACGTGGAACAACCGACCAGAATCGCGGGAATCAACAGAACCAGCATGCGTCGAGGACACATGAGCTGCTCCTTGCCTGCCCGCTGAGAGCTCTCAGTGGGAGCTGTAGGGAAAACACGGCCGAGCTGGCCGCCCGCACCAGTATGTATAGATCGGGGCCCGGCGGGAAGGAGGCGCTGCTCTGCCTGATCCTGCTGAATACCGTCAGGGGCTGAGCTGGAACCCCACAAACACGAAAGCCCGGCCTTTCGACCGGGCTTCCGCTGTCCTGTCCGTCAATTGTAGTCGGCGGATCGGGCCCGAAGGCCACCCTCCGCCGTTCCGGGACAGGACCCCGGACGACCCCGCGTCATCCGGTATAAGGCTCGAGCCTCCGTCGCGACGCCGGCGGAATTCGGGGTCCACACCGTGCCGGACGGAGGCTCTATCCGCTCACGTACGGAGCGGTTTTCGTTTACTCGGGCGTCAGCCGCACTCGCTGTAGCCGCAGGCGTGGCACTTCACGCATCCCTCGGCGAACTCCAGTCCTGACCCGCAATCGGGGCAGGT
>JBATJK010000154.1:0-15477 GCA_049668445.1 Gemmatimonadota bacterium
CCGTTGAAGCTGGTGGACACGGAGACCAGGAGGGTGGCGTGGGATGCGCCGTCCAGGGCCAGGACGTCGCCGTCGTCCGTCACGGTTCCGTCGGTGTCGACGATGCGGGCCAGGACCGCGAAGCGGGTGCCGCGTCCCTCTTCGTATACGATCGCGTCGGGCATGTCGCCCCGGTAACTCGGCTCGGCGTGGACCGGCGCTTCACCCAGAGCTGTCAAAGTACCCCCCTCGGCGGCCACCCCGTAGCGGAGGAGACTTTCGAAGCGTACCCGGAACGCGAGTGCTCCCGGCTCACCGGCGGTCATCCGGATCGCCATGATCCGGTCCGGGTGCGAAACGAACGCCTGCCGCTCGTATCGAACGCCGCCTGCCCGGTATCCGATCCTGGCCGTGGCGCTACCGAGGTCCAGGGTGCGGGCGTAGTCCTCGGCCTCAGCCCCGTGTCCCATGTCCATGAACAGGGTCCCCAGGGGGGCGTAGGACTGGGAGAAGCTCCCCTGAAGCCGGCGCACGAGGCTGTCCGCTCCCCTCCAATCGCCGGCGGCCAGGGCCGCACGCACGGCGGGAAGGTGTTCGAAGGCACTCGGATTCATGCGGGCATCCACCGGTCGCCCGGACCACAGCGTCGCGTCGTTCAGGTAGATCTGCTCGGTGGCGATGCCGCCGAACACGGAGGCTCCCACCCGGCCGTTGCCCAGGAGCAGGGTCTCCTCGAAGTGCTCCGCCGCCTGGTCGTAGCGGAGCTCGTAGCGCGTCGTGTCGGCGTGGAGCGTTGCCGCGAGAAGAAGAGCGGTGGTCAGCGGGTGCATGCGGTCAGGCGTCGGGCGGAAAAGCCTGGAGCGTCCGGCTCACGACCTGGTCGACATACGCATCCAACTCGTCGCCCGACGGCATGTCAGCGAGTGCGCCTTTGGCCAGGCCCTGCCACACCACGTCTCCGCTGGCCGTGTCGATCACGTCGATCGCCAGGGTGCTCGGTTTGCGGTCGCCCGAGTCGATCACCGCGGGTCGTCCGTACCCACCCATCGAGTAGATGCCGTATCCGAAGAACGGATCCCAGCCGTAGCTCCGATGGCCGAAGTACGGGCGGCCCCACCCCCACCGGGCGCCCAGGTACCAGGAGTACGGATTCCAGTAGCTGAGAACGGGCCAGAACCCGTAGCCCCAGCCCAGGCCATACGGCGATGCGACCCGGTAGGGGTACCCGAATCCAACTCCGAAGCCTACGGACATGCTGACCGGAGGAGGCCCCCGAACATCGTATTCCGAACGGTAGGGTGCGGTCGACGGCCGACTGGAGGGAGCGGGTGCGTGCGCGTACGCCGACACTAGATAGTCCGAGGGGGCGTCTGACACGAGCGTGAAGCCGCGGCCCTCCATCTCCTTCTGTACGGCCCGTTCGATTCGCCGCTGCAGGAAGGGACTGATCCCGGCGAGCGCTTCCACCTGGGCATCGGTCAGGGGCTGCCACGCCCAGGACGCTGCGGGCGCGACCTGGACTTTGCGGTCGAAGTCCTCGCTGTAGGTGACCCCTGAGCAGCCGGCGGCCGCGGCTGCCAGCACCACGGCCGCAAGCGATACCACCGTCAGGCCATGCTTCACGTCGATTCTCACCTGTCCGCCCCCTGCGTGACGCCCTCCATCTTACCGACCGATACGGTTAACATGCATCATTGATACGTCTCGTGGCAGCGGCAGGTCCTTCTACCAGTCCTCGCCCGCCTCACATATCGGCTCGTTCCCAAACTTCTGGAAGTACGGCTGCGCGATCTGGGCGGCGTTCGGGATGTCAGCGTAACGGTCCCGCTGCCACTGCTCCCACGCCACGTCGACTTCCGCCAGTGTAGCACCCAGGAGGGCCTCGATCCTCTCGTCCGTGGTCTCCACCTCGGAGTACGCGATCGAGAGAACCACCTCCCTTCCGTACTGCTCTTCGACGTAGAGGAACCAGGACGCCCGCAGCGGATAGGTCTGCCACTGACACGGAGTGTTCAGATCGTGCCGATCTCGCATGACCTGCTGAGGGATCCCCTCACCGCGGATCAGTCGCTGGCCCGTGATCGCGTCCGGGTCGTAGCCATAGAACGGGAAGCCCGCCTTGTCCGGGTCGGCCAGGATCGCCGCGTACTCCGCGAAACCCTCTTCGATATAGCCGAAGTTCTCCCACGATCCGGCCTGGAACCGGTTCCAGTACGAGTAGCGCATGGCGTGCGCGACCTCGTGAGCCAGGGGACCGAAGTAGCCTCCGAGGTCCTCCCGGTACCGGGTCACGTGTATGCGCCCGCGGTCGTCCACGTAAGCGCCCGGGCGGTCTGAACTGAAGTCCCCATCCAGGATTACGGTGATCTTCGCGCTCGGAGTCCGCTCCGGCCCCACGAGTGCCGAGATCGCCGTCCAGTGCGCTTCGGCCTCCTGGATACCGAAGTCCATCTCGGCTTCGGTAGCCCTGGTGGTGTTGGACGTGAACTCGAAGTGCTCGCTGCTCCGGGTCAATGTCTCGACCGGCTCGGGTTCGGTCGAGTTCCCGCAAGCGGCGACAAAGAACACGGCTGGCAGAGCACAACAGCGTCGGATACGTCCCGTCATAAATGACATGAGCCCCTCCCTGCTACGTCATCCCATCCATCTCAAACACCGGGAGGACGCGATGGGTTGAAGCTCAGTCGCCCGGCTCCCACAACTCGACCTTGTTGCCCTCGGGATCGAAGAACCAGCCGAACCGTCCGTACTCCATGTCCTCGATCTTCTCCACCACTTCGGCCCCGCCCTCCTTCACCTGGGCGAGCGCCCCGTCGAGATCGTCCACCACCAGGTTGAACATGAACGACTTCTCAGGGGGGAAGTACTCGGTATCCTGCTTGAACGGCGCCCAGACACCGAACGCCTTCTCTGGACGATCGGTGGGTTGGAACGATGCGCCCCACGGATGCTCGACCGGCACCCCCAGCCAGCGGGCGTACCAATCGCCCAGCTTCTCCGGGTCTTCCGAGCGAAAGAATACGCCGCCGATTCCGAGTACCTTCGCCATCAGAGGAACAGCCTCAGGACCAGGTACGGCGTGAGGTTGAAGAACACCCACAGGAGTTTGAAATGGGCGATCATCCTGTAGTGCGTCGCGGCGAACTCTGCATCGCTGAGGGGAAACCACTTCCCGTGCATCTTCCGCATCCAGCCACCGCCGGCGGTCACGAAGAAGAACCAGATGAGCATGAATACCAGGTTGACGAGCGTGCACCAGGCGAGAAACGAGGTGAAGACTTCGAGCGTCATGGAGACCTCCTGAGTTTGGAGCGGCGAAGGACCGTTGGAAGGTAAGACGGAGAAGCCCGCCCAGCCATTGAGACCGGACGGGCTGACGTGGCGAAGAGGAGAGTGGCGCTTGGCGCCGGTTCAGTCTGTAGCCGCTAGTCTGGCCACTGGTACTCCCACTGCTCCTTGTAGTGGCAGACGAAGCTGCCCTGTCCGCTGGGCGTGAGTTTGGCCTTCCAGTTCAGAGTGAAAAGCGCCCCCCCGTCTGGACCCAGGACGTAGCAAGGTACCGGCGGGTCCGTGAGTCCGAACCAGTCCAGCATGATCTGGGGCGGATTGTAGGCGTCCCATTGGAGCATCTCCCCAGTAGGATTGGGCACTCCGGAGGCCTGTACGACCACCAGGGCGTTGCCGTTGTTGCTGTAGGTGGCGATCTGATTCCTGCAATCCACGAGGAAGAACTCCCCGTCTCCGTCGAACACTCCGCACTCTGGATCGGGAATCCAGCGAACGGCGCCGTTGTCTGCCTGGATCGCCGGAACGTCGGCCGTACTGTCTGCCGCCTCCGTCGGCCCCTGGTCGCAGGCTACGACCAGTCCTGCCACGAGCAGTACTGCAATTGGGATTCGCCAGCGCATGGTGCACCTCCTGTGTGATTGCCGGGTTGCTTCGGCCAGCCCGGCAGACCTGACGTGTCGCCCCCGGCAATCGGAGGGCACGCCGGGCCGACCGGACCGGCAGCAGCGCGTTCGCGGCCCCGGGAACGCGCCGCTATCTTTCTGTGCAGGACTCGCCCGCTGTTTTCGGTTCGTCACCCCCTGGACGTCCGCGGATCGGGTCTCAAGCCCCGCAACTACACGATGACGAGCGCCTTTCAGGCTCTTTTCAGGCGATCGTCAACCTCGTGACAGGGGATTCGATGATCTCTCTGCAACTGCTTGGTGGCGCGTCGATTAGGACTGATCAGGGTCCTGTGACGGGTGAGGCTGCTCAGGCCCGCCGGATCGCTCTCCTGGCGTTGCTCGCGGTTACACCGAACGGTGCCGTTGGGAGGGAGAAGCTCATCGGCTCCCTGTGGCCGGACGTCGACCCGGAGCGGGGACGTCATCTCCTGTCCGAGGCCGTCTACCAACTCAGGAAAGCTCTCGGGGCCGATTCCCTGATCTCAGAAGGGGACACGCTCCGATTGGATTCACGCGCCGTGACCTGCGACGCCGTGGCGTTCGAAGCACTGGCGAACCGCGGGGAACACCAGGCGGCGCTGGAAGCCTATCCCGGACCGTTTCTCGATGGCTTCACCGTCCGCAACGCTCCGGATTTCGAGCAGTGGGCCGAGTCCGAGCGCCGTCGATTGGAAGATCTCGCGGCCGAAGCGAGGGAGGCACTGGCTCTCGAGTGCGAAGGAAGCAAGGACTACCTCGCCGCGGCCCGGCACTGGAAGAGGCTCATCGCGCACGACCCCTACAACTCCCGCTACGTGGTCCGTCGCATGTGGGCCCTGGCGTCATCGGGCGATCCGGGCAATGCGATCCAGGAATCCGAAGAACACGCGCGTCTCCTGCGAGAAGACCTGGATGCAGAACCACCCAAGGACCTGCTGGCTCTCGCCGACTGGCTTCGCGAGGATCCTCCGCAGGCCGAGGTGGCGAGGGCCGTCAGGACTGGAGAAGCAGGTGACGAGCCGCTCGATCTGCAGATCGCGAACGGATCGCAATCACGGGGCTGGCGGACCGCGACTCTCGCTCTCGTCGGAGCGGTGGCACTCGTCGCCTCCCTCACCCTGCTGCGCAATGCTTACCTGGGCGGGTCGGACGCGTCGGCACCCGACCTCGCGGACGCCGACCCGGCCCTGCGAGTTGCGGTCCTTCCTTTCGACTATAGCGGCGGAGACGAGTACGCCTACCTCGGCGCGTCCCTTGCGAGCCTGGTCAGCACAATGCTGGACGGGGTTGGCGGTCTGACGACGGCCCACCCTCGCACGGTGGCCGCAATCGCAGCCCGCCTCGAATCAGAGGGTTTTCGGGGGAACCGGGCACGGGAGATCGCAGAGCGGACGAGATCCCATCATTATGTCACCGCCGAGGTCGTGGAGTTGGGCGACCGACTCAGAATCGATGCCCGGCTCCACACCCTCGACGAGCAGAGCGGAATCGGCGCCCTGGCGTCCGTCGAGGGTGAGGCTGACCAGTTCTTCAGGCTCCTCGACCGGCTTGGAAGAAGGCTCCTCCTGGGACTGATCGGCACTGACAGGGAATATCATGCGGTTGCTGCGCGCACGACCGACTCGCTCAGCGCACTCAAGGCCTACCTCGATGGAGTCGCCAAGCGGAGAAGGTTCGCCTTCGATTCGGCGGTGGTCTCGTTCCGCAGGGCGACGGAGATCGATTCCACCTTTGCCCTCGCCTGGTACGGGTGGGGGGTCGCCGCCGCCTGGATCATTCCCGAGTGGGAGGCGGGGGTAGCGGCCGCTGCCCGGGCGGTCCGCCACAGCGAAAATCTGCCCCTTCGTATCCAGCGAGTCATACGAGCGAATGCCGAGATCATGCAGGGCAACGGGCTCGAGGCAGAGCGTCTCAGCCGCCTGGTTCTCGCTGACTACCCCGACGACGTGCAGGCGTGGTGGCTGCTCGCCTGGTCGGGCTCTTTCTACCCGTTCTATGGAAGACCGATGCGGGACGTGCGCACGGCCGCCATGCGCGCCTATCGGCTCGACCCGGACGACCCCGACCACATTGCCGGAGCCGCGCATTGGGCCGCAGTCGACAGCGATTGGGCGCTCCTCGAGGCCCTCTGGGGAGCAGACGATTTCGTTGTTCGGGCGGTGCGCGCATTCGGCTCGGGCGACGCGGAATCCAAGGTGTCCGTTCTGGCCGAGGCCCCGAACGTTGAGGGAGACGTCGTCGCGACGGCAGCCAGCCTCCTCGCTCGGACCCGCGGAGACATTCAGGCGGCGGTGAGACTGCAGCGAGTCCGGAACATCGATCACCTCTCCCCGGAAGACAGAGCCCGCGCTGTGTATCTGACCGACGCCCGTTGGGGTGTGTCCTTGGGACGCTGGCGCTCGGCCTGGGCGAACCTCGACCGCGTCGGCGAGTTTTACCCGACGTGGGCTGACCTGTACCGGGCCTTGTGGGGATCGGCTCCATTTGCACCCGTCGCTCGGGACGAACTGGAGGCCCTCCGCCAAACAACCTGGAATTGGAGGCTGGGTGAGATTCACCCAGGCGTGGAGACGGCGCTGGAGCGAGCCCACGATATCCTGACGCCACAGCTGCAACTCTATGCGCTTGGCCGCTTGAGTTTGAAGCTCGGAGAGCTGGAGGATGCCCTGCGATTCGCTGACGAGCTGGAGGCGCTGGGCAACCCGCCCGAGGCGCTGAGCTTCGCGGCCGATCGAGCCCTCGGCCTCCGGGCCCACGTCCTGTTCGAGCGGGGCCGTCTCGAGGAAGCACTGGAAGCCCTGGACGACCAGCCGAGGCGCATCAGGATACAGTGGTTATACGCCGCCCCATTCTATCCCGCTCCCGAAGATCGTTTCCTGCGAGGCGAGATCTACTCGCGACTCGAGCGCCACGACGAGGCCCTGCGGTGGTACGCCACGATCAATGTCGTTACCGGATACGACTCCCCGTACCTCGCCATGTCTCACTTTCGGCGCGCTGAGATCTACGACCGGCTCGGAGAATCCGGTAACGCGGCCGAACACTACGAACGATTCATCGACCTGTGGCGCGATTGCGATCCCGAGCTGCAGCCCGTAGTCGACGACGCGCGCCGGGCGCTCCAACGGCTGGCAGAAGATCGAGTAGACCTCAGCCGGCCTGCAGCTCCGCCGCTACCCTCTCCACGTCCCGCCACACCCTGAGCAGATTCCCACCCCACATCTTCCGGATGTCCTCTTCCGAGTACCCCCGCTTCACCAGCTCCAGCGTCACGTTGAAGGTCTCCGAGGCATCGTCCCAACCCGTCACCCCGCCACCGCCGTCGAAGTCCGAGCTGATCCCCACGTGGTCGATGCCGATGAGCTCGACCGCGTAGTCGATGTGATCCACGAAGTCCTCGACTGTGGCACCCGGATACTCGTCGTTCAACTTGGAGCGGGCCTCCCGATAGGCATCGCGTTGCTCGGGAGTCGCCGCGGCCCACGACTCGAACGGCGCATTTTCCCGCAGGGCGGCCAGGGCGGCCTGCTTCTCCTCGGAGGGGATCTTCACGTACCCGTCGAAGGCCACGATCTGCACCACGCCGCCGTTCTCCTTGATGGCGACCAGTTCGTCGTCCCTCAGGTTTCGCGGCGTGTCGGCCAGCTCGCGCACGGCCGAGTGGGAGGCGATGATCGGCGCCTTCGACAGGCGCGCCGCGTCGACGGCTGTCTTTCCGGACGCGTGTGAGACGTCCACCATCATGCCAAGGCGGTTGGCCTCGGCGATGGCCTGCGCCCCGAACTCGCTCACCCCACCGTGCTCCTCTTCCGCGTCGCCCAGGTTCTCGCGCGGGATCGAAGAATCGGCGAGGTCGTTGTGCCCGATGTGCGTGAGGCCGAAGTAGCGGGCCCCGCGCGCGTGGTACTCCTCCATCAGCGACAGGTCTTTGCCGATCGAGTACCCGTTCTCGATCCCGATCGTGGTCGCCAGCTTGCCCTCGGCGTGCAGGCGCTCGACATCGTCCGGCGTCCAGGCGAACCCGATCTCGTCCGGGTACATCTCGTCCGTCAGCCGGTGAATCGCGTCGAACAGGACGACCGCGCGCTCCTGGGCGGCGGCGTAGTTCTCGGGCGTGCGCTCCGTCTGCCCCACGTAGACGACGAAGAACGTCATGTCGAGGCCACCTTCGCGCATCTTCGGCAGCGTGACCTGCCGCCCTTCGCGCTGCCCGGGGTCGGAGTCCTCGGTAGCGAAGTTCGGCGAGATGTCGTCGTGCGTGTCGATCGTGATCACGCTCTCGTGAATCGCGCGGGCACGGGCTTCCAGGTCATCCACGGGGGGTGCCTCCTGCTGGCCGCAGGCGCCTGTCGGAAAGACCAGCGCGGACAGGACGACTACGAACGGAAGATGTCGGACGACGCGCGATGGGCGCATGTTGACTCCTGTGTCGGATGCAACTGCCGAAACGGACACTGGGTCGAAACCTCGACCCCTGGACCGGGGAGCGCAACGTGACCTCCGTGCGCCCTTCCGGCCCTCGACGAACGCTTGCCGATGCCGACACGGACCGCGAATCTGCAGGCTTGACCCTGCACGTGGAGGCACCCCGTGAAATCACTGGCGTCCTGGACCGCACTTCCGGTTGCTGTCATCTCGCTGGCCGGCCCTCTCCCGGCACAGGAATCCTGGGAATCGGCCACCTGGGACGAGCTGCGTGCCCGCCCCTATCCCCAGTGGTTTACCGAGGCGAAACTCGGAATCTTCATCCACTGGGGCGTCTACTCCGTGCCTGCCTACTCGGGACCCGAGGATTACGCGGAGTGGTTCTACCGTGGCCTCCAGGTCGGCGACTCCCTTCGTATCCGGTTCATGCGAGACAACTTCGGCGACGACTTCAAGTACGCCGACTTCGCTCCCCTGTTCAGGGCCGAGTTGTTCGATCCCGATGAGTGGGCCGACCTCTTCCGGCAGGCCGGGGCCCGGTACGTGGTCCTCGTCTCCAAGCACCACGATGGCTATGCCCTCTGGCCCAGCGCCTACTCGCCGGGCTGGAACAGCGCGGAGGTCGGCCCGGGGCGGGACCTGGTGGGCGACCTCACCGACGCGGTGCGCGAGGCGGGCCTCCGGATGGGCCTCTACTACTCGCTGGGGGAGTGGACGAATCCGCTTCACCGCTGGTACACCGATCCGCCCGAGTCCATCGGCCCGTACGTGGACCAGCACATGGTCCCCCAGTTCAAGGAGGTCGTCGAAGCGTACCGGCCCGACCTCATCTTCTCCGACGGGGAGTGGCTCAACTCGGCCGAGCAGCTCAGGTCTCGCGACATGATCGGATGGTACTTCGACACCATCGGCCCGCACGCCGTGGTGAACGACCGGTGGGGCGGAGGCAGCGACATCGGGTTCCGGACTCCCGAGTACAGCTCCGGCATCGAACTGACGGACCGGCCGTGGACGGAGGTGCGCGGCATCGGACGCTCGTTCGGCTTCAACCGGAACGAGAAGCTGGACGCCTACATGACACCGGAAGCCCTCGTCCATTTCTTCGCCGCGGCCGTGGCGGGCGGCGGCGGCATGATCCTCAACGTTGGCCCGAAGGCGGACGGCCAGATCCCCCTCCTGCAGCAGGAGCGCCTGCGCCAGCTGGGCCAGTGGCTGGAGGTGAACGGCGAGGCGATCTACGGCTCGAGCGCGTGGTGGAAAGCCGGCGAACATCGACAGGTGACGTTGGAGCGAATCGACCCCGTGATCGACTTCTATTGGAATCGGAACGGGCCCGGCCACCCGATCCGCGAGGACGACTTCACGGCGGAGTGGTGGGGCTATCTCGAACCGCCGCAGACCGGCGAGTACACGTTCTCGGCGTCCGCCGACGACGGAGTGCGGGCGTGGGTGGACGGCCGCCTGGTGGTCGACGAGTGGGACGAAGAGGAACCGAGCGCCGCAGGCCCGACCATTCGCCTGGTCGGTGGGCTTCGCGTCCCGATCCGCGTGGAGTACCGGGAAGAGAAGGTCATGGCATCCATCCGACTGCAGTGGTCGGCCGACGGAGCGGAAGCGGAGGTGATCTCGAGTGCGCACCTGTATTCCGCGGCCGACGGACGGGAGGCCGATGGACTTGCGGCGACCTATAAGTCGATGCGGCAGTACCTGGCGTACACTCAGAAAGACGGGGACCTGTACGCCATCACCTTCGAGTGGCCGGACGGGTATCTCGAACTCCCGATTCCAGAGCCTCCACCGGAGACCCGGGTCAGCCTCCTGGGACGGGACGGAGATCTGCCGTGGCGCTACCGGGCCGGATCGCTTCGAATCGACCTGTCCGACGTCGCCGCCAGCGAGACACCGGGTCAATGGGCGTGGACTGTGCGGCTGGGGGGTTATGCCGCGGCCGTCCCGGCTGAACCGGGGATTGACGAGTGAAGCGGCTCCGGTGGTTCCTCGAATCTCCCGTCAGGCTGGGACTGTCCATCAGTGGCGTCCTTCTACTCGGGTTTCTCGTCCCAGAAACTCTGCTCGACCGATGGCCCGCTCTCGCCGTGGCCTCTCAGGACGGGGCTCTTGCCAGACAGTATACCTGAGATTACTCCGCCCGCAGCGCCTCCACCGGATTGACCGCCGAGGCACGTCGCGCCGGCACGTAGCTCGCCAGGAGGGCGACTCCCACCAACGTCATGGCAACGACCGCAAAGGTAAGCGGATCCGCCGGACTGACTCCGTAGATCACGGGCGTCATGAGGCGGGTCAGCGCCGCGGCCCCGAGTGCGCCGATCACCACGCCCATCGCCGCGAGACGGAATCCCTGTCCTACGACGAGCCGGCTGACGTCCCTGGTCGCCGCCCCGAGGGCCATTCGAACGCCGATTTCCCGGGTCCGCTGCCCCACCGCATAGGACACGACGCCGTAGATCCCGATCACCCCGAGAAAGAGGGCCACCAGGGCCGCGACCCCTAGCAGGACGAGGGTGAACGAGGTCCGGACCATCGACAGGTCGTGGATTTCCTCCAGCGTCTGGATGCCGGTGATCGCGAGGTCGGGGCTCACCGATCGGACGATCCGGCGGACCTCCGGCATCAGGCTCGCGGGCGCGCCCCCGGAGGTGCGGACGGCGTAGGCCATCCAGCGAGGCACGAACGTGTCCGCTCCCCAGAAGTCGTTGACGACGGCCGGGTAGTAGACCACGGCGACCGGAGGATCTCCCGGGCCATGATCGCGCACGTTGCCGACCACGCCCACGATAGTCCGCCAGGTGTCTCCGTCACGAAGGCGCTTGCCAATCGCCGCTTCGGGGCTGTCCCAGTAGGCGAGGGCCAGGTTTTCCGTCACCACCACGACATCGTTCCGGTCGCGAACATCAGCCCGCTCGATCGGCCTGCCGGCGAGGACCGGGTTCTCCATCAGCTCGAAGTACTCGCCGGCCGTCCACTTCACGCGGAACGACGGCCGAGTCTCCCCTTCGCCGGTCGGGAAGTCCTCGATATCCATGGACGTGTTGCTGGTGGACCCGTCCATCGTAAAGGACGTGATTGCCGCCACAGAACGGGCTCCCGGCAACTGCTCGAGAGCTTCGACCATGGCCTGGACGGTCTGCTGTCCTTCTTCTCCGGCTGAGTATCCCGGCCCTGGCATGCTCACGCGGAATGTGATCACCTCGTCCGGGTGGCCGAATCCGGGGTGCACCGCGTTGAGAGCCTGGAAGCTCCGGACCATGAGCCCGGCCCCCACGAGGAGAACGAGGGCCAGCGCCACCTGCGAGACGACGAGCGCGTTGCGCGTCCGATTCGTCTCGCGCCCGACACCGCCCCGCCCGCCGGCCTTGAGTTCGACCGCCAGGTCCGACCCGGAGGCTCGCCAGACCGGCAGCAATCCGAAGACCACGCCCGTGAGTGCGGTAAGGCCCAGGCAGAACAGCAGTACCGTGCCATCGGTAGAGATCTCGGCCAGCCTCGGGAACTGCTCCGGCAGCGTCCCGAGAAGCGTCCGCACCCCGAACGCGGCCAGGCCGAGTCCGGCGATTCCCCCGACGAGCGAGAGAACCAGGCCCTCGGTAAGAAAGCTCTGAGCGATCCGGGCGCGGCTGGCCCCAATGGCGGCCCGCATCGCGATTTCGCGGCTGCGTCCCTGAGCCCGAACGAGCAGCAGGTTGGCGACGTTGGCGCACGCAATGAGGAGCACGATCGCCACCGTGCCGAGAAGGATCCACAGAGTGGATGCGGTGTGGCCCACCAGCTCCGTCTTGAGGGGCCTGAGCCGCACGTCCATCCCCAGGTTTCGGGCGTAGTCGCGACTCATTCCCTCGTACCTCTCGAGGGCCAGGAAGAAGACCCGGGAGGCATCGGCCTGTGCCTGTTCGAGGGTTACGCCCGGCTTGAGACGTGCCACGCCGTTGTAGCTGAAGTCTCCCATCTCGACGGTGGCCGGATCGAACTGCCGAAGCCAGTAGACGTCCGAGCGGTTGGACATGAACCGGAACCCGGGCGGCATGACGCCTATGATCTCGCGCGGACTCCTCTCCACGACGATCGTGCGCCCAACGACGTCCGGGTCTCCGCCAAGCCTCCGCTGCCAGAACTCGTGGCTGACCATGACCGTCTGGGGGCTCCCCGGAAGGTCGTCCTCCGCGTTGAACAGGCGACCCATCATGGGCCGAGCCCGAAGCAGCGGAAGCACTCCGTCCGTAACCATCGTGGCTGGCACGCGTTCCGCCTCGTCGAGTCCGGTCACCGTGACGAAGGTGTTCTTCCACAGGCCGGAGTCCTCGAACGACTCACTGTCCTCACGGATCGCGAAGTACGTGGCCGGCGGCTGCTCGAGCCATTCCACCTCCCACCCGGGGGATGTGAGCCATACGCCAACCAGGCGATCCGCATCCTCGAACGGAAGGGGCTTCAGGAGCACCGCGCTCACGACCGTGAACACGGCCGTCGCGGCGCCGATCCCCACGGCCAGAGTGAGCGTTACGGCAGCAACGAACACCGGGCGCTTCCGGAGCGACCGGCCGCTGAACCTGAGGTCCTGCCACGTGTCGGACAGCCAGTCGGTTCCCCTCATCGTCCTCTCCCTCACCACCGATTGCTTGAAGCAGTAGGCGCGCACCTCATCCACGTCGCCGAACGCCTCGAGTGCCCCGGTTCGGGCCTCGTCCGGGCTGAGACCCTCTTCGACCAGCTTCTCGATCCGTCGGTCGAGGTGGTACTGGAACTCGTCGTCGAGCTCACGGGCCACCTGGCGCCGCGGTGCGCGAGGCAGGCGAAAGACCCGCCGAAATTCCGGCTCGCCGGTCACGGACTGCGCCTGCGAGTCACAATGCGCTGGCCTCCAGCACCCGGGACACGGCCAGCGAGTATCGGCGCCACGTTTCGGACTGTGCCTGGAGCTGCGCCCGTCCGCGGGCCGTCAGCCGGTAGTACTTGGCCCGCCGGTTGTTCTCCGACAGACCCCAACCTCCAGCGATCCAGCCCTTTCGCTCCAGGCGATGCAGGGCCTTGTACAGGGCACCTTCCTGCAGCCCGAGGTCACCGCTCGTGGTGTCGCTGATCCACTCCGAGATCGAGAAACCGTGCATCGGCTTCCACGACAGCGTCTTCAGAATCAGGACGTCGACGGTGCCCTTCACCAGCTCCATGGATTCGTTCGCCATCTCTCTCCCCTGAAAATGGAAGGGAACTACCCATGACAATGTCAGGGGAACGATTGGACGGGACAAGTGGAGGGAAGGTTGAAAAGCAGACGCCCCGGCCAGTCACGGCGCGGGGCGTCTGTTGGTGCGGAGCCAGTAGCCCTTCTTGGCCTAGCGGGACTCTATCGGAACCATCACGTGCGCATACGGCGTCTCCGGCCACATCACCCACGGACCGCCGTTGCGGTGATCGGTGGGCAGGCCCTTCAGCATGCTGTGGTCCGGCACGATGAGCATGATGTGAGCGCCCATATCGGTGACCCAGTCCTCCGGCCCGGTCGGCTCGGTGGCGTACGGATCGGAGTTGCTGACCGGCGCATCGCCCATGAGCATGTACGCGATCCCGAGCTCGTCGTAATCGGGCTCCGTCTGGGTCACGTAGGCCTGGAGGAAGTTCATCCACGGCCCGGTGATGCACCACGGGTCTGTGCCCTCGGTGTCCGGACGATCCGGCAGGCACGTCCATTCGTTGGTGCCTTCGCGAACGACGTTCATCTCCCAGTCGAGAATCGTGGCGTCGGCCGAGATCGACTCGGGACCGGCGCTCATGGCGCTCTTGATGACCTTGTCTTGGGCCATGGCAGTGGACGTAAGCAGAAGCAGGGCCGCGAGTGCGGCAGCGGACGTACGGATCATACAGAGCCTCCTGTTTTGGTTCGAAGGGGACGCGCTCCCTGCGTTGGAGCAGAGTCTCGGTGGCGCCCCGCACTATTGCAGCCTCGCTTCCACCATAAACAAACCGTACCGTCGGTGGAACCTGCCCCACGGAAGCGTTTCCGCTGAAACGTCTTAGCGGACCGCCTCGCGCCGGATGCTGGACGATCGACCTCCAAACGCCCACATTCCGGCCTCACCATCGCGAGAATGAACCCTGCTACGGGAGCAACTCTTGAGCTCGACACCAGGAAACCTGCCGATCGTCCGTAGCGTGCTGCTGCCCACCGACATGTCGGCGGGCAGTGAGATCGCCTTTCAGCACGCCCTCGCGATCGCCCTGCTGCGCAAGACGTCCCTGACGCTGTTGCACGTGGAGGGGGCCTCGAGATCCGGTGAATTTCCCTCGGTGCGCGAGATGCTGGAGCGTTGGGGCCTTCTGGAGGAGGGCTCCTCGCGGAGTGCCGTGTACGAGAACTTCAACGTGCGGGTCAAGAAGAAGGTCGTGAAGGGCCGCCCGCTGCCGGTGATTCTCGAAACCCTCGAGAAGGGTTATGTCGATCTCGTGGTGGTCGCCACGCAGGGATCGGGCGGAGTGGCCGGGTGGCTCAAACCCTCCGTGTCAGAACCGCTGGCTCACCGCACGGACACTTCCACCCTTTTCGTCCCGATCGGAAAGCCGGGAATGGTGGACCCGGCGAACGGGCGGCTCACGACCCGGAAGATCCTGGTCCCGGTAGCCGCGGTGCCGGACGGGCAGAACGCCGTCACCCTGGCCGCGCGCACCGCGATCGCCGCGCATCAGGTCCATGGCGACACGGTCGAGCTCCACCTCATGCATATCGGCGATCAGATGCCCGACCTCCAGCTGCCCGAGCACGAGGGCATTCGGTGGATCCAGGATCTGCAGCAGGGGGACGTGATCGATCGGATCATCGGGACGGCGGGAGACCAGCAGGCCGACCTCGTGGTGATGGCGAGCGACGGACGGAACGGCATCATGGATGCTCTCCGCGGAAGTCACAGTGAACAGATCGTGCGTCTCGCTCCGTGCCCGCTATTGGTAGTGCCGATCACGGCCCACGAGATGCCTCTGCTGCTGACCTGAAGCTAGGAACCGCCGACCGCCGGGAAGTTGCCTGAATGCTGGTACAGGCGATCGTACATCTCGCCGTAGCTCCTAACGCCCCCCAGTACGAGGGTCGCCAGGTAGCCCAGCAGCGTTAATAGCGGTACGAGCACTTCCATGA
>JBATJK010000155.1:0-4687 GCA_049668445.1 Gemmatimonadota bacterium
CGGCCGGGACGGATTCGACGTTTGCCCTGGCCCAGGCGGCTCTCGGTGAGGCCTACCTCGCGTTCAACCAGCCGGAAGACGCGTACGCGGCCTACGAGACGGCGCTGAGGCACGAGTACCGGCTCAGCGAGCGGAGCCGGTTCGAGGTGAAAGTCCGCTACTACCAGATCACCCGGCAGCCCGAGAAGACCCTGGCCATCGCCCGCATGCGGACGGACCTGTATCCCACGGATCCGAGCGCCTGGGATGTGCTGGGCATCGTCCTCATCAACCAGGCCGACAACGCCGGCGCCGTCGAGGCGTTGGAGCAGGGTCGAGCCATCGATCCATCGTCGTGGGGCAGGGTGCAGTTGCTCGGCCAGGCCTACATGAACGAGGGCCGCCTGGACGACGCGAAGATGACGTACCAGCGGCATGCCGACCGCTATCCGGAGCGCCTCGCGCCGATTCGGGCGATCGGAGGGATGTATCTGCAGCAGGGCGCCTTCACCCAGGCCGCCGAACAATTCGAGAAGGCCCTTCTGGTAGACCCCACGGACTTCCAGTCCCTGGTCGCCCTGGCCGACATCGCCGAGCGAACGGCGGATTTCGAGCAAGCGCGCGAGTACTACGATCGCGCGATTTCCGCCTCCCGGAACACAGAGCAGATGTGGATGGTTGGCGGACGCCTGGTCGGCCACTTCGATCTCCAGGGAATGACGGACAGCTCGATCGCCAGGGTCGAGGCGCTGTCGGGTTATCTCAGATCAAGCCAGGGGCGGCTGGCCGAGCTGCAGCATCGGGTCAACACGATCGCGCTGTATCCGAGAGGGGGCCGATCGGCCCAGGCGTATGCGCTGCTCGACACACTGAGGGTCGAGCTGGAGCCGCCGCTGACCCTGTTCGTTCCGGTCGCCGAGGCCCTGATGCTCCGTGAGCTCGGTCGAGGCGAACAGCTGGAGGCCAAGACTCCGGAGGCGCGCCGCCTCTACCAGGAGTTCGGCTACGCCTCACTCGAGTGGATCATGCTCTACCTGGACGCGGAAGCGCGGCGACTGCAGGGGCGCTGTGAGGAGGCGATTCCAATGTTCGAGCAGGCGGCGGGCGCCATGCAGGCGGGCCTGCTCGGCGAAACCGACGTCGGGCTGGGGGGCAACCCGTGGCTCGGACTCGGGACGTGCTACCGGGAGATGGGCCGACACGCCGACGCGGCGAATGCCCTGGGCGAGTCGTACTCCCGGATTCCCGCCGATGCGCGAGTCCTGCTGCAGCTGGCCTACCTGTACCGGGACATGGGCGACCCGATAGAGTCCATGCGCTACCTGAACGGAGCCGTCCACGTGTGGCGAAACGCGGACCCGGACCACGTTCTCGCCAACGAGGCGAAGGCGGTCCTGGCCGATTGGGAGGGGCCCGGCTGATCCGAGTCGGTCAGATCTCTCCCCGGCGCGCCAGGTTGCCTATCCGTTCAGCGGCCCGGAATGCCAGCGCCATGATTGTCATGGTCGGCTGTCCACGGCCCGAAGTCACCATGCTGCTTCCGTCGCAGATGAACAGGTTCGGGATGTCGTGCGTCCGGTGGTCCGGATCGATGACCGAGCGGGCGGGATCGGTACCCATGCGGCATGTGCCCAGCAAGTGTGCCGTGATCGAGGCTTCGACCACCGGGTGGCGCCACACCCTCTTCGCACCGGCCGCCTCGGCAATCTCGGCGCTCCGGTCCTGCATGAATCGCATCATCGACATGTCGTCGGGATGATCGCGGTAGGTGACCCGGATGGCGGGGTAGCCCCACGTGTCCCTGACGTCGGGATCGAGCGTGATGCTGTTCGTGGCGACGGGAAGGGACGTCGTATGGCCGTTGACATACATTGAGCGCGGGTACTCACGCAGCAGCTTCTTGTAGTCGGCTCCCCACCACGGGTCCTCAGGGCCTCCGAAGCCCTCCATGCCCCAGAACATCGGGTGGTAGAAGATTCGCGCATCGATGCCGCCTCCGCCGTAGAAGCCGCGCGCTGGATCCGCCTCGTAGAAGTCGTGCATCACCCGTGTGACCTGGACGCTCTTGAACTCGTTGAGCTCGTGCTCGAAGGAGGCTCCGACCATGGTCTGGCCATTGAACATCAGGTAGCGACCCACGGCGCCGCTCGAGTTGGCCAGGCCGTGCGGAAACCGGCTTGACTCGGATAGGAAAAGGAGCCGCGGTGTCTCTGCCCCGTTGGCGCTCAGAATGACCGCCTTGCCACGCTGCAGGTGTTCTACCCGCCCGGCGTCCAGGTACCGAACGCCGGTCGTCCGTCCGGCGCGATCCATCTCCACTCCCACGACCCGGCTCTCCGGGCGTACCTCGCACCGGCCGGTGGCCTCGGCTTCCGGAATCATCGTTACGAGCGTCGACGACTTGGCCCGCATTTCGCACCCGAATCCCATGCAGAATCCGCAGTGCACACAACCCGCCCTTCCACGATAGGGCTGGGACGCGATGGCCATGGGGGCCGGGAACGCAGTCCACCCCATCTCACGACAGCCGCGTTCGAACAGCACGCCGGATGACTTGACGGGGAGTGGCGGCATCGGGTAAGGACGCGACCGTCTCGGCTCGAACGGATTCGCCCCGGCGCGGCCGGATACTCCCACCTCCCAGTCCACCTTCGTGTAGTAGGGTTCGAGATCGTCGTAGGTGATGGGCCAGTCGACCAGGTCGGTCCCCGGAACCGATCCCCACAGTGACCCCTCACCAAAATCGCTCGGATGGAGGCGCCAGAAGTTCGCGGTGAAGTGCACGCTGCTCCCGCCCACCGTGCGACCGTAGATCGCCGGCGGGGCGTTGGGCCGCACTTGTGCCCGCTCCGATTCCGAGCGCCGGAAGGTCTGCCCGTTGTCCCGCGGGTCGCCTCCCATCGACCACTGGATCCAGCGGGAGTACTCGTCGTGCTTGAAATCCGCCTCGGTCAGGCGCGGGCCCTGCTCGAGTACCACGACCGAGAATCCTGCCTGCGACAACTCACGGGCCAGCACACCGCCGGCAGCCCCCGACCCGACAATCACGAAGTCCACTTCGTCGCTGTCGCGGTACCGTGTCGGGCCGTCGGGCCTCCCGATTCGCAGCAGATCACGCCGCTTCATCGGTCACCCCCGTGCGCGTCCGCGTCGTAGTACCCGAACGGTGGGTGCCAGGCGTGTCGGTCTTCGAATCCGATCAGCTTCCATCCTGCCTCATCGCGGTTACCTCCGTATACCGGATCGACCAGGGTGCCCCACACGGTGAGCGTGCGGCACAGTCCGAAGAACGGTGTGTCCTCGACACTCTCGAGAAACGTGTTCGCATCTGAAGGCCCGAGGTCGGCGATCGAAGAAGCTCCCGGATGGGCCAGCTCGAGACGGCGGCCGAAGTCGGCGAGGCCGGTGAGGAACTCGTCCGCCAACGGCGCAAGGAACTCGGCCAGGGCTCGATCGATGAAGTAGACCGCACCCGCTTCGCGCGCACCTGGAGTGGCATCCGTCGGGATGATGAGGGCGGAGATCGCCTCGACCTCGGCTGCTTCAGTCGCGCTGAGAGAGACGAGTGACGGGGGCAACTCTCCCGCCGCGATACGGCGGGCCTCCAGGGCGGCCTGCGCCGCCCGGGGGAATCGGGCCGCCAGCACCGTCCACCCGACCGCTCCACCCGATGCGCGCAAGAACTCCCTGCGGCTCGGAAGCCCGAACGAAGGCTCCGCCATGCATATCTCCTGGCCGTGAGTGTAGTCTCTGATCGAGCCCTGAAGTCCTCGAGCATTCCGCGACCCCACAATAAGCCCTGTGGCGGAGTGACGTAACGCCTGTGGCCCGGGGTCGCGCCGCGAAGCCGAGCAAGCGACGTTTGCTGGGGGTCCAATGGATTGAGCGTCGGACAAACCACGAGGGTGTTATGAGCTACCTGCCATACCTGGCCGCGGGCGAGAAGACGAAACTGTCTCCCAGGGCCCGCGAGCTGGCCACACAGATCGAGAAGGTCATCCAGGACTTCCAGCGAAGCTACCCGGACACGCCGCCGGGCGACGTTCAGCAGGCGCTGACAGCTCTCTCGGGCGATTCGAGCCGGGTCCCTGCTTCCCGTAACATCCTGGCGATGACGCTGGCCGGTGGGATCGCCGCCCTGGTCGGGGTCGTCTTCTTCATGCGAGAGTCGGGGGAGGGTGGGATGGCCCTTCCGTCCGGGGCGATGTTGTGGATCGTGGTGGGGCTCATCTCTGCGGTGGGGCTCGTGGCGATAGCGGCTCGCCAACGTTGACCGGCCGCGGGTCGTTTGAAACTCTGTTGAGGGTCCACCCGTTCTGTCGCGCATGACCAGCGTCCCGGACACACCGATCATTCAGACCTTCGGCCTCAGCAAGCGGTATCGTAAGACGACCGCGGTCGATGACATCTCGTTTCGTGTCGAGCCCGGACAGGTGTTCGGCTTCCTCGGCCCGAACGGGGCTGGAAAGACGACCACGATCGGGCTCCTGCTCGGCATCATCACACCCAGCGGCGGTCGCTTCGAGCTGTTCGGCGGAGGCAGCGCGTCCGCCCTTCCTGCAGCCAGGCGTCGCATCGGAGCGACTCTCGAGACGCCGAATTTCTACCCGTACCTCTCCGGTCGTGACAACCTGCGGATCGTCGCGAACGTGAAGCGGCGTGACGCCGCGGAGATCGAACGCGTGCTCGACCTGGTCGGCTTGGGCCG
>JBATJK010000156.1:0-2972 GCA_049668445.1 Gemmatimonadota bacterium
CCCGCTTCGCGGTCCTGGCCCGCATCGTCGACACCGACGGAACCGTGACGGACGACGGCGACGTCCTGGCCCTGGACGGCGCATCCCACGCCACCCTCCTGGTCTCCGTGTCCACCAGCTTCAACGGTTTCGACCGGGAACCGGGCCTGGACGGACTCGACGAGGTGGCGATCGCCCGGGAGCAGCTCTCGCAGGCGGCCGACCGCGATTTCACGAGCCTGCACGAGCGGCACGCGCAGGACTTCGGGTCGTTCTTCGACCGCGTGGCCCTCGACCTGGGGCCGGATCCTGTCCCGGGACTCGCCACGGATGAGAGGCTGCGCCGCTACGCGGAGGGGGCCTCCGATCCGTACCTGGAGGCCCTGTACTTCCAGTTCGGCCGCTACCTGCTGATCAGCAGCTCCCGCACGCCCGGAGTGCCCGCGAACCTGCAGGGCATCTGGAATCCCCACCTGCGTCCGCCGTGGAGCAGCAACTACACCACGAACATCAACGTGGAGATGAACT
Organism: Gemmatimonadota bacterium; assembly: GCA_049668445.1. Lineage (GTDB taxonomy): Bacteria > Gemmatimonadota > Gemmatimonadetes > Palauibacterales > Palauibacteraceae > Benthicola. The sequence continues at coordinate 508 of JBATJK010000156.1, forward strand.
ACTGGCCGGCCGAGGTCACCAACCTGTCCGAGATGCACGAGCCGCTTCTCGGATTCATCGAGAACCTGGCCGTCACCGGACGCATCTCAGCGGAGACGTTCTGGGGTACACGCGGGTGGGCCGTGAGCCACAACTCCGACATCTGGGCCATGTCGAACCCGGTCGGAGACTTCGGCAAGGGACATCCCGTCTGGGCCAACTGGAACATGGCCGGGGTGTGGCTCAGCACTCACCTGTGGGAGCACTTCGCCTTCACACAGGACCGGGAGTTTCTGCGGAATCGGGCCTGGCCGCTGATGGTGGGCGCGGCCGAGTTCGCCCTCGATTGGTTGGTCGAGGGCCAGGATGGCTACCTCATCACGGCGCCGTCCACCTCACCTGAGAACATGTACCGCACACCGGAGGGCTACGAGGGGGCCACGACCATCGCTACCACGGCGGACATGGCCATGATCCTCGAGCTGTTCGACAACCTGCTCACGGCCGCCGATGTCCTCCGGAGGGACTCGGAATTCCTGCAGGAAGTACGGACTGCACGGACGCGCCTGGCACCCTACCGGATCGGCGAGGACGGCAGCCTGCAGGAGTGGTACCACGACTGGGAGGATGCCGATCCGCAGCACCGGCATCAGTCGCACCTGTTCGGGCTCCATCCCGGCACCACGATCGACCTGGCTCTCACGCCGGAGTTGGCCGATGCTGCCCGCGCTGCCCTGGAGATCAAGGGAGACCGATCGACCGGGTGGTCCAAGGCGTGGCGCATCAACCTGTGGGCCAGGCTTCGGGACGGCTTCCGGGCCCACAAGCTGTACCGCGAGCTGCTCAGCTTCGTCCCCCCGGTGGCGGATCCGCGGTACGACGGGGGCGGCGGCACCTACCCGAACCTGATGGACGCCCATCCGCCGTTCCAGATCGATGGCAACTTCGGAGGGACGGCCGGCGTGGCGGAAATGCTGCTCCAGTCTCACGTCGGGGAGATCCGCCTTCTGCCCGCGCTGCCCGTTGCCTGGGCCAGCGGAAGCGTACGGGGTCTGAAGGCGCGAGGGGGCGTTGAGGTCGACATCGAATGGAGGCAGGGACTGCTGCAGTCCGTGATCCTGCGTGCCGCGGTAGACGGGGTGTACGAGGTCTCCTGGGGCACCGCGTGGCGAACCGTGGAACTGGAGGCAGGAGAGGTCGCGCGACTCGACGGACGCCTGCAGACTACGCGGTTTGATGGTGAGGGGACGTAGTCGGTCGGTGTCTGGCCGTGCGCCAGCCGTAGTGGGCGATTACGGCAAAGCAGACTACCACGAGAAGGAAAGAAGCCCGCACCGCTGGGAATGACACGCCTCCCAGGCTGACGGTCTGCAGGTCGATGATGGCGCCCTGCAGCGGAGGCATCACCGATCCACCCAGGATCGCCATGATGAGCCCCGCGGCCCCCAGCTTCGCGTCCTCCCCCACTCCCTTGAGCGCGATCCCGTAGATAGTCGGGAACATGAGCGACATGCATGCGGACACCCCGACCAGGCAGTACAGCCCCACCATTCCCTGGATAAAGATCGCGCCCAGGGTCAACCCGCCGCCCGCGAGGGCCAGGGCCAGGAGGAGGCCCCCCGGGCTCACGTACTTCAACAGGAAAGTGCAGATGAACCGGCTGGTCACGAAGATCAGCATCGCGACCATGTTGTAGCCCTGCGCCTGCACCTCGGTCAGCCCCAGCTCCATCGTCCCGTAGTGAATGATGAACGTCCAGCACATGATCTGGGCGCCCACGTAGAAGAACTGCGCGACGACTCCCTCCACATAGCGGCTGTTTCGCGCCAGGCGGCGAAGGGTGGGACGCACGTCGAGCGACCGGTCCTCCTCCCCGTAGGCCGGCATCCGGGTAACTGCGATGGCCACGAAGACCACCGCGATGACGAGCGCGATCCCCAGGTACGGGGTCCGGATCACCCCGAGGTCCTGCGCCGTGAGGGCCGCCAGCTGGTCGGCGGGCATGGCTGCCCTCTCCGCCGCGTTCGCCGGATTGAGCCGGGCCAGGATGAACTGCTGGGCGACGAACATGCCGAGCAGCGACCCCATGGGGTTGAACGACTGGGCGAGGTTGAGCCGACGGGTGGCGGTCTCTTCGGACCCCATCGACAGGATGTAGGGATTGGCGCTGGTCTCGAGGAAAGAGAGCCCGCAGGTGAGGATGAAGTAGGCCACCAGGAAGGGCCAGAACACCATCATCATGCTGCCCGGAATGAACAGCAGCGCACCCGTGGCGTAGAGCCCCAGGCCCACCAGGATACCCGCCTTGTACGAGTACCGCTTGATGAACAGAGCGGCCGGGAAGGCCATGGCGAAGTAGCCGCCGTAGAAGGCGAACTGCACCAGCGATCCCTGGAAGTTGCTCATCTGGAGGATGCGCGAGAACGCCTTCACCATGGGGTTGGTGATGTCGTTCGCGAACCCCCACAGCGGGAAGAGCAGGGTGA
>JBATJK010000157.1:0-4706 GCA_049668445.1 Gemmatimonadota bacterium
GTTCTAGCCTGGGACCCGGCGGCGTTCGGCGCGGTGGCGGTGCTTGCCGTCCCGTGGCTCGCGGCGCCCGAGCTTGCCCGCCTGACCGGGTCTCCGCGCCAGGCGGACGTCGGTCGGGAACTCGCGGAGGACGACCGAAGGCTGCTGCGCGACGTGGCGCTCCGCACCTGGATGTTCTTCGAGAGGCTTCTCACCTCGGAAGACCACTGGCTGCCACCCGACAACTATCAGGAGGGGAGGGCGCGTGCCGTGGCGCGGCGGACGTCTCCCACCAACATCGGGATGGCGCTTACCGCGATGATCTCCGCCTGGGATCTCGGATATATCGGCCCGCTCGAACTCGAAGCGCTCGTCCTGAACACGCTGGAGTCGATGCGCCGGCTGGAGCGACACCGCGGGCACCTGCTCAACTGGTATGGCACCGAAGACCTGCGCCCCCTGGAGCCGCGTTACGTGTCGACGGTGGACAGCGGCAACCTGGCGGCCGCCCTGATCACTTTGGAGCAAGGCCTCGCCGAGGTGATCCGGACTCCCGTTTTTCGCCCCGCGCTCATGGAGGGTCTGGCCGACACGGTCCGCTCCGCGGAGCAGACTCTCGCCGCACACGGCGAGCCCGAATTGAGACGACTGGCCGGCTCCCTGCGGAGGGGCTTCGCGGAGCTGCAGGCCGGGCGCGCGCAAGGTACGCGGAGTCTGGTCGACTGCTACGAGTTCCTGCGTGACCTGGAAGATCGCCGCCTCGCCGAGATCGACGAGATCGTCGGGGCGCTGGCGGACGATTCGGGAACCCGGGACCGCCTGGGAGCGCTCCGAGATCTCCGTGTGTGGACGCGCAAGCTGCACCAGCAGGTCGGCCTCCTGCGCCGATTGTGCCGCACGCTGCATCCGTGGCTCGCGGTGCTCTCGGAAGCTCCGCCGGCGCTGCGTGAAGCGGCGCCCGGCTCCCGGCTCCAGCGTGAATGGTTCGCCCTGGCGAGCGGGCTCGCGGAGCCGGTCTCACTCGCGGACCTGCCGCGGCTCGCCGAGTGGACCCGCCACCGGTCCGGCGAACTGCTCGCCGAAGCGGCCGCGGAACTGAACGAGCCGGAGGGAGAGGCGATCCTGCAGTGGGGCGACCGGCTGGACGAAGCGTTGCAGGAGGCGAGCGGCGCAGCGCAAAGGCTCACCCGGAGCCTGGAGGGAGCGGCCCGCGAGGCCGGGCGACTCGAGGACGAGATGGACTTCGCCTTCCTGTTCGACCGCCGCCGCGGCCTGTTCCGCATCGGGTTCAACGTGTCGGCCGAGGAGCTGGATCCGAATTACTACGACCTCCTGGCTTCCGAGGCCCGGCTGGCCAGCTACGTGGCGATCGCCCGGGGCGACATCCCCGTCGAGCACTGGCTGTCGCTCGGCCGACCGTACGCCCGGCTGGGTGGCCGGCCGGTGCTCCTGTCGTGGGCCGCCACGATGTTCGAGTACCTGCTGCCCACGCTGTACCTGCGCGCGCCCCCGGAGACGCTGCTCGGCCGTTCGTGCCGGGACGTCGTGCGCCGGCAGATCCGGTTCACCCGGCGCCGCCGGATCCCCTGGGGGATTTCCGAGTCGGGTTACTACCAGCTCGGCAGCGACGCCAGCTACCAGTACCGTGCGTTCGGCGTACCGGAACTAGGACTGCGACGTGACCCCGGTGAGCGACTCGTGATCGCGCCGTACGCCTCGGTGCTGGCACTGCCGTTCGCCGCTCCGCAGGTAATCCGGAACCTCCGCGACCTCGATCGCCTTGGCATGTTCGGCCCGATGGGCCTGTACGAGGCCATCGACTACGGGCCGTCGGCCCGCCTGCAGCTCGCGCGTCCGCGGCGCGTTCGCTCGTACATGGCGCATCACCAGGGCATGATCCTGGTCGCGATCGGCAACCAACTGTCGAAGCGAGGCATGGCCGACCGGTTCCACGCCGATCCACGCATGGCCACCATTGCGTACCTGTTGCAGGAGAGGGTTCCCTGGCGTGTACCGATCCGCGAGTCATGGACCGCGGCCGTGCGAGTCCCTCCGCGCGCCCTCGCGCCGCCCAGCCCGGTGAAAGCGTGGAGTGTGTCACCGGAGTCGCCCTTGCCGGAGACCCACATCCTGTCCAACGAGAGCTACTCCGTGCGCCTCACGGGTCGGGGCGGCGGGGCGAGTTACTGGATGGACACGGCGCTCACCCGGTGGAGCGCCGATCCCACGCTGGACGACTGCGGGACATGGATCTACGTGCGCGACCTCGACTCCGGTGACCTGTGGTCGGCCGCGCCGGCCCCGGCGGGTCCGGACGACATGACCGTCGAGTTCGCGCCGCATTTCGCCGAGTTCCGGGGGCACCGGAACGGGATCGGCATGCGCACGCGAGTGACCGTTCCGCCGGATGACGACCTCGAGATCCGGGTCGTCACGCTCAGCAACGAGACGGGTGAGCGTCGCCGGCTCGCGCTCGCGAGCTACGCGGAAGTGGTGCTGGGCCCGGAGGCCGACTACATGCGCCACCCGGCGTACTCGAAGCTGTTCGTGCAGAGCCGCTGGCTGGCCAGTCACGACGCCCTGCTCCTGTGGCGCCGCCCGCAGGCGCCGGACGCCCAGCCCGTGTACCTGGCGCACTCCGTCGTGTGCGCGGGCGGATCGGAGCCGCCTCACATCAGCTACGGGGCGAGCCGGGCGGCCTTCCTTGGGCGGGGTGGGACGGCACGTCGTCCGGCGGCCCTCAGCACCGGCCTGGGCATGCTGTCGGACACGACCGGGACGCCCCTCGATCCGATCATGGCGTTGAGCTGCCGGTTCGAGCTCGCGCCGCACGAGGTCCGGCACTTCGCCTTCCTGACCGTCGCCGCTTCCACGAGCCGTGGGGTGCGGGACATCCTCGATTTCTATCGCTCGTTCCTTCACGTCGCGTCGGCCTTCGACCTGGCGCGGCAACGCATGCAGCTCACCCTGCACGACCTGGAGATCGAGCCGCACGAGATGGAAGACTTCCAGGCGCTGCTTTCACCGCTTCTCCGCCCGCACCCCGGCCTGCGGGCGGCGCCAGAGACGTTCCACCGGTGGGGCAGGTCGCAGTCGGCCCTGTGGAAGTACGGGATATCGGGCGATCATCCAATCCTGCTGTTGCGTCTCGCCGGCGTGGACGAAGTCGTGGCCGTCGAGAGCCTGCTTCGGGCGCACCGGTTCTGGCGCTCGCGAGGCCTCCGCATCGATCTCGTGATCCTCGATCTCGAGTCGGGAGGATACGCCCGGCCTCTGCGCGACCGGCTGGTAGCGGCGATCGAAGCGGGTGGAGGGACGGACTGGATCGGGCGTCCCGGCGGCATCCACGTCGTGGGGGCGGAGACCTGCGACTTCATGGACCGGACTCTGCTGGAGAGCGTCGCCGGAGTGGTGTTGGAAGGGACGAGCGAGAGCCTGCGGGACCGGGTACGCGAGGTCCGCCAGCCGCCGGCTCGGCTGCCGCCCTTCGTGCCCGTGGTCTCCAGTCCCCTCGGCCAGCGGGAGAACGTGGCCGTCCAGCTCTCGTCCGACCTCGTCCTCTTCAACGGAATCGGGGGGTTCACCCCCGACGGACGGGAGTACGTGATCCGGGTCCGCCGTGCCCGGCCGACTCCCTCCCCTTGGATCAACGTGCTCGCCAATCCGACCTTCGGGTGCATGGTGTCCGAGTCCGGACTCGGCTGTACGTGGTCCGGGAGCAGTTCGGAAAACCGGCTCACGCCCTGGCGGAACGATCCGGTCTCGGACCGCCCGGCCGAGGCGATATACCTTCGAGACGAAGAAACTGCGGACGTGTGGTCGCCCACCCCGCATCCGTGCGGCACCGCGCTACCGTACGAGGTGCGGCATGGGGCCGGATACACGTCGTTCAAGCACCACAGCCACGGGCTTCGGCAGCGCCTGACCGTCTTCTGCCCGCCCGATGCGCCCGTGAAGATCGTTCGACTGAGATTGGAAAACGGCCGGCGCGTCCCGCGCCGCATCACCGCGACCTACTTCGCGGAGCTGGTGCTCGGTCGCGACCGTGATTCGAGCGCTCAATACGTTGTTCCAGAATATGATACATCGCATCAGGTGATGTTATTTCGAAATCCATTCACCGAGCCTTTCGCCGAGCAGGTGACGTTCCTGACGGCGAGTGGGCCCCCGCACGGGATCACGGCGAACCGGACGGAGTTTCTCGGGCAGAACGGGGATCCGGCGAGGCCTGCCGCCCTCGATCGTGTCGGGCTGTCCGGCACGGTCGAGCCCGGTGCGGACCCGTGCGCCGCGTGGATGCTGCACGTGGACCTGGCGCCCGGCGAAACGAAGGAAGTGCACTTCGTCCTCGGCCAGGAGGTCAGCCGGGACGCGGCGGTGAAGCGGGCCCTCGAGTACCGCGACCCGGCGGCCGCGTACGCAGCGCGGGACCGTCTGGGCGAGATGTGGGACGATACGCTGGGCGCGCTGACGGTCGAGACTCCCGACCCGGCCATGAACATCCTCCTCAACCGCTGGGCCCTCTACCAGTCTCTCGTCTGCCGCATGTGGGCGAGGACCGCCCTGTACCAGTCGAGTGGCGCTTTCGGATTCCGGGATCAGCTTCAGGACGTGCTGGCGCTGCTGCACGCCGAGCCCGGCGTGGCCCGGGCGCACATCCTCGAGGCGGCCCGCCGGCAGTTCGAGGAGGGGGATGTGCTCCACTGGTGGCTGCCGGGCACGACAAC
>JBATJK010000158.1:0-1638 GCA_049668445.1 Gemmatimonadota bacterium
ACAGAGCCAATATTGCAGGACTACCGGGCGCCCGGACAGGAGGCGATGATGCCCGAGACCCTTACGTTCACTCCCGAGGTCGCTGCGGCGACCGAGTCGATATACGAGAAGGTCAAGGACTCCGTTCCCCGCTTCGAGTGGGAGCTGCACGCGCCGCTGATCTACGAGATCAACCGGCTGAAGAAGGAAAAGAACGCGATCATCCTGGGGCACAACTACATGGTGCCCGAGATCTTCCATGGGATCAGCGACTACGTGGGTGACTCGCTGGGCCTGTCGATCATCGCCAGGGATGCCGAAGCCGACATCATCGTGTTCTGCGGCGTCCACTTCATGGCCGAGACCGCGAAGATCCTCAACCCCTCCAAGACTGTCCTCATCCCCGACCTCGATGCCGGCTGCTCCCTGTCCGACAGCATCACGCCGGCCGACGTGCGGTTGATGAAGGAGCGCTATCCCGGCGTGCCGGTCGTCACGTATGTGAACACGCCCGCCTCGATCAAGGCGGAGACGGACATCTGCTGTACCTCGGCCAACGCCGTCGCCGTGGTGGAATCGCTGGGCGTGGACCGGGTGATCTTCCTCCCCGACGAGTACCTGGGGATGAACGTCGCGAAGGAGACGGACGTCGACGTGATCCTGTGGAAGGGTCGCTGCATGGTGCACGAGCAGTTCACCGTCGAAGAGATCCAGGCGTACCGGGCGCAGTATCCGGGGATCGAGGTGATCGCTCACCCCGAGTGCTCGCCCGAAGTGTGCGACGTTTGCGACTTCGTCGGCTCGACGACCGCGATGATCGACTACCTCGACGAGGCAAAGTCGAACCACGTGATCATGGTCACCGAGTGCTCGATGTCGGACAATGTGATGGAAGCGCATCCGGATCTCGAGTTCGTCCGTCCATGCACGATCTGCCCGCACATGAAGAAGATCACGCTCGAGAAGACGCTCGCCTCGCTGCAGAACTTGCAGTACGAGATCCACCTCGAGGAAGAGCTGCGGCTTCGTGCCCTGACAGCCGTCGAGCGAATGATCGAGATCGGGCGCAAGGACTGACCCGCAGGTGCGCCGACTGACCCTGTTCGCCGGTCTCGCCGCGCTGCTCGTGGCCGGTTGTGCGGATCGAGGCCAGGACTTCGTTGAAGGAGTCCCGCTCGCCATCACCTTCGATGACCTCCCGTGGAACGGCAGGACGATCGGCCGGACCCGGATTATCGAGCGCACTTCCAGGCTCCTCGCCACGCTCAAGGCGCGCGACGTACCGGCCGTCGGCTTCGTGACCTGCGCAAACCTGCTGCCCGACGGCGGGGCGATCCGTCGCTGGCGGCAGGCGAAGATCGAGCTCGGCAACCACTCCTCCACCCACATGGACCTCAACCGCACCGACCCCGAGACGTGGCTCGAAGATGTCCGGCGGTGCGACGCCCGTATGCACGCACTGACCCGTGACTCGATTCGGTGGTTCCGCTATCCGCTGTTGCACCAAGGCGAGACGGTGGCCGTGCGGGACTCGGTCGCGCAGGCGCTCAGCGCGATGGGATACCGGAACGCCCACGTGACGATCGATAACTCCGAGTGGGTGCTGGCACGGGCCTACGACCTCGCGCTGAGGGAGAAAGACGAGCTGCTCGCCGCCGA
>JBATJK010000159.1:0-1665 GCA_049668445.1 Gemmatimonadota bacterium
CCTTCCCCCCCTTCGCTCACTCCTGAAACGGCTCCGACTCACGGTCGGGGACCGCTTGACGCTCTCACCCCCCCGCGCTACATCCGCATAGGGACCGTACGGATACGTTGACGTTCAAGAGTGAGCCGCGGGCTATACCGAACGTGGGCCAGAATTCAGGTGAGGATCGACTTGGTGCCTCGGCACGTGCGGGCCAGCGCGTGAACGTTGACCCCATTCTGCGAGCCAAGTACCTGGACTACTGCTCGGCCCGAATCTCCGAGGTATTCCTCTCCCTCACCGACGAACATACCTACCAGCTCATGGAAGAAGCTGCGCACGAAGCGGATCTCACGGTGGGCGCGCTCAGTTTCCAGGCCATGATGCAGCTCGTGACCCGGAAACTGCGTACGAGCGTGCCTCTACCGGACATAGAGACGTGGATCGCGGAATACACCGAGGACCCGGGACGCTATGATCCCCATCTCCTCGGGCTGTGGAAGTCGGAACAGGCGGATGGCAACGGGCAGCAGGGGGAGAAGCGGTGAACGAGTCGGGCAGAACCAACGGCGACCCTCCCCAGCTCCAGATCTGGGACACGGCAACCCGCGAGTATGAAGTCGGCACGCTGCATGACCATGACGATACCTGGAGCCTGGTGGTCGTGGCGGAACGTGCCTCCGCGGACCTGTGCCGGGGACGCATCTCCTTCCGCCGCGGTGAAGAGCGATACGACACGGACGCCATCCTGGTGGAGGAGTCCGAAGACGACCTCGTGCGCAGGGCAACGGAGTTGCCGGCCTCCACGCTTCGTCAGTTTCTCGCCGCTTTGCTTCCGGACTGACCGCGTGGCCGAAGAGCACATTCTCGTCGTCGACGACGAGCCTGACATTCTCAGCATCCTCGTCTACCAGCTGAGCCGCGAGGGTTTTCGCGTAAGCACCGCCGTCAACGGACAGTCAGCGATCGCGGCCGCGATCGACGCTCCGCCGGACCACCTCGTACTGGACTTGATGCTCCCCGTCGTGGGCGGATACGAGGTCCTGAAGACGCTCCGACGCAACGAGCGAACGGCGACGGTTCCGGTGCTCCTCCTCACCGCACGACAGGAAGAGGAAGAGCGCATTCGGGGCTTCGAGTACGGAGCGGACGACTACGTCACGAAGCCGTTCAGTGCGCGTGAGCTGACGCTGCGTGTGAAGGCGCTTCTCAGGAGAAGTCGCGCTGAGCCCGTTTCGCCGACACGTGCCCTGCGGGCGTCCGGGGTGGAATTGGACCGCGAGTCGCACCGCGCGTTCAGCGGCGGCCAAGAGATGGATCTCACGCCTCTGGAGTACCGGTTGCTGGAGGTATTCCTGGAACGGCGCGGCCGCGTTCAGTCCAGGCGGCAGCTGTTGCAGGCCGCCTGGAATACGGAAGCACGGATCGAGACGCGAACCGTGGACATGCACGTGGCCCGGCTGCGAGCGAAGCTGGGCGACAGCGGCGATCTACTCGAGACCGTCCGCGGCGTCGGATACCGCTTCCGCGGGCCGGAGTAGCTCACATGAGGCCCTCCGCGCGCACCACCTACCTTCTCATCGCCACCCTGACCATACCCTTCGCCCTGTTCCTGTGGTGGACGGAAGCGGATCTCCGGCCCCGGCTGGAACTCGAGGTCGAGGAGTCCCTGGCGCACCAGGCCCG
>JBATJK010000160.1:0-1860 GCA_049668445.1 Gemmatimonadota bacterium
GTGAGATCCTGGAGGTGTGGGCGTACCACTCGACCCCGTGCTCGGACGCGAAGTCCAAGTACCGACTGGAGAACCTGGGCACGAACTTCTTGAGGAGGGTCACGTCCACCAGCTCGGGACGAGTGGCAAGACTGGTGCTCGTCTCAATCTCCCCCGCGTGCACGTCGGCGCGAGTCTCGGCAAGCCGAGCCACATCCGTGTCGCTCGTTTCGCCGGTATCCACGCACGTGAAGATATGTGCGTCCCGGTTGATCATCTGTGCGGCGTATTGAAGCGTCGGCATGTTGCCGCCGTGACCGTTCACGATGATCAGCTTCGTGATCCCGTTGCCGGCGACGCTCATACCGATCTCGTACACCAGCCTTGCCAGGGTGTCCGGTCCCACGGAGATCGTGCCGGGAAAGTCCTGGTGATGATACGAGACACCGTACGGGATTGGGGGCAGGACCAGGGGGCGGGGTGATCGGCAGCGCCGGGCAACTTCCTTGCACATGTAGTCGGCATCCCACGAGTCCGTGTCGAGCGGCAGATGGGGACCGTGCTGCTCGATCGCGCCTACCGGGAGCAACGCGATGTCCACTTCGGCGAACCTGCGCTCCGCCTCGGGCCACGTGAGCTCGGCCAGCAGGTAGTCGCGAGCCGCCGTGCCGGGCCGCGTGCCGCCTTCGTTGTCTTCTGCCTCAGCGGCCTCGAAGCGGTATGGACGGGCGAGGCTCGGGTCGTTGATCAGGTCGAACGGCATCCACTTGCGCCCGGACCGCCGCACGGCACCGTCCGCGTGCTCGAGCAATATCCCGTATAGTGGGCGCCGCAGCGCGCCCGGGATGGACTGGATCGGCGCTCTCCGGTCGTCAATACGCAGTGCCTGGATCTCCGGGTTCGGGCCCCGTTCTTTCCGTGACGATCCTCTGGGCGCCTTTGTCGCCGGAATCCGGCCCTGTTCGCCCAGCAGCCACATCAGCTGTCGCTCACCGGCCGATTCCTGGTGCAGCCCCTTCTCGGCCGCCGCCTCGAGGCAGGTCTCGACCTGCGCAGGACTGTATCCGCACCGCGTCGGGTCGCCGCCGACCGCGCTGAGCATCGCTACCACGCGGCGGCATTTCTCACATTTTCCGCATGGAAGTGCCGCCTCGCCCTTCACGGTGGCCGCATGACAGGACACCTGGTGGCGTTGCAGTTCCGGATAGCGTTCCACCAGCACCTGCTCGACCAGCAGTTCCGACATCGGCCGGAGGAGCGAGAACTGCGATACGCCCCACCCCTTGCGGCGGTAATACAGGGACAGCGCGTTGTCGAAGAACCGACTCTGGTCGTACAGCCCGTCGTAGTGCGGGATACCCTGGTGCTTCACCGACCTCGTGGTGTCGTACTCGTCGCCGATCACGATCCGAGCGATGCCCCGGTGACGCATCACGGGGAGAGCGCCAAACAGGAACACTGCAACGGTCCAAAGGCGGATCGGATAGTCATCCGCCCGGATCCGGTGGTAGTCCGGGCGAACCAGCGGCAGCCGCCGGAGCATCCAGTTGAACACCCGGTCGGCCGTCGTCCAGATACGGACCGTGCCGTGCGGGTCCGTCGCGCTCAGGTGACGGAAGCCGTTGAGGGCCGTGTACCAGTGCCGGCCGGACTCGTTCACGAACAACGAGTGGGTCTCGTATCCCAGTTCCTTGAGCAGCCCGTAGCTGAGGAGGCTTTCCTTGCCCCCGCTGGACAGAACGGCCATCCGGTTTCGAGATGTCTGCCACCGTTCGGACGACCGGGCAGGCTCTGCCTGCCGCGCCTGCCTCTCGACACCCGAGACATCCGACTGGAGGTCGGGGAAGACCAGCTTGGCCTGCAGGTAGCTATCTCTCTTCA
>JBATJK010000161.1:0-5964 GCA_049668445.1 Gemmatimonadota bacterium
GCCTGGCCATCCCGGCCCTGGGGGCCCTGGCGGCGGATCCCCTCGTGTCCATGGTCGACACGGTGTTCGTGGGCCGCCTGGGGGTCGTACCCCTGGCCGCCCTCGGGGTGAACACGTCGATCTTCGCCATGGCGTTCGTGGTGTTCAACTTCCTGGCGTATGGCACCACGCCGCTGGTGGCACGGGCGGTGGGTCGCGGCGATCGGGAAGCGGCAGGGGACGTCGTCATGCAGGCCTTCCTCCTGGCCGCCATCGTGGGCGGGGCAGCCATGCTGCTGCTGGAGCTTCTTGCGGTCCCGATCGTAGCTCTCATGGGGGCGGGCGGAGAACTTCGAGACCCCGCCCTCTCCTACCTGCGGATCAGGGCCCTGGCGGGTCCCGCCGTACTGTTCGTGACAGCCGGGCACGGCGCGTTCCGTGGCTACCACGACACGCGGACGCCTCTGCTGGTTACGCTGGGGCTGAACCTGGTAAACCTGGTGCTGGACCCGCTGTTCATCTTCGGTTTCGGCTGGGGACTCGAGGGAGCGGCGCTGGCGACCTTGATCGCGCAGTGGGTCGGAGCCCTGTGGTTCATCCACCTGCTGTTTCGAAATCGAAGCCGCGAGCTTGGAATCCAACCGAGGCTGCCGGCCCTGTCGGAGATCCGTCCTTTCCTTCGGATCGGGAGAGAGCTCGCCCTGCGCACCGTGGCCCTCATCGGAACGCTCACCCTGGCCACGGCGGTGGCGACCCGGGTCGGAACGGTCCAGGTCGCGGCTCACCAGGTGGCCACACAGATCTGGCTCCTGCTCGCGATGACCGTGGACTCGCTCGCCGTAGCGGCCCAGGCGCTGGTAGCCGGCTACCGGGGAGCCGGAGACGCGGCCATGGCCCGCCGGGCGTCCAACCGCCTTCTGGTCTGGGGGCTGCTGTCGGGCGTCGCCCTCGGAGGCATCTTCTTCCTGCTCGCTCCGGTGCTTCCACGACTGTTCACGGACGAACCGGCCGTCCTCGCGGCCGTGGCCGGGATCTTTCCGTTCATCGTCGCCATGCAGCCTCTGAACGCGGTCGTCTTCGTGTGGGACGGCGTGTTCATCGGGGCGGAGCGGTTCCAATTCCTGGCCCGCCAGATGGCCTTCTCCGCGACGTGTGCGGCCGTCATCCTCTTCCTGGTCCTTCCCCTTGGCTGGGGCCTGACGGGAGTCTGGTGGGGGATCGTTGCCCTCATGGTGGCGCGGGCCGCCACGCTGGCCGCCGCCTACCGCAATCCGAGGTTGCTTTCGGTCGACAGGTAAACGAGATTGAGTTTCATTCTAATCTGAGCTGCGAATCGGAGACGTGCCGACCACTACCGAGATCCCGGCGTCGGAGTGCTCCATCGTGCTGGTGGGCAATCCGAACGTCGGCAAGAGCCTTCTGTTCCGGAACCTCACCCGGCGCTACGTCACCGTGTCGAATTACCCCGGCACGACGGTGGAGTTGGTGCGCGCTCGCGCGTCGTTCAACGGGCTGGAGCAGGAGGTCGTCGATACCCCGGGTCTGAATGACCTTTCGCCCCGCAGCGACGAAGCGCGTGTCACGCGGGGCCTCCTTACCGAAAACCCGGGTGCCACGATCGTTCAGGTCGCGGATGCCAAGAACCTCCGTCGGGCCCTGCTTCTCACCCTTCAGTTGGTCGAACTCCAGCGCCCCATGGTGCTGGTCCTCAACATGTACGACGAGCTGGAGGCCCGGGGTGGAAGCGTCGACGCCGATCGCCTGGGCGAGATCCTCGGGATTCCCGTCGTCGTGACCGTGGCGCCCCGCAACGAGGGAACGGAAGACCTGGTGGAGGCCCTTCCCCGGGCTCGCGTGCCGGATCCGCAGGTGCTGCACAATGGTCCGCCCACGCAGGTGGACACGGTGGCGGGCCCTCAGCCCCAATTGAGCGGGGCCCAGGATCGTCTCTCGCGGGTCAACGAGATCATCTCGGATACGTACGCGATCGACCAACCGAAGGGCGCCCCCCTGGGCGTGCGAATCGGCTTCTGGGCCATGCATCCGGTGAAGGGGATGGCGTTCCTTGCCGCCATTCTCCTCACCGTCTTCTGGTTCGTGGGACTGTTCGGAGCGGGCACCCTCGTGGACGCCCTGGAGATCGCCGGGTTCGAGCAGCGTCTCAGCCCGCTCGCCATTCAGGCGACGGATGCGGTCTTTCCCTTCCCGCACGAGCACCTGGTGGAGACGGTTCCCTACAGCATGTCTCTGCCCGTATCCCCGGCCCACGACCTGGAGATCACGCAGTTCGACAAGGTGGTAATCCGGCCGCCCTACACCATTCCCGCGGATGCCGATCTTTCGGGCTGGCAGTCGTTCCTGAGACTCGTGCACGATTTCCTGGTCGGCCCCTTCGGGCAGATCACCATGGCGCTCAGCTATGCCTTCGCCATCGTACTGCCGATCGTGACGATCTTCTTCTTCGTATTCAGCATCCTGGAAGATTCCGGGTACTTCGCCCGCATGTCCATCATGTTGAACCGGGCGTTCCGGATCATGGGACTGAACGGAAAGGCCGTCCTCCCGATGATCCTGGGCCTGGGCTGCGTGACCATGGCCACGATGACGACGCGCATTCTGCAGACCCGGAAGGAGCGGCTGGTCACGACTATGCTGCTCGCGCTGGCCGTCCCCTGCTCCGCGCAGCTCGGGGTGCTGCTCGCCCTGATGGCGGCGCTGTCTCCGGTCGGGGCGCTCGTCTGGCTCGCCCTGATGGCCGGCGTCCTTCTGGCCGTCGGCTGGCTGTCAGCCCGTGTGTTCCCCGGCCAGACCAGCGACTTCATTCTTGAGATTCCGCCGATGCGCCGGCCACAGATTGGCAACGTGCTCGTGAAGACCGGGACCCGACTGGACTGGTACCTCAGGGAGGTCATCCCGGTATTCGCCGTCGGAACCGCGGTGTTGTTCGTGATGGACCGGCTGAATCTCCTGGCCCGCATCTCCACGTGGGCCGAGCCGCTGGTGTCGGGATGGCTCGGACTACCGGCCGAGATGTCGAACGCCTTCCTGGTCGGGTTCATGCGGCGTGATTTCGGGGCCGTCTACGTCCTTGACGCCGTTACCGGACCGAACCCGATCCTCACCCCGCACCAGATTCTGGTGGCGATGGTCACGATTACACTGTTCATGCCGTGCTTCGCCACGCTCCTGATCATCGCCAAGGAGCATGGCAAGGCTGTTGCGGCAGGCATGGTCGCCTTCATCTTTCCCTTTGCACTGTTCGTGGGCGGTATCGTGAACCACGTGGGACGATGGCTCCAGACTATCTGACGTGCCCGATGTGCGGCTTCGAGTTCGAGAAGACGGATACCCTGTGTGCCCACGGGTGTCCCCTGGGCTCCCTGTGCCACCTGGTCCGCTGTCCGGCGTGCGAGTACGAGTTCCCGGAAACTCCCCCGACCGTGTCCTTCGTCAAGCGGCTCTTTCGACGCCGTCTCCCCACCGTGGCGGGCCTCCCGCCCGGGGTGAGAACAGCAGCCGAGCTCCGCCCGGGACAGAAGGCGACCGTTCTGTGCCTGGGATCCACGGTCACGGATCGACACCGTACGCTCACGGTGTATGGGCTGGGGCCGGATGCGGAGATCACGCTCGTGCAGCACCAGCCCGCTTGCGTGATCCGGATCGGAGAGACCGAGCTCGCGATCGACTCGGACATCGCTCGAGATATCCTCGTGCAGCCGCTAGCCTGATGGCCGGCACCGCGTGGCACTACCTGGCACTGCAGACGGCACTCGGCGACTCGCTCGCGTCTCAGCCGGCACTCGCATTGCCCCTGCTGTTCGGGGCCGGGGTGCTCACCAGCCTGACTCCCTGCATCTACCCCATGATACCTATCACGGCAGGGATCATCTCGGGGACGGCGGGCGAAAGAGCCCCACGCTCGAGGGTCGTCGGACTCACCCTCGCCTACGTCCTGGGACTGGCGCTCCTGTACGCCGTGGCCGGCCTCATAGCCGGTCTGTCTGGACAGCTTTTTGGGAGCATCGCTTCAAGCGTGTGGGCCAGACTCCTGATCGCCCTCATGCTAGCCCTGTTCGGCCTCGCCATGCTGGACGTGCTGCCGGTGGCGGCACCTCGTCGCCTGGTCGAGTGGGCGGGTGGCCTGGGTGGAGGCTCCTACCCGGCCGTCTTTCTGCTGGGGGCTACCTCGGGTCTGGTCGCCGCGCCGTGCGGGGCTCCCGCTTTTGCGGCGGTCCTCACGTGGGTTTCCACGACGGGAAACGCCTGGCTGGGCTTCGCCTACCTCTTCGTGTTCTCGCTCGGAATGACCGCCCTGCTGTTCGTGGTGGGCGTATCGGCCGGCGCTGCGAACCGGCTACCAAAGGCCGGCGCCTGGACGACGTGGGTCAAGAGGATCGCTGGCGCTCTGATGCTCGCGATGTCAGCGTACTACGTTTACCAGGCCTGGCTCGTATGGTGAGGGATACCTACATGTCTGCCGTGCATCGTTTCATTGCTGCAGTGCTCCTGCTGGGTGTGGGTGCCGCCCCCACGGCCTCGCTGATCGCGCAGGAAACCCGCATCGGGATCGAACGGGGCGCCGTGCCGGCGGGACCGACGCTGCCGGACGTACAGGGGGGAGAAGTCGACCTCTCGGACCATCTTGGCAGCCGACCGGTGCTGCTGGAGTTCTGGGCGACGTGGTGCGAGAACTGCGAGGATCTTCATCCCGACATGCTGGAAGCGCACGCGCGTTACGGAGACCAGGTGGACTTCTTCGCGATCGCCGTAGCCGTGGGCCAGTCGGAACGGCGTGTTCGGAGCCACCTGGAAGATCACCCGGTTCCGTACCCGACGTTATGGGACAGCCGCGGCGAGGCGGTCCGCGCGTTCGAGACACCCGCGACCTCCTACATCGTCATCCTCGACGCGGACGGCAGGGTCGCCTACACCGGAATCGGCCGGGACCAGGACGTCGACGCGGCGATCCGCGGAGTCCTGGGTTCCAAGCCGGCGGGCTAGCGCTCGCCGGCGATTTCCTCGATCGCGGCGCCGAGCTCCTCGTATGCCGTTGGATCAACCTCCCGGAACGGGATGGCTCGCCATGCGATCCGGCCTTCCGGATCGACGATGAACACGTTGCGGCTGCGCGCGGCACCGTAGAGCCTGCCCACCTCGTTCCCCGGATCGCTGGCGAACAGGAACGGAAACTCCCCGTCGCGGGCCCACGCCGCCTGCTCCTCGGCAGTGTCACTGTTCACAGCCAGAAGAACGACGTCTCCACCTTCTCCAAACAGACGTGCGTACTGATCACGGTACGCTTCCATTTGAATCGTTCAGCCAGGCGTCCGAACCCGGTAGAAGAAGGCGATGACGACCGTCTTTCCGCGAAAATCGCTCAGCCGCACCGGTTCCGGTAGCACGCCGGAGCGACTCGCGCCCTCGAGCTCGAAATCGGGTGCTTCGACACCCACTTCGAGTGGGCCGGAGTCCTGCCCTGCGGCCGCTGCGGGCCAGGCAAGGCTGACGGCCGCGAGAAGTCCCAACATTTTCGACATTCGATTGCCTTTGACTGCGAGTACGAAATCGATCCTGGTCAAGATAGAGGGACGGAGCATCCCGCGCACGAATCCGAACCCGGACCTGAAACCGTTTGGGCCGTCTCCACGTAGGACATGTTCACAGGGATCGCACAGGCCGCTCAACCCTTTGGGTACAGGGGGCGTCTAACGCGTGAGGCCTGAAAATGCTGCGGGACGATCCTGCCGGCAGCGACGCATGGACGAGGACGACGAACACGGGGGCGGAAGATGGAGAATGGGACGCCGTTGATCCGGTTGGAAGGCGTGCAGAAGCTCTTCTTCACCGAGGAGATGGAAACGCATGCCCTGGCGGACATTCACCTGGAGATCCGTGACGGCGAATTCGCCGAGGTGATGGGCCCCTCCGGGTGCGGCAAGTCGACCTTGCTGTCTCTGATCGGCCTGCTCGATACCCCCACCGAGG
>JBATJK010000162.1:0-5601 GCA_049668445.1 Gemmatimonadota bacterium
ATGTTTGCGATCTGGATGAGTTGACCAACGGCATGCCCAGAAAGGAAGGGACATTCGGCGCCATCTATTGGTGGATGGTGAAGCTCGGACAGGCACTGGCCCTCGTGTTGGGAGGACTGGTGCTCAAACTGGTAGGTTTCGACGGGAACGCTGCCCAACAGACGGCTGAAACCTTGTTGAACCTGCGTATAGCGGACATCGTGATCCCGGCATTCACGGCCTTTCTGGCGATATTGGTGATGTGGAATTACAGCCTGACCGAGGAACGTGCCCGGGAAATCAAGGCTGAGTTAGAAGCGCGCCGGGGAGTACTGTAGAGAATCCTCCGATCGAGACAAGAAGAATGTCTGCAGAAATAGTCGTCACGATTGTTGGTGCCGCACTCATCCTCTGTGCCATTGGCGATGCTTTGTTTTCTCTGGACCTGATGAATCCCACGCTGAGACTTCTCTTGGGAGGAGCAGGCATCCTCCTGGTCATCTATGGCGGGTATTCATTTGGAACCGTGTATCAACAGAGCCCCCTTGAACAGGTAGCTGTCGGCAACAGACTGCCAATTGAGGTCCCAGTTCAAAGAGTGCAGGTGATCTCGCCCCTCGAAGGCGATTCCGTGAAATGCCGGATCCTTACCATGGGGGTCTATCCGGATGCACACGATGCAGACATTTGGGTTCTGCTAAAGCCTACAGACGACAAGTACTATCCCCAGTCGGACCACACGAATACCTCGTACAAGAGAGACGGGGAATGGCAGGTGATTACCAGATTCGGCGGGGATAAGGCGGAACCATATGACCTGATCGTCTATGAGGCCGATGCGTCAGCATCTCAGTTCTTCAGTGAGACCATTGAGAACTGGAAAGAGGTGGAACTCTATCCGGGCCTCGAGCTAGCGGAAATACCCGAAACCGCCCGGGAAGTTGACAGGATCGTCGTCTTTCTGGAAGACAGCTGCAGAGGCGTGTTCTAGCCGTCCTGAGCTGCCATCTAGAAGAACACCTCTACTCGGCCGATGTCACCGCTTCGTACCATCTCGGCATAGGGAGCGCCAATGGTGTGGCCCTCGACCTCGACGGACTCCGAGTCGGAGGGCCACAGCACGATGCGGCGAGGCTCGATCCCGTCGGCATACGTATCCAGCCGGCGTGGGTTGTGATACGTGACGTCGCAGTGCCCGAGGAACCGGAAGCTCACGATTCCCGGGTCGGTGAAGAACCAGCCCGGCAGGGCAGGGCTCAACTTCAGCTGAAGCTCACCACCGCTCACGAGGAACGGTCGCTCGCCCGCCATCATGGAGGTCCAGAGGCTCAGGAACTCGGCGGTCGAACCGCTCAGACGAGCCACGAATCCCGCGCCATGCAATAAGGGATCGGGATGGGCGCTACTCGCGATGAATGAGGAATTCTCCAGGGGGCTGCGGCCATATCGAGCCGGGGGTTGAAACGGCACCAGGGCCGTCTTAAGGGCCTCATAGAACTCCTCGTAGAGCCCCGCCCGGAGAAGCTCCAGCAGGTACTTGTACTCCATGTGCAGCCAGATGGACTCGTTCTCCAGCCAGCCGGGTGGGAACGCCTTGGCCCGCCCGATCTCGTGTGATTCGCTCGCCAGGGAAGCATTGACCTTGTACATGCCGAGCTCTCGGTCGAACAGCTCGCTCTCCTTCACCTGCCGATGCAGCGAGCGAGCGGACGCGGTATCCGCCTGCAACTTGAGCGCGTGGACGGGCCCTTCCAGGAATGGGGGCAGCGGGGTGACCTCGAACTGCTTCACCCACGCGTAGGGCCGGCCCTGGTCGTCTCTCTCGGGCTGACCATTCCCGTCGAGGATATCCACGGTTTCGATCGCGCGATACTCCAGATACGTGGGTGGCACGCCGTCGCCGAGTTCCAGCGAGCGCTCGATGGCCAGCGCCACCTTGGAGCGGAACTCTGTGAGGATGGCGCCCAATTCCCGACAGGCGAACGTGTGCGTCGCGCCATCGATTCCCAGGCGGGTGTCTTCACGATACGCCTCTCGCCCGGTTGACATCCGATCCCAGCACACGAAGTCGCGGTCCGGGTCCGACGAATCAGCCCAGTCGGACAGCGCCTGCCGGACCTGCTCCAGGAGCCGCACTTGCTCGATCGGCAGCATCAGGTCCGCATCGAGCCGGGCATTCGTGGCGTCGATCAGGAAGGTCAGCAGCCGATGAAGCTCGTACGTCTCGCACATGGAGGAGCCGAACAACCCGGGCAGACCATTGAGGGCGTCGTACCAGCCGGGCTTGCCTGCTTCCATCTCGATCCCCATGCCGCCCGGGTCCAGCGTGCTGAACTTGACGACGGCGAGCCCCACGAGCTTGGCGAGCACCGTGGTCCGATACACCTCGCCCCTCCCGTGCGCCGTGCGCATCAGACGGGGCTGCTCCGTGCGCGAGTCGATCAGCGCCAGCTTCTCGCCGTCCGCTTCGTGAACCGCGCCGTACTGGCGCACGCGGCCGTCATGGGTTCGTACGTACCGCCGCCAGCGTGGCAGCACGGCCGCCGCACTGTCGTAGTAAGGCACACGCGACTCGCCCATGAGCAGTTCGGTCTCCCTGTCGGGGTAGACCGCGAGGTACGTGTCGATGAGGTCGAGGTTGTAGAACCAGTGATCGACCCAGTAGCCTTCCCCGAAGCTTGCCTCGACATGCTGGGTGGCCTTGCTCGACACCTTCGCGATGAACGTCTCCAGGTCCACCGTCAGCCCGACCGGGGTATTGCGGATCGACTGCACGAGTTCCCCGAGAGAGAACGGCCGCTCCAGGATGGGGCTCACCAACTCGGGCTGCTCGACGAGCTCCAGAACCCTGGCGCGCGCCTCGGGTGACAGGGTGAACCGACTCCCATGCACCACCAGCGGATTGTACCCGTCCAGCTGAATCAGGCCCAGGAAGGTCAGTGCGTTGAAGTCCCCCACCTTCGGGTTCAGCAGGACATCACATCGGCGGTTCTGATTCACATCCCGGTAGTTGCCATTTCCCTGCGAGTAGGGCTCGGGTGCCAGATAGAAGTCGTTGTAATCACGCTCCGGATCGCCATGCTTACGCGAGTAGACATGGTACACGACCGGGCGTTCAGCTTTGCCCATGACGATCGGCCAGCCGCCGCGCATCACGTTGTCGAGGAAGGTCTGACGGCAGTAGGCGTCGAATACCGGTAGATCGGTTTGGGTATCGACCACGTCCGTCAGCTTCCGAACCAGCTGGCGCGCCTCCTGACGCTTCTCCTGGATGTAACTTGCCTGACCGATGCGATCGGCCATCGCATAGAGCCGCTCGTCACTGCTCGTATGCCCGATCAACGCGTGGAGGGTGGTCGCTTCCCCGGGCTCGAGCGTCGCCGCCAACCCAAACAGGCCGGACGGCGTGCGCCCCACGGTGACCTGGGGCTGCGAAACGAGATCCTCCAGAGCGGTCCGAGCGAAGTTCTGAGGCACGCTCAGCGAGGTGTCTTCCCCGAACACCAGCCTGGGGTCCACGATCGCCGGGAGGCGCCGCGCGGGTCCCGCATCCGCCGTAAACGCGAGGTAGAAGTGTCCCGCCTGGAACTCCACGACCTCGGTCGTGTCTCCCGCGCTGGCCCGCAGTCGATAGACAGGAATTCCCCGGTCCAGATGCAACACCTCCATCCAGGCCTCGAGCGTGCGGTTGATGTGCTTCAGGCTCCAGTTGTCCGCGCCATATGGAATGACTTTGGGCATGCCGTCCAGCAGCTCGAACGAGATGGGGCGATCGCTGATGTTCGTGACTCGCACCTGCCGCACGAGTGCGGCGAAGTCCTCGCCTGGCAGCACGAAGTAGAGGACGTTCGTCTGAATGCCACGCGAAAGACTGGTGGCTTGCAACTCCAGCTCATTCAGGCCCACGAACATCTGAGTCGATTCTTCGGCTCGCCATGGCGAGAAGGGCTCATAGAGCGGTGCCCCCTTGGCCTCGGTCAACTTGAGAAATGTTCGGAACCCCGTATACGGCGTGCTCTGGTAGGATTTGTTGGCAGGAAGAAACTCCATGATCGGGTTGTCCTTGTTGCCGATGCCAAAGCTGGCGATGGCCTGTCCACGGTTGACGTAGAAGACCCACATGGGCGTCCCGAGAGGACCGGCAATGCCTGGGAGAAAGCTGGAGAAAGGCAGACCGCTGGCGAAGCTCTCAAGGATGAATCGCTGGGAATCGTCGAAAGATGTTCCTAACATGCTGCTCTTCCCTGATGGTTGGGGCACAACGGCTCTGCGGCTGGCGGCGAGCAATGTTGCCCGCGAAGCCGCTTCGGGGCAAGGAGCTGCGAACCGAGTCCGCCATTCGGGTCTGCCATCCGACTTGACAGATGTCTTTACCAACCCCTACTTTGTTCGGCAAGCGAACAAAGCGGGATTCTGCGGTCCGCTACGTTGCCTCGCGACGTCGGGATCCCGCACCCAACCTCGAGGCAGGCCATGACTTCGAGACTCGTGTCACGCCCCATCGGCGTCCTCACTGCGGCACTGTTCCTTGGAATCACCGGTTGCGAGCGCGACGTGACCATGCTGGAACCGGCGCCCTTCCCGACGGATTCCGAGGTGTTTCTCGACGCCTTCGGGCCCGGTGTCGACTACGACGCTTTCGGGGGATCCAAAGTCACCGCGCTGGACATCTCGTTTCTGGTGACGTACCAGGGCTCGCGCTCCCTTCAATTCACCGTGCCGAACTTCGGCGACCCGGAGGGGAGCTTCGCCGGCGGAGCCTTCACGAGTTCCGGAGGGCGCGACCTGACGGGGTACAACGCGCTGGAGTTCTGGGCCAAATCGAGCATGCCCGCGACTCTCGGCCTGGTCGGCATCGGGAACGACCTTACGGGTAGCTCTCTCTACGGAGCGCAGGTGACGGATCTTCCGCTCACCACGATCTGGGAGAGGTACGTCGTCCCGATTCCGCTTCCCGATAAGCTGGCCATGGAGCGCGGTCTGTTCGAGGTCGCCTCGGGCCCCGCGGATGGTGCCGGGTACGAGTTGTGGTTCGATGAGGTCCAGTACGTAAACGACCCGACGATCACGAATGCACGCCCGGCGATCCGGACCCAGGACCTGTCCACGACGGTGGGCTCGACGGTCAACGTCGATGGAACGGTCGTGACGTACGACGTCGATGGCCGTGAGGTGACGGTCCAGGCTAGCCCGTACTACTTCACGTTCGGCTCTTCCGACGCTTCCGTAGCCACGGTCGCCGAGGACGGGACGATCACCGTCGTAGGAACCGGGACGGCCACCATCACTGCCACGCTCGGCTCGGTGGCCGCCGACGGAGCCGTCACCGTCACCGCGGTCGAGGGGCCCTCGACCGCCGCGCCGACGCCGACCCGACCCGCCGAGAACGTGATCTCGCTGTTCAGCAACGCGTACACCAACGTGTTCGTGGACCGGTGGGCGGCAGACTTCGACCCGGCGACGGTCGAAGACGTGGTGATCGATGGCAGCGACACGAAGCTGTACACGAACCTGGGTTTCGCGGTGGTGGAGTTCACCTCCGAGCCGATCGACGCGACGGCGATGACGGGCTTCCACATGGACGTGTGGACGTTCGATTCCTCCGAGTTCAAGGTCAAGCTG
>JBATJK010000163.1:0-2304 GCA_049668445.1 Gemmatimonadota bacterium
GCCCATACGGTGTTCCCGCGGCCCGGTTCGAACCGCGGCGTGATGCTGCTCGTGGCCAGCGGCGGGGAATACCTCGTGGCCGGCACGGTCGGCCAGACGCGGTCGACGCGCGGAGACTTCGCGGTGCTCACGTTGGAGAGATAACCGTCACTCCTGGATCGGATGAACGGTGACGCGCTGCAATCTCCAGCCTTCACCGTCCCGTCTCCAGACTTCGGCGAGCGCGGCCCTGGCGGGAGGCGAGGTCTCTCCGTCGGGTCCGGTGTAGGTTTCACTCACGATCCGCCGTGAGAAAGCCGTTCCGCCTTCAACTGTGATCTCGAGCACTTCGGCCTGGCGGTCGGATACGCGCCAACCGTCGTCGAACCAGGCACGAATGCCGTCAACCCAGTCCTTCTTGCCGTTGAGAACATCGCTCCCGATGGTCCAGCGGCTGAAGTCAGGGGTAAGCAACGTGGCATAGTCGTCGGCGCCTCCGCCGCCGGGCGCGGTCGACGCGGAGAGTTCGGCGATGGCAGCGAGGATCTGTCGCTGCCCGGGCGACCAATCCCCCGGGACCGCATCGAATCGCCGCTCCAGGGTCACGTGCGCGAACTCACTGCGTTCTTCCCCGCTCACGTTCACGATGGTCCACTCCCAGGCGTCCGCACCGCGGTGGTACACGAAGGTGTTGTGGATCGCGTATTCGCCCACATCGAAGACGAATGGAATCGTATCGCCGACGGGTGCCGCGTACCCCAGGACCCCCGATGCGAGACCCTCTCCGCCGGTGACGTCAAGCCACAGGCACACGAAGCGCTCCGTCTGTGCGTCCCATCCGATGAAGACCGTGGCCTCGTAGGCGCGCTCCCCACTCGCCTCGCGTTCGCGGGAGAAGTCGTGAAATCGCAGGTAGTGGCCCGCGAGGACCCAGTCGGCGTCAACGTCGTGAACGACTTCGTCGCCAACGATCGTGCCGGTCATTACCCAATCTCCAGGGAAGTGATCGAGCACGGTCCCCTGCGTGGCGAGCTGAGCAGGTGCGGCTGAGGGCAGAATCGAGAGGCAAACGACGGCGAGGACCCACGACTTCATCACGGTCACCTCCAGGGTCTGGTATGGGGGCAAAGATCGCCGTCGAGGCGGGTGGGGGGAAGGGCAGCGGCTCGCCGATTTCAGGTGCCGACCACCGTCAGTCCGCACGCACGCGCCGCTAGAGCCATCGCCGGGGCGTGTGTCGCGAGGGCCAGGTCCTCTCCCCAGGAGTCGCGCCACAGGAGAGCGGTGGCCAGGTGCACGGCATCGAGGGCGCCGAGTGGCGTGGGGAAAGGCTGGCCGGCACGCCGGAGCACGGGCCACGTGGGCTCCACCAGTTCCATCTGGGCCGTGAGCCGATACACGGCCTCGCGCCGGACCGCGAGATCTTCCACCGTCAGATCGTCCCGCAGTCCGAGGCGCTCCAGGGCACGCAGGCACTCGACCTCGACAAGGGCGGATCCCACTCCGAGCTTGATGTTCGGCCATTCCGCCAACTGATCGGGCTGGCCCAGCAACACGCGCAGAAGGACGGAGGCGTCAAGGTAGGCGATCAACGCTCGGCCTGACGCTCTGCGCGGAGAAGCTCGAGAACATCCACTTCGAACTCGAGGGGCGGAGGAAGCGGTACGTCCCGTATTCGGGCCACGCCCTTCGAAGGGGAGCGGACGGAGAGGGGGTCGGTGCCTGCGAGCGGGAGGATGCGGGCGATCTCCGTTTCCCGGTCGAGTACCGTGATGGTCTCCCCGCGCCGCACTCGCCGAAGATATTCCGACAGCCGCGCCTTGAGCTCGGCTACTCCTACCCGACTAGTCATAGTCATAAGGTGACCAGTAATGGTCATTTCAGCAACCGCGGATGGATGCCACCGGCGGGGGGACCACGGGGTGGCTCCAAAACGGCTCCGACACTTCTGGGAAGATATCTTCCCAGAACTGATGTCGACGATTCGAGGCCACACCCCGCGCGGCACCCACCTTGCTCCGAACCTGCTCCAACCGCGATCTTCGGCCAATGTCTGAACTTCACGGATACCAACGATTCTTCGCCGAGCTGAAGCGACGCCGCGTCTTCCGCGTGGCCGCGGTCTATGGCGCGACCGCCTTCGTCGTGGTGCAGGCGGCCGATGTGCTGCAGGAGGCGCTGCTGCTGCCGGGGGCGTTCCTCACCGGGGTGGCGGTGCTCGCGCTCCTCGGTTTCCCGATCGCGATCGTGCTGGCGTGGGCCTACGAGCGGACCGCGGAGGGCGTGGTTCGGACCGACGCGGCCACCACGCAGGAACTCGCCGAC
>JBATJK010000164.1:0-34036 GCA_049668445.1 Gemmatimonadota bacterium
GCCATGGCCGGAGAAGCCTTACCCCTGCTCGAACAGGCCGTCGGATCGATCCTCAGGGGCAGCGACGAGGCGCGATCGGCCTGCGACGCGCTGCTCGCACGCGGCCTGTCCGAGGACGAAGCACGCGAGGAGATCGCCCGAGTGCTCCTGGCCACCATGTTCCACGTCGGGGCGCAGTCGCAGATGCTCGAGAAGGCGGGCGGCGGAGCGGGACTCCGAAAGGAGGCGTTCGCCCGGTTGGCAAAGGGCGAGACGGCGCGCGAGATCTTCGAAGGCCCGGCGGAAGGGGCCTGAACCAGACTCAGGTCGAGGGAAGACTCACGGCCGTCAGCGGCTCCTCCCCCGCGAGCACCGCCCTGGCGTTCGCTGCCGCCAGGTCCCACATCGCCTGCCTGGCCTCGCGAGTGGCGCTTCCCAGATGCGGCAGCACGACGCAACTGGGCAGGTCCCGCAACTCCTCCGGAATCTCGGGCTCGTTCTCGAACACGTCGAGCCCCGCAGCCGCCAGGTGCCCGGATCCAAGGACTCCCGCCAACGCTTCCTGGTCCACGATCGCGCCCCGAGCCGTGTTCACCAGGATCGAACCCGGCTTCATGGACGCCAGCCTCGCAGCATCCAGCAGTCCGCGAGTCTCAGCCGTCAGAGGCAGGTGCACGCTGACCACGTCTGTTGCGGCGAGCAGCTCTTCGAGATCCAGGACGCGCCGTCCGCCGACCTCCGATTCCATGGCCGGAGATGCCGATCGGTTCCAATAGGCGATCTCCATTCCAAATGCGGCGGCCCGGCGAGCCGTCGCCACGCCGATACGGCCGGCCCCGAGGATGCCGAGCACCCTACCCTGCAGGCCCATGCCCAGGAGCTGCGTGGGGTGCCAGCCGTCCCATTCGCCGCTTCGGGCCAGATCGAGACCCTCCCGCAGCCGGCGGGCCGCCGCGAGCAGCAGCGCCAGCGCGAGGTCCGCCGTAGCATCCGTCAGCACATCGGGCGTGTTCGTGACCACGATGCCACGCCGCGCCGCGGCTGCCAGGTCGATGTTGTCGTAGCCGACCCCGTAGTTGGCCACGACCCGCAGCGACGGCAGTCCCGCCAGCTCGGTCTCACCCACGCGCTGAGACACCAGGGGGATGATCGCGTCCACGTCTGTCCGCGCCGGAAGCGGCGAACCCGGCTGGTGAAACAGCGTCTCCCGACCGCCAGGCCACCCGGGATCAGGGCCCGACAGATCGTGCAGTTCGCCTGCCACCAGAACGAGTCGATCGGATGAATCCGTCATCGATCCCTGCGTCGGTTATCGCCGGTCAGCGAAGAAGGTCTTGAGGAGGGTCGAAGCCTGGTCCGCGAGTACGCCCGAAACCAGGTCCACCCGGTGATTCAGTCTCGCGTCCTGCACCAGGTTGCCCAGCGAGCCGCACATCCCGGCCTTCGGGTCATGCGCTCCGAACACGAGGCGTTCGATGCGCGAAAGGACGATGGCTCCCGCGCACATGGCGCAGGGCTCCAGGGTGACATAGAGGGCGTGGCCTTCGAGGCGCCAGTCGCCCTGGTGAGCCGCCGCCCGCCTGATGGCCATGATCTCCGCGTGCGCTGTGGGATCGGCCAGTTCGCGGGTTCGGTTTCGCTCCTCGAACAGCGTCCCGTCGGGCGCCACGACGACCGCGCCCACCGGCACCTCGTGGTGATCGGCCGCTTCCCGGGCCATCTCCAGGGCCCGCTCCATCCAGCGGTGGTCGGCTTGCATCACGAATCCGTGAGCCGAGCGAGTTCGGCGAGCGCCGAGTCGATCCTCTCGACCGCCCGCTCGCGGCCCAGCAACAGGACCACGTCGAAGATCCCGGGGCTGTCCTGAACGCCAAGCAATCCTACGCGGAGCGGTCCGATCACCTTGCCGAATCCCACCTCCCGTTGCTCGGCGACACCGCGCAGGCCCGCCTCCAGGCTCTCGGAATCGAACGGATCGGCCGACAGGATGACGGCGCGCTCAGCTTCCAGGATCTCCCGAGCCGCCTGCGAGTCCTTGAGCCAGTGTTTCTGCACCGACACCTCCTCGTAGGCAACCGAATCCCCGAAATACCGCAGACTGGCCTCGGCAACACCCGGGATCGTTCGGGCCCGCGTCTTCTGGAGGTCGACGACGGCCGCGAATCGCTCCGGATCGGCCGCGGCGATCTTCCGGCCCGCATCGTCCATCGCGTCGATCACCAGGGGAACCAGTCGCTCGGTCGGCGTCGCGTCGAGGTACTTCCCGTTCAGCCATTCCAGCTTCTTCGGATCGAACACGCCGGCCTTCTTGAGGATTCGGTCCAGCGTGAACGCCTCTATGAGTTCCGGCAGCTCCATCATCTCGCGGTCATCGCCGGGCGACCAGCCGAGCAGCGCCAGGAAGTTGACGAGTGCGGCCGGGAGGATTCCCTCATCCCGGTACGCCTCGACCGAGGCCGCGCCGTGACGCTTCGACAGGCGTTTGCCGTCCGGTCCCAGGATCATGGGCACATGAGCGAACACCGGAGGATCTGCACCGAGGGCGCGGTATATCAGGATCTGCTTCGGGGTGTTGGAGAGGTGGTCGTCACCCCGGATCACGTGCGTGATCCCCATGTCTACGTCGTCGGACACCACCGCCATGTTGTAGACCGGGGTCCCGTCCGAGCGGAGAACCACGAAGTCATCCAGGCTGTCGCCCTGCACCGTGGTCGGCCCGTGCACCGCATCGTCGAAGGTGATGTCGCCCGGTGGCACTTCGAAGAACACCGCGTGCGGCTCGCCCGCCGCGGCCCTGCGTTCGGCGTCGGCCCCGTCATACTCCGGAGAGGCGCGGTAGCGGAAGGCCGCCACGTTCTCTCTTGCCTTCGCCCGCAACTCGTCGAGCTCCTCCTTCGAGGCGAAGCACCGATAGGCCGACCCCGCGTCGAGAAGCCGCTCCACGTCCGCCCGGTGTCTCTCCAGGCCGTCGGCCTGGTGCACCGGAGGCTCGTCCACATCCAGGCCCAGCCAGGCCATGGCTTCGAGAATCTGCCCGGTCATTTCGTCGCTCGAACGCTCGCGGTCGGTGTCCTCGATACGAAGGAGGAAGGCCCCGCCGTGATGACGGGCGAACAGATAGTTGAACAGGGCCGTTCGGGCGCCACCGACGTGCAGGTATCCGGTCGGACTGGGGGCAAATCGAACTCTAGGTATCGTCATTATTCCAAGTAGTTTGAGTGGTTGTATCTAATGTAAATACAAGATACTGTCCGCGGTCCGAAACGGTGCGGACGGCGGCGGCGCCAGTTCGCGGGAACGCCGCCCGTGGCGCCTGCCGGGACGGCGACTCATCTTGCACAGCGACCGGTCCTGGCGCCACCCATGGCAGAGCGCGGCAGGACGCACCGCAACATGGTCAGTGAAAGGTCACGTCGGATGCCACTACCGTCCGAGGTCTTCGTGCTTCCCTCCCTGCGCAGCCCTTTCGCCAAGATGGATCGGGAACTCGGCGAGCTGGATGCCCTGCAGCTTTCCGTGCCGGTGGTTCAGCAGGCGGTCGTGGGTCGCGGGGGTCCCGGGCCGGGGGCTGAATCGGAGGTCGACCTGGTGGTGTGGGGCGCGGTGGTCCCCTCCCTGGCCCTGAGCAACTGGGCTCGCGAGTTGTGGCTCGAGGCCGGCCTGGACCCGCACGTCGCTGCAGTCACGGTGGTTCAGCAATGCGGAACCAGCCTCGCCGGCGCAACGCACGCCGCCGGGCAGGTCCTGGCGGGATCCGTGCACCTGGCGCTGTGCGGAGGCGTCGACTCGATGTCGAGCGCTCAGATCGGGCTGGGTCGGGAGTTGAGCCGCACCATCCGACGAACGGCGGCCGCCAAAGGCGCGCGTGGAATACTCGATCAGCTCAAGCAGATTCGGCGGAGGGATCTTCGTCTGGCTATCCCGGCCGTCAAAGAGCGCACCACCGGCCTGTCGATGGGTCAGCATGCCGAGGTCACCGCGCGCCAATGGGGAATAGGGCGCGAGGACCAGGACGCCCTGGCCGCGGCGAGTCACCGGAATGCGCTGCGCGCCCGGGACGATGGCTTCTACAGACCTCTCCTGGTGACGCCGGGCACCTTTGCGGTCGACACCGATGCCCTGCCGCGAGCCGATTCGACGGTCGAGGCGCTGGCCCGACTGCAGCCTGCCTTCGATCGCGAAACCGGCACGCTCACGGCGGGAAATTCGTCACCGCTGACGGATGGCGCAGCCAGTGTGTGGGTGGCCGGCCATGAGGGGCTCCGGCGGCTACCGGACGATACGCCGAGGGTCCGCCTGGTGGATTGGGAGCAGGCGGGCGTGGCCATCGACGCGGAGGGGCTCCTCATGGCCCCGGCGCTGGCGATTCCCAGGCTCCTGGCCCGCCACACCCTCGGGTACGAAGATATTGGATTGTGGGAGATTCACGAGGCCTTTGCGGCCCAGGTTCTCAGCACGGTCGCCGCGCTCGATGACGGGCACTGGGTACGCGAAAGTGCGGGAGTGGAAGCTGACCTGGGGCGGTTTCCACGCGAAGCCGTGAACCCGAATGGCGGCAGCATCGCGCTGGGCCATCCATTCGGGGCCACGGGGGCCCGCATTCTCTCCCAGGCGGTCGCCCAGCTGGCGACGATGCCAGGGGGAAGCAAGGCGATGGTCAGCATCTGCGCGGCAGGGGGGCTGGGCCACGTCGCCCTGCTGGAGGCCGTCTAGACGAAGCTCGCTGCCCTTCCCTGTATCGGCCTCGCTACCGTCCAGGCAAGCCACACCAGGGAGCCGAAGACCGCCGCTCCCAGCGCCACGTGCGTAGCCCGCATCCAGGCGGGCAGCGACATCGAAACCATCCCCGCTGCGATCAGCACCTGCAGGACGACCAGGACGGTCGTGGTGATCGCCGCGCGCCGCGCACCCACGTCCCCGGCCCGCCGTTTCTTGAGGAACGCGGGCAGGAACAGGGCCCACGCGAAGAGCAGGTACGCGAGCAGGCGATGACCCCAGTGGATGTGCATCAGCGGATTGTCGGCGGGCATCCAGCTTCCGTTGCACGCGGGAAATCCCTGGCACGCGTGTCCGGCGTCGAGGTTGGCCACCAGGCCACCGGCCAGCACGACCACGAAGCCATATACGGCGGTCCACATCGCGGCACCCGACGCCGCGTCAGACACCTTCATGGTACGACCCGCCACGCCCGATCCCGCGTTCAGGGCCGCCGCGACCAGGAGGCCCAGCAAGAGCATGGCCGTGCCGAGGTGGAGAATCACCGAAGCCGGCGGAAGCTCGAGCCACACGGTCACCGCACCCAGCATGATCTGGATCGAGACGAGGACGACGGCCACGAGGCCGGCGCGCTTGAGCCGGGTCCACAGAGGATCGCCACCGGTGCCCCACTTGAAGGCGGTAACCGCGACCGCGACGACCAGCAACGCGACGATTGTCGCGATGATGCGATGCCCGAATTCGATCGATGTGGCGAATGACATGTCGGGGACCAGCTGACCGTTGCACAACGGCCAATCGTCCCCACACCCAAGCCCGCTCTCGCTGATACGGACGAATCCGCCGAACGCGATCAGGAAGAAGGTGGCCGCCGCGGCGATCCACGTCAGTCGGCCCCAGACCCGCAAACGATTCGAATCAGACACTATACGCCTCTCTTCAGCGAATGAGCGATCGGGAGCCCAACCGCAGGCCCATATCGCCCGAAACCGGCCCGGTGCCCGTATGGTGCGCACGGAGGGCGAGCGGTAGGTTCCGCTCGTCGATGGACGGGAAGATAGACGCCGCGAGCCAACGATGAAACCGGGAATCCATTCACTCGATGAGCACGCCCCGCGAGGGTAACTCGAACTTCTCACTGTTCGCGGTGCAGCAACTGCTGCCCCGCCTCAGGGCGCACCGCAACGCCCTGTCGGTCGCCGCCGTTGCGCTGGTCATCAGCGCCGCGATCGGGCTGGCGTTTCCGCTGCTCGTCCGGCACCTGATGGACGCAGCGTTCGAGAGCCAGGACGCTTCGGCTCTCAACTCCATCGCGATACTCCTGCTCGCCGTCTTCGCCGCCCAGGCCGTGTTCAATTTCGTGCAGGTGTTTCTCCTGAGCGCGACCGCGGAAAGAGTGATTGCCGGTCTGCGGACCGAACTCTTCGCCCACCTCCTCACGCTGTCGCCAGGCTTCTACGCCGAGCGAAGCTCCGGCGAACTTACGAGCCGCCTGGCTTCGGACTGCTCGACTCTCCAGACGGTTCTCAGCCACCAGTTGGCCGAGTTCCTGCGCCAGATCCTGTACCTGGTTGGAGCCCTGACCCTTCTGACCATCCTGCATTCCGACCTGATGATCACGACGATCACGGTGGCCCCGATCGTCGTGCTCAGCGCGTACGCGTTCGGGAGCATTCTTCGAGCGAAGAGCACCCGGGTGCAGGACGAGCTGGCCGAGTCGAACGCTACGGCCGAGGAGGCGTTCACCCAGATCCCGATCGTGCAGAGCTTCACGCGCGAGGGCTGGGAGGAGAAGCGCTACGAGAACCGGATCGCGCGTGCACTGAAGACGGCCATCCAGCGCGCGCTGGTGCGCGGGATCTTCTTCGGGATGATCACGTTCATCGCCTTCGGCGGAATCGTCGTCGTGCTGTGGAAGGGCGGCTTGTTGGTTCTCGAGGGCCAGATCACGGCGGGCGAGCTCGTGTCCTTCCTGCTGTACGCCGTCTCCGTCGCGGCCGCGATCACGGCCCTGGCGTCCCTGTACAGCGGTTACCAGGAGGCCATGGGGGCGGCAAAGCGCGTGTTCGACCTCCTCCACCTCGAACCCACCATCAAGGAGCCTCGTCATTCCGAGGCCCTTCCCCCCGCCAGCGACGACGGGGGCCTGGTGTTCCGTGACGTCTGGTTCCGATACGGGCTGGACGAACCCTGGGTGCTTCGCAGGCTGGACCTCGACATCCGACCGGGCGAGATCGTGGCCCTCGTAGGGCCCAGCGGCGCTGGCAAGTCGACCCTGGCGGCGCTGGTTCCGCGGTTCTGGGATCCGACCCAGGGAGTGATCACTCTGCGGGGCGCCGACCTGCGCCGCATTCCCCTGATCGAGCTGCGGACCGCGGTGGGAATCGTGCCGCAAGAACCGCTGCTGTTTGCCGACACGATCTATGAGAACATCGCGTACGGCAGACCCGAGGCGTCGTCGGAAGAAGTCATGCAAGCCGCCCGCTTCGCGCACGCCCACGAGTTCATCCAGGGCCTCGCGGGAGGATACGAAGCGATGGTCGGCGAGCGTGGAATCCGGCTGTCCGGTGGACAGCGCCAGCGAATCGCCATCGCCCGGATCTTCCTGAAGGAGCCTGAGATTTTGATCCTGGACGAAGCCACCAGCAGCCTGGACACGGAAAGCGAGGCGCTCGTCGAGGAAGCACTGGAGACGGTGATGGAAGGCCGGACGACGCTGATCATCGCGCACCGGCTGAAGACCGTGCAGCGCGCGGACCGTGTACTGGTGATCGACGACGGCCGGATACTCGAGCAGGGTACCCACGCCGACCTGGTAGCCGAGGGAGGCATGTACGCCCGCCTGTATCGCGGCCAGCTCCTGGAACCACGGGCCGACTCCACCGACTGAAGCCGGCGCAGCCCCTCCGAACCCCTACCCCGCCGGAGCCGCTCCTGGCTCGCGCACCCGCAGCGCATCGATATCTCGCAGCAGCGTACGCGCCGTCTGCGGCCCCAGGTATTGCCTCCGAATGATCCCGTCCCCGTCTATCAGGAGCGTGAAGGGATAGCCTGCGGCCCCGAAGCGCCCGACCGCCGTGTCGTAGTCGGAAAGCCACAGGGGGTAGTTGATTCCACGTTCGCGTCCGAAGCGCAACACGGCTTCCCCACTGCCCGAGCCCACGGCCGGTCCTATGATCGTCCCGCCCAGTTCGGCGAGGACGTGCTGGACCTCGATCAGATGCGGGATCTCGACGAGACACGGAGGGCACCAGGTACCCCAGAAGTTCAGCAAGACGATCTGTCCGCCGTAGTCACTCAGGCGAGCGAGACCGCCCTCGGCCGTGCGGAACTCGACATCGGGCACAGGAATTTCCAGCCAGACCGGCGAAGGATCAAGACCCCCGGTCCACGCCCTCTCGGAAGCGGTCCCGCCGTCTTGCAGGTGTGAACCGACGCGGTACCCCAAGCCGAGGGCGATGACGATGAGCACCGCGGCGACGCCGAGGAACCCGAACCGCCTGCTCACCCTGCGCGTCGGAAGGGATAGTAGGGAGAGGCGAACGTGCAGCCGGCCAGATGGTGAATCCGAGCTGCCGCGCAGGCATCCTCGCGCGTAGTCGCTGGTGCCTGGTACCTCAGGCGCGCCTCCCGAATGAGTCCCACCGCGCGACCGTACGCCACCACCGGCACGTTGCTGACTCCGATCTCACGCATCGCCTTCTCGAGGTGGCGGCGATCGCCGGTCACGAACGTCAGGAAGGCCTGGGGCGTCAGCTCGCGAATGCTGGTGGCTGTCAGGCTCGGGCTTCGGGCCCGCAGGTCGGCCATTAACTCAGAGTACCGCCACAGCATCGACAAGCAGACGTCCATCTCCTCCTCGTTCTGAACGTCATCCAGGTCCAGATCCATCCTCAGGGGTTCGGTTTCGACAGAGTCCGGCGGAGGTATGAGATTCTCGAGCGCACCAGCCACCCGGGCCATCTCGGGCGATCCGTGACGGAACTCGACGCGCAGTCCGTCCCGTACGGACTGATCGGCGTCGGCAACCCACCGATAGTGCCAGCGAGTTCCTTCCATTTCACTTCTGACGGCTCCGATGCAGCCCAGAAACCCGGCTCCATCGAGCGCCGGGAGTCCTCGGTTGCCTCGTATCCGTACAACTGTCCAATCGTGTGGCATGATCCCTCGGGCCGCATGTTTACCAGCCGGTTCCGGCCGGATCCCCCGGACATCGGGTACAAGATCGCGTGAGCCCGCACGGGCGGCAACGGCATCGGTTCTTGTGCCGGCCCGTCCACTCGAGCCATAATTGCCTGTCACAGCAACGCAATAGGTGACGAACGGGATCCGTGTGACCCCAACCTGGCTGACGGATGATCGACTTAGGTTCGGACGCAAAGGAACAGGAATACAACACGGTGCCGCCGCGCGCCCTCGCCATCAGCCTGGTGGCGCTGGCAGTGGCTGGCCTGGCGGCGATCGCGTGGCCAACGAGCCTCGACGAGTTGGCGGGCCTGGTGTGGTTGCTGGCACTGATTCCGGCTTTCCTGTTTGCCTACTATCGCGGATGGGAGGGCGCAGCGGCGGGAGTTCTCGTCGCGATGATCCTCATGATCGCGATCGAGATCGTCCCCGCGCTCATCGTTGGAACAAAGGTGGACTGGCGCATTGCCGGAGGCGTCACCGTCGCGTTCATCGGGGCCAGTCTGGGCGTCGGCGCCCTGACCGAGATGCTGCGCCGACAGAAGTCCGCGGCCCTGCAACTCGCCTTTGGCGATGTGCTTACGGGACTTCCCAATCGGCGGATGGTGGACCTGTTCCTCCAGCAGCACTTCGCCGCGTCACAGCGCGGGCAGCCGCTCACGGTGGCCATGTTCGATCTCGATCGATTCAAGAACTACAACGACACGTACGGTCATGCGGCTGGAGACCAGGCCCTCGAGGCGTTCGGCGATATCCTGAAGCGCCAGACGCGGGACTCGGATATCGCCGGCAGGTATGGTGGTGAGGAGTTCCTGGCCATCCTTCCGAGCTCTGACATGGAAGGGGCCCGTCAATATGCGGAACGGGTTCGCGAATCGCTGGCCCGTCACGAGCTCCCGTCCGGTACGCGCATCACCGTCAGCGCAGGCGTCGCCGTCTCCGGACCCACGATGAGCGATGCTGCCGAGTTGGTGCGCGCAGCCGATGGAGCCCTCTACCAGGCCAAAGCGGCCGGTGGCAACCGGGTAGATCCCGGACCGGCCCGATCCGAGAGCCGCCCGCCGGCGGATAGCGGGTAGCCACTCCTTGATGACTCCTCTCATCCAGGAGCCGATGGCCGTATTCGGCTATCTGGCTGCCGTGTTCGCCGGGATCTTCTGGATCAGCGAGTTCCCTGCCCTCCAGAAGGTGTTTCGAATCACGCCGGCCGTGATCTACTGTTACTTCATCCCGACGTTGTCAACGACGGTGGGCATCATTCCGATGGCGTCGCCCGTCTATGACTGGATGACTCGCTACCTCCTGCCTGTAGCCCTTCTCCTGCTGATGATCACCGTGGACCTGAAGAGCATTCTCAAGCTCGGACGGACCGCGCTGATCATGGTCACGGCGGGCTCCATCGGAATCATGATCGGCGCACAGATCGCGTACCTCGCCTTCGCACGCTGGCTGCCGCCCGAGGGTTGGAAGGGGCTTGCCGCCCTGACCGGGAGCTGGATCGGCGGCACCGCCAACATGGTCGCGATCGCGGAGAGCGTCGGAACCCCGGACGCCATCATGGGCCCCATCATCGTGGTGGACACGGTCGTGGGGTATGGGTGGATGGGGGTTCTCCTGTTCCTCAGCGCCTGGCAGGTCCTTTTCGACCGCAAGCTGCAAGCCGACACCACTTCACTGGCGGAGACCAACAAGCTCCTGGCTGAGCTCGACACTCACCGAAAGCCCACCCAACTTCGGGATATCGCGATCATCGTCGGGCTGGGCTTCGCCGGCGCCGTCGTCGCGGTCCAGCTTGGCGCGGCCCTCCCGGCGCTCGGGGATCCGACGATCATCAGTCATACCACCTGGGCGGTGCTGATCGTGGTCACCGGAGGACTGCTCCTCAGCTTCACCCCGGTCCGCAACCTGGAGGAGGCCGGCGCGTCGAAGGTTGGCTACGCCGCCCTGTACCTGCTCCTTACCGCGATCGGGGCCCAGGGCAACCTCATGGAGGTGCTCTCGGCTCCAGCGTTCTTCTTCGCGGGAGTCCTCGTGATCACGATCCACGTGGCCGTGATGCTTGCGGTCGCGAAAGTCATCAAGGCCCCGTTCTTCTTCGTGGCCACCGGCAGCGTCGCCAACATCGGTGGCGCGGGGACGGCCCCGATCGTGGCCAGTGTCTACCACCCCGCCATGGCGCCCGTGGGGCTGCTCATGGCCGTGGCGGGGTACATCCTGGGCATCTACGGCGCCCTCGGTGCCGCGTGGATGCTCGGAGTCCTCGCAGGTTAGCCTGCGGCAGACTCCGTCAGGTCGTCCGCCCGCAGGGCCGCCTGACCGTTTGCCCGGAAGTGCCTGCGGAGGAAACCCACCATGTCGTCCAGCAGCGAGTGCATGACGGGTAGAAGAACCAGGGTCAGGAACGTGGCAAACGTCAGTCCGGCGATCACCGCGATCGCCATCGGGCCCCACCATGCGGCCTGCGCGCCTCCCCAGAAGATGTTGGGATTCAGCGTCCGGTAGAACCGGTTGAAGTCGATGTTGAGGCCGATCGCCAGCGGGATGAGCCCCATTACGGTAGTGATGGCCGTCAGCATCACCGGCCGGAAACGGGTGACGCCGCCCATCACCAGCGACTCGTGTTCGCCCAGGCCGTCGCGGTCGCGAAGCACGTGGATATAGTCGATCAGCACGATCGCGTTGTTGACCACGATTCCAGCGAGACTGATCACCCCGACCCCGCTCATGATGACGCCGAAAGGCATCCGGAAGATGAGGAGACCGATCAGCACCCCGATCGTGGAGAGCATGACCGTGCTCAGAATGAGCCCGGGCTTCAGGATCGAGTCGAATTGCGAGATCAGGATGAACGCGATCAGGAACAGGGCCCATAGAAACGCGCTGACCAGGAACTCCTGCGACTCCTGCTGTTCCTGTTGCTGACCCGTGTAGCTCAGGCGGTAACCGGTCGGCATGCGCGTGCGGAAATCCTCCAGCGATGATTGGACTTCAGCCAGGACAGCGTTGGCGTTGTAGCCGGCGCGAACGTTTGAGGACACGGTTACCACGCGGTCCATGTCTTTGCGGTTGATCCCGCTGAATCCTTCCTCCACCCGCCACGAAGCGATGGCGGTCAGCGGCACCGGATCACCCTCGTCGCTCTCGACCGTCAGGTCACCGAGCGCAGAGAGGTCGGAGCGGTACTGCTCGGCGAGACGCACGACGATGTCGTACTCCTCCTCGCCGTCCCGGAACTCGGAAGCTTCGGTTCCGTTGATCGCGCTTCTTACCGTGCTGCCGATGTCGAGCGTGGTGACGCCGAACAGGGCGGCCTTCTCCCGATCCACCTCGACCCTGAGCTCCGGCCTGGCGTCATCGAGGTCGCTCTCGAGTCCCTCGAGCTTTGGCGCGACGGCCCCGTTCGAGAGGAGGGTGACCATCTGGTCGCCAAGATCCTTCAGGGTCTCGAAGTCCTCCCCGATGATCTCGATGTTGATCGGACGACCGGTGGGTGGACCCATGTTCGGCTTGTCCACCGTGATGGTGGCGCCCGCCACCTCTCCCCCGATGGCCGACCGCATGACCTCGAGGGTCTCGTTCGTGTCCCGCTCCCGCAACTCGAAGTCCACGAAACTCACGGCCACGGTCGCGTATTGCGATCCCGTCTGGCTCCCGAAGTCGGCGATCTTCGAGCCAGTGGTCGCCACTACCGACTCGTAGTCCACGCGACCGTCGATCGCCCCGAGTTCGGTCTCGATCCGCTGCACGATCGCGTCCGTCACCTCGGCGCGTGTGCCCACCGGCGTCTCGACCTGCACCCAGATGTCGTCGGGAGCGATGTTCTCCGGAAAGAACTCGATCCCTGGATTGAACGCGGCGAACAGAGCGATGACCCCGACGAACATGACCGCGGTCTGCCCCATGATGAGGACGCGGTGGCGCAGTGCCCAGCGCAAACGTCCCTCGTAGAAATGCAGGATCGCGGGCAGCGCCCTCTCACGGACCCAGTGTCCCGCGGGATCGAGCACGAAACGGTTGAGCAGGATGAGTCCTACGACCGTGGCGCCGAGCAACATCGTCGTAAGCGGCCGTCCGCCTGCCAGGACCAGGGCCACCAGGCCGGCGGCCACCCAGGCGACGATCTTGAACTCTCGTGTGAGGTGAGGCCGGGGCTCGCCCTCCATTCGCATGAACAAAGAGCACAACGTGGGATTGACGACCAGGCCCACCAGGAGCGATGCCGTGAGGGTGATCATGAGCGTCTTGGGCAGATAGCTCATGAACTCGCCCGTGATCCCCGGCCAGAAGGCCATAGGCGCGAAGGCCGCGAGAGTGGTCGCGGTCGCCGCGATCACGGGCATCGCCACCTCGGCGGTGGCGAGCTTCGAGGCGGTCTTCCGGTCAAAGCCCTCCTCGCGGAATCGATAGATGTTTTCGACCACCACGATCGCGTTGTCGACCAGCATGCCCAGCGCGAGGATGAGCGAAAACAGGACGACCATGTTCATGGTGAAGCCGAGGATCTGCATCACGCTGAACGAAAGAAGCATGGACAGCGGAATGGCGATGCCTACGAACGAGGCGTTCCTGACACCGAGTACGAACAGCAGAACGGATACGACGAGTATCAGCCCGCTGATGATGTTGTTCTCGAGGTTGCTGACCATGCTGCGCACGTACTTCGCCGAATCCGACGTGATACTCACGTGTGTGGTGGGCGGGTAGTCTGCCTCCATCTCCGCCAGGACCGCTCTGACCGCCTCCGACGTCTCGATGATATTCTCACCCGTGCGCTTGCTGACGCTGAGGGTGACGACGGAGTTCCCGTTCAGGCGCGCGAAGCTCTCTCGTTCCTTGAAGCCGAAGTCCACGGTGGCCACATCGCGCACGTAGATGGGTTGGTTTCCCACTACATCGACGACGATGTCCTCGAGAGGTTGTGTTTCCTGGTATTCTCCCGGTACTCGGACCAGGTACTTCACGTCGCCGACATCGATCGTGCCACCGGGGACCGTGACGTTTTCGAACGTGATCGCCTCGATTACGTCGGTGAACGTGATCCCGTAGTACTTCAGCTTTCCAAG
Organism: Gemmatimonadota bacterium; assembly: GCA_049668445.1. Lineage (GTDB taxonomy): Bacteria > Gemmatimonadota > Gemmatimonadetes > Palauibacterales > Palauibacteraceae > Benthicola. Next base: position 13,944 of record JBATJK010000164.1, read on the forward strand.
ATCGACATCGACCTTCACCTCGCGCTCGAGTCCGCCCGACAGCTGGACACTGAGCACGGACGGAATCTGCTCGATTTCCTCCTGGATGTCTTCGGCAAGTTCCTTTAGCCGCACCAGGTTGTACTCGCCGGACACGTTCACCTGCATGATGGGGAACTCGGAGAAATTGAACTCGAGGATCGCCGGTTCCTCCGCCGCATCAGGCAATTCCGGCTTCGCGATGTCCACCTTCTCACGCACCAGCTGAAGGGCCTCCGTCATGTCCATCCCGGCCTCGAACTCGGCCGTGATGCTGGAGACGCTCTCGACCGACTGCGAGGTGAGCGTCTTGATGTCGGAGATCTTGTTCAGCTCCTCCTCGAGAGGCCGGGTGATCAGGGTCTCGATGTCCTCCGGTGCGACACCGGAGTAGAACGTGCTCACGGCCACGAACGGGACCGTGATGTCGGGTGAAGCCTCTTTGGGCACCGTGAGGTACGAGTAGAGACCTCCCAAAACGATCAGCGCGATAAGCGTGAGTACGCTGATCGGATGATCCACCGCAAAATCGGTCAGCCAGAATGTCTTGTAGCGACCGAGATCGTCTTTGAGGGGGTCTCGCCGCTCGAACTGCCTGTCGGCCGCGCTCCCCGCCGCCAGGCGGTCCTCGTCACGCCGGCCACTCCGCGAGCGGTGCCACAATCTCCCAAACCAAGTCATTGCCCGTCCCCCTCGCTCACCTCGCGCACCCGGTCGCCGGCGTCCACCATCTGGTGGCCGGTGACGATGAGTCGATCGCCCGCCACCAGCCCGCTCGCGACCACCACCTCGTTTTCGAAGCTCGGTCCGAGAGCCACGGCCCGGGCCTCCGCCAGCGCTCCGTCCGGACCCTCGACCACCACGAAGACCTGGTACCCGTCCTCGGTGCGCAGGACGACATCCTGTGGAACCACGATGACGCCCTGCAGCCGCTCCGTCGCCACACGCACGTTCGCTACCATCTGCGGTTTCAGGCGCCCGTCCGGGTTCTCGAGCAGGATCTCGATCGGAAATGTGCGATTCTGCCGATCCACGGCGGCGCCGACGAAGGCAATCGTCCCCTCGATCGATGCACCGGGCAGCACGTCGAAGTCGAGGACAGCCGACCCGCCTTCGGTCACGTAGGGCCCGAAACGCTCGGGGACTCCCCCCACCACCTTCAGGCGGTCGATCGTGAGCACCCGGGCCACCGGAGTGCCCGGGGCCACGATCTCCCCGACGTCGACATAGCGGTCGTCGAGCAATCCGGTAATGGGAGACTTGATGGTGTGCCTGGCGAGGCGCGCTTCGAGAAACGCCAGGCGTGCGTCCGCCGACTGGGCCTCGAACTTGGTCTGGAGAAAGGCGATCTCGCTGCCGATCCCCTCGTCTTCCCACAACTGGCGCTGCCTCTCGTACCGCTCCCTGGCAAGAGAGGCCGAGGCCCGGGACTCATCGACCTGGGCGGCGAGGGTCTCGTCATCGATCCTGACGATCGGCTGACCCGCCCGCACCCTGGACCCCTTGTCCACGATAATGCGGTCGATCACTCCGCTCTCCTGGGAGCTCACGATCACGTCAGCGTAGGCCTCGACCGCGGCGGTGAGCCGTATGTAGGAGGTGAAATCCACCGCCTCGATCTCGCGTATTTCAACATTCACCACCTTGACGTAGTCCGCGGCCGCTCCAGTCGCGTCCGCGTTCCCGCTGGCCTCCGATGAACCACAGCCCGTGCCGGCGACCAGCAGCAGAGCGGCCACCGTCACGACGAATCCTGTCCTTCGATCTATTTTCATGCCTCGTGTCACCCTCATCGGTCGCCTTCCCTGTCGTCGGTGGAGACCGGATCGCCGGCGGCGTCCGGATCCACCCTGTCCTCGGGCCGTATCTCACCCTCGATCATCGCCTCCACCACCGGGTCTACCGCCGGCACGACACCCACCGCGAGGTCGAGCCGGGCCTGGGCCACCAGGTAGTCGTAGATCGCCAGCGCGTAGTTCTGCTCCGCCTGCCGGAGAGCCAGCTCCGCAACCGTCACCTCGAGTCTCGGCTGCGTGCCGGCCAGGTACTCGGTCGTCACGATCTCAAAACCCCTCTGGGCCTGCGAGACGGCCTGGCGCTGGGCCTCGGCCCGTGACCGGGATTCGGTCAGGTTCGACAGAACCGTCACGACCTCGTTGGCGGCTCGTTGCCTCAAATCGCCGATCCTCTCCTCGGCCTGCCGCACCCCGATCTTCCTTTGCTCCACGCGGTTCCAGCGCCGCGCTCCCGAGAAGAGCGGCACGTCCAGCTGCACGCCGACGGCCGAGGTGGTGAATCGCTGATCCGGGTTCTCGCCGAAGAAGTTGAGGGCGCCGTTCTCCTGCGCCTGCAGCCCCCAGTTGAAGAAGCCCGATATCGTGGGAAACAACTGTGTTCGCTCATACTTCACCCGCGCTTCTTCGAGGTCGCGCTGGAGACGCGCCTGCTGCAGGTCGGTCCGATGCGCGAGCGCCACGGCCTCCAGCTCGTCGTAGTCGACCGACGCGGCTTCCGGGACACCTGTGAACGCGAGCAGCGCGACGTTGTCCTCGCTGTTCGCGGCGCCCTCGGACAGATCGATCTGGTGGAGCTCGCCGAAGGCCGCAGCGCTGGCCGCCTCCCCCAGCCCCATCTCGATCGCCAGTACCCGCCGGGCCTCGCTCACTTCGTTCTGTGCTCGGCGGAGGTTGGGTTCGATGTTCGCCAGCTCGACCTCCAGCCGGAGGACGTCGTAGTTGCCCGCGAGTCCGGCCCGATTCAGGGCGCGGGTCTCTTCCAGGGTCTGCCGGACGCGCTCGATACTGTTCTGCGTGACACGGACGGCTTCCTGGGCCAACAGGACGTTGAGGTAGGCGATGCGGGTCGTGGTGGCGACGCCCTGGGCCGAGCCGCGCAGGGCCTCCCGGGCCAGGTTCCGGAACGACCCGGCCGTTCCCACGCCCACGAACACACCGGCATCGAACAAGGGCTGGTTGAGGGTCAGCCCGGCGTTCCACTGGTTCTCCGCCCCGAATGTGACTGCGATGAGATCGTTCGGATCGGCGTCGGGATCGACAAAGATCTTCGGGAGAAACGCCGAGGGGAGCTCCAGGTTTCGCTGCAGGGACGCGAAGCCGTCGATCTCGGGGAACAGAGCCCCGTAGGCTTCCGAGACCTGCTTGTTGGCCACGTCCAGGTCGTACTGTGACACAGCGAGCTGACGGTTGTTGCGAAGCGCGATTCCCACCGCGCTCTCGAGGGTATAGGGGCGCGCATCGCCATACTCCCCGATCGCCTCCTGCGTGGGAGCTTGTGCACCCGACTCCGGGGAGGGCAAGGGCTCACCCAGGCCAACCTGGGCCGACAATCCGCTACCCGTCCGCAGCACCGGCGACTCCTCGGTCGTCCCCGTTCCCTCTGTCTCCTGCCCGTAAGCGTGAACGGCCGACGCGCCGATCATGAAGGTCGCCACGGTGAGGACGAGGAGCCCTGACCCGGGTACCCTCCTCCCCAGCCGCATAGCGTGTCTACGGAACACCAGCGCCCCCTTCCACATTTCTTTCGTCCATTGGGACTCAAGCATCATGACCTCCTCCGGGCCCTTTCCCGGGCTCGAGGCCGACTCGCACCAGGTCGCGGAACCGCGCGAACAAACCGATCGTCAGGTCCTTCTCATCCAGGTCGTCGCAGCATCCAGCCTCCACGAGCATTTCCTTGGGATCACAGGCCATGAAGATCGTCACCAACCCGTGCACCACGGACCACAGGAACAGAACGACGATGTCGGGCTCCGTGCGCCTGATGTTCCCGGCGTCCATCGCCTCGACCACGCACTGGCGAAGCACCCGGTATCCGCCCTTTCCCGGCACGTCGTCGATGTGACGTGGGGTCGATGTCTGGATGGCGAAGATGATCTTGAAGTACTCCCGGTTCTCGAGAGCGAACCGGATGTAGGCCTCCCCGAGAGCGGCCACGCGATCCATGGAACCTGCCGGCAGTTCCTCGATCGCCTTCCACATGTAGGCCTCGGAGCGCTGGAACCCGTGCTGAACCACCCGGTCCACCAGGTCTTCCTTGCCCTCGAACCAGTGGTAGATGGCGGTGGCGCTGAGGCCGACCTGCGAGGCGACGGCACGCATCGAGAGCGCGTCCAGCCCGCCCTCGGCCAGAAGGTTGCGAGCGGCCTCGAGAATGGCGGTCTCGGTCTCTCGCGACCGCACCTTCTCAGCGATGTGAGATTCTGTCATGAGTTCACCCTTAACGGCGTTAAGTTAACAACGTTACATTAACGCTGTTAACCGATGAGTCAAGGGGGAACCTGATACCTCGGCTGACCGGCGTGTGCGGCGACTCTCAGTCTGCCGTTACCTCCAGCCTGCACCGGATGGAATAGGAGCCTTCCGTGCCCTTCCCCGATACCTCGTAGTCGCCTGGCCCGGACAGCGCGACCGATCCCCGAAACAGTGGCCTGTCGCCGCCAGCCAGTCTCGTCACGAGGGTCGACTCGAGGTCCGTGGCAGCCGTCCCCAGCGAATCGGACACGACCCACGCCTTGTCGGGAACGACGGCGCGAGCTCGGCCGATGAGGGTAGCCACGACATCGCCCAGGGCACGCCGCAGGCGATCCCACCCGTCGGCGCGATTGACGTCGAGCACCTTGAATTGCACAGAATGCACGGCATCCCCGCGCACCAGGAGGACGAGGCGGTCCCACGCATCGATACGGGACATGTTGAATGAGGAGGTCTTCCCGTTGTCGGCCGCCCGTACATACTCGGGCGACCCCTTCCGCTCCGGATCGCACTCCCAGTAGCGATCGAGATCCGGAAGCACGGCATGCTCGGTGTCGTGTTCACCGCGGCCGTTCACGAACCGGACATCGGCGACGAATCGGAAGTTTGCCTTTCGACGGGGGAGCTTGCGGGGGAAGTCGAATCCGGTGAGAACCAGCTCGTAGGTCTGCGGCATGGCGCCTCCTCTTCATGAACGACTCGCGTTCAAGTTTGAATGAGGGGCGCAGTTTCGTGGAACCTGCCGGGCCGGCGGGATCGGCCCGGATGCACAACTCTAGCTAAGGGGTGCGGCTGTTTTCAAGGGGATTCCGCAGAATCTTCCAGCGCGCGCTCCAGTTTGCGTTCCAGGTCCTTGAAGGCCCGCTCCCAGTCGCCGGCCTCCGCATGTCGCACGACGGTGTCCTTCTTCTCACCCCACGACAGCACCAGGCCCACGGCCTTGATGGTCTCGCGCTCCTCCAGCACGAACTTGGCCAGTTGCAGTCCGGTGGTCCGAGCCGAAAGGTCCGCCGATACGGCCTCGACCCTGGACTCCAGGTCCCCGGTCAGTTCCATGCCGCGCGTCGAGATCTGTGTCTGCATGTACTTTCCCCTGTGTGTCGTGACCCCTGCCAGCGGGCGGTGTTCTCAGTCGTCCTGTTTCGGATCCAGTGGCTCCGGCGGGTTGATCGGTCTCTCTTCACCATGGAGCCAGCGGCCGTACGCCTCGCGAACCAGGTTCTGGAAGTGGTACACCCCGCCCTCGAATTTCACCGAGAAGCGTCCACGGTCGTAGCCCCGGGATCTCAAACCCCGCTGAACGTGTTCGCAGATGTCGATGTCCTCGTCCTGCACGCGATCCGCAAACGCTATGTCTTCGTCGATTTTCAGGCGAGCGGCCTCCGAATCGATGTCGTCATAGAAGTACTCGAAGATCACGCGGCAGTTCTGATGATCGACCGGAACGACCAGGTTCGTCTGCAGGCGGCCGGGCAGGATGTTGAGCATGTAGTTTGGGAAGACGCAGTAGTACCAGGCCTCACCTCCCCCCCGGCGCTCGTAAATATTCTCCTCGTTCGTCAGGTCGCTGGTCTGAAGCGAGTACCAGTCGTACGTCTCCGTCTTGTAGCTGCGGAAATCGTACAGGGTCATCAACTCCGGGTGCACGATCGGAACGTGGTACCCTTCGAGGAAGTTCTCCACGTAGACCTTCCAATTCGCGCGCACGTCATACTCGACCCGACGGTAGTTCTGCATCTGGCCCGGACGCACCGGTGAAATCCGCTCACTGATCCCACCCAGCACCTGGTCCAGGGATACGGCTCCCGGGTCCAGGTTGACGAATATCTGTCCCTCCCACGACTGCACCTGGATCGGCACCAGGCCGTAGTCCTCCCGGTCGAACAACTCGACCAGGTTCCAGTGAGGCACGCCGCGCAGGGTGCCGTCGAGTTGATAGGTCCACCCGTGGTACTCACACTGGAGGACCCGACCACATCCGTCCGCCGTCGCCAGTGGGCCTCCCCGATGTCTGCACACGTTGTAGAAGGCCCTGAGTTCTCCCGCGCGGTCCCGCACGACGATCACCGGATCCCCGGCCACGTCGGCGAGAAACCACGACCCATCTTCGGGAAGGCGCCCCTCGTGTCCCACGCCCTGCCAGGTGCGGGCGAAGATCGCCTCCGAGTCGAGGTCGTGGAAGCGCGGCTCCGTAAACCACGCCGATGGAATCGTCTTGGCGCGGGCCAGGGCCGGTCGAACCTTCAATTCTTCTGCGACATCGGCAAAGGCACTCCGGTCCGCCATGACCACTCTCCAGGTGGGACCGGGTCTGCCGGTCGTGGTGGCTTCACGTGATGTGGCTATTTACGACCGCCAGTGCCATGATGTAAAGGCGAAACGGAAGGGAGATCCGCGATGACGCCCAAGCCACTTCAGACTCTAGTCAAACTGAATCTGGATAAACCTATATGGGACAGATTTTTCTGGGTCTCACCACTTACCGTGGTGGGCACGCTCGAAGAAGATGGAACTCCCAACCTGGCTCCCAAGCACATGGCCATTCCCATGGGGTGGCAGAACTACTTCGGGTTCGTCTGCACACCGCGGCACTCCACCTACAGAAACATCGAGCGAGACGGCGTCTTCACGGTCTCCATGCCACGCCCCGACCAGGTGGTGCTCGCCAGCCTGTGCGCGGCTCCGAGGTGCGACGATAGTGCCAAGCCCGTCCTCGGGGCTCTTCAGACACGACCCGCCGCGAAAGTCGCCGGAGTCCACCTGGCCCAGTCGTACCTGTTCTTCGAGTGCGAACTAGATCGCATGGTGGACGGGTTCGGCGAGAACAGCCTCGTTGTGGGCCGGATCGTCGCGGCCGCTGTAGCCCGGGACTCCCTGCGCACGCTGGAACGGGACGGGCAGGACATGATCCACGCCGCCCCGATGCTCGCATATCTACAGCCATGGCGCTTCGCTTCCATAAAGCAGACCTACGCATTTCCCCTCCCCGACGGATTCGAGCGCTGATCCAGATGGCGAACGGAGTCGCGCCCCGGATTCTCGAGCACCTGCTCTCCAGGGAGCGGGAGATGGTGCGGCTGCTCAGCCGGCTGTCAGAAGCGGAGTCGCCGTCCCTCGATCCGGCATCGCAGGCCGGCCCGCAGGCGATTCTCCGGCTGGAATTGGAGCGCCTCGGTTTCGTGGTTCGCTTCATTCCCGGAGTGGCGTCCGGCGGACAGTTGCTGGCGATACCGCACGCACGCCCCAAGAACAGCTCCATCCAGCTCATGGTGGGGCACTGCGACACCGTCTGGGAGACCGGCACTCTCGAAGCCATGCCCGTGATCGAGAAGGATGGGCGGCTCTACGGACCCGGCACGTACGACATGAAGGGCGGGCTCGTGAACATCCTGTTCGCTCTCCGAGCCCTCCAGACGCTGGGGCTCCGGCCCCCGGTAACGCCGATCGTCCTGATCAACTCGGACGAGGAGATCGGCAGCTGCGACTCGATGAGGCACATCAAGCGGCTGGCGAAGGTCTCCGAACGGGTGTTCGTTCTGGAGCCGGCGCTCGGGCCGGCCGGGAAGCTCAAGACCGCTCGCAAAGGCAACGGCTTCTTCGAGATCCGTGTGCTCGGCCGGGCAGCGCACGCCGGGTTGGAGCCCGAGCGCGGGGCCAGCGCGATCCTCGAGCTGTCGATGGTCATTCAGCGCCTCTTCGCCCTCAACGACGCCGAACGCGGGATCACGGTAAACGTCGGCACGATCGACGGGGGCCTACGCACCAATATCGTGGCCCCGGAAAGCCGGGCGACGGTGGACATACGGGTACTCACGATCGCCGACGCTCGCCGGATCGAGGCCGAGGTGCTGTCGCTCGAGGCCACCACGCCGGGAACGGAACTCGTCATTTCGGGGACCATGAACCGGCCTCCGATGGAGCGGACCCCCGGCAACCAGCATCTGTGGAAGCTGGCGGAAGCGGTGGGCAAGAAGCTGGGCCTCGGTCTTCAGCAGGGGACCTCTGGCGGGGGATCCGACGGTAACGTCACAAGCCTGTTCACACCGACCCTCGACGGACTGGGGCCGATGGGGGACGGGGCGCACGCGTCCCACGAGCACGTCGTGGTTCGGAGCCTCCCGGAGAGGGCCGCCCTGCTGGCCATGCTACTCCTCGAACCCTCCATGGCCGAGGTGGCGCGGGCCAACCACGGCAACCCTGCCAGGGATGAAGCGGAAGCGCTGCTCAAAGGCGCCAATTCGCAGGTCCAACAGACGCCCAGGGCCTAGCGGCGCCCCCTCTTCATCGTCATCGCACCGGCTTGAGAAAGCTCGGGATCTTACTGATCGGCCCCGCAGGGATTCGCCGCACACGGGTTTGCTGCACACGGGTTTGCTGCACATGGGTTGGCTGCACATGGGTTCATCCCGCCCGCCTGCGAGGCATCGAACTGGGACTGGAGCTGCTCGACGCGCGCCGACAACGCCGCCAGCTCAACCGAACCGTAGTCGAGCGGTGTCGCGGCCATCGGGATCGCCATGCACAGTTGCACCATTTCCGCCGCGCTCACCTGCTCGAGACCGGCACGGTCCATGGCCATGGTCACCGGGTGGGGATAAGGCTCCGCGAACGAGGCGTTCATCATGGCCGTCCCGCCGCCGGTGTGGCATGTACTGCACGAGGTCGCCCCGGTACCGCTGAGGGACTTGTCGTTCCACAGCTCGGCTCCCTGCGCCGCCAGCTCATCCCAGGACATGCCGTGGTCGTTCAGCGGCCGGTCTCCCTGCCGAATGGCATCTACCGGGAGGTCCTTGGCCGCACATGGATTCGCGGCGCACGGATTCGCGGCGCACGGATTGGCCGCCGCCGTCTCCGCCTCGGCGCCGGCATCTCCTCCTCCGCATGCCGCCAGGGCAAACACGGCCGTCGGGGCCAGCCAGGTCAGACGCCTCATCTCGTTCTCCTTCTCGCAGTCTCTTGGTTGCCCCGCCTCGGTGGGGCTGTCGACCGTAAGAACGGCAAAATCCGCGATGCGGTTCCCGGCCCGGCGTTCCCTGCCGGTCGAGTCGAAGCTATTTTGGGGAGTGGAAGGTGAGATGACACGGGACAGGGAGTCGTTGGAAGGTGCGAGGGATACGGGTGGCGCGAAGGCGGCACCGACGCCAGGAGCTGGCCAATACTCTGACCCACGGATTCGGTACCCTGTGCGGTATCGTGGCCACCGGAGTCCTGGTCACGCTGGCGGTGCTGAAGGGTGACGTTTTCCATATCGTGGGGGCCGCCGTGTTCGGCGCGACGCTCGTCCTCCTCTACTCCGCTTCCACGTTGTACCACGCGGCCCCGAAACGAAGCGTGAAGGCGCGGCTGCGGGTCCTGGATCATTCGGCGATCTACCTCTTGATCGCCGGCACCTACACCCCGTTCACGTTGGCGGGGGTGCGTGGCAGCTGGGGCTGGACCCTGTTCGGCGTGATCTGGGGGCTGGCGGCGGCCGGTGTCGTGTTCAAGCTCTTCTTTACCGGGCGATTCAGGAAGACATCGACCGCCATCTACCTGGCCATGGGCTGGCTCGTGGTGGTCGCCGCCAAGCCGGTCGTCGAGGCCTTACCGGGCGCGGCCCTGCTGTGGCTGGCGATCGGCGGGCTGGCTTATACCGGTGGCGTGTACTTCTACGCGAACCGGCGCATCCCGTACGGCCACGCGATCTGGCACCTGTGCGTGATGGCGGGGAGCACCGCCCACGTGGTGGCGGCGGCGCTGCTGATCCTGATGGCTACGCCGTAGGTCCCCCTGGCAGGCCCGCTACTGCCGTACGAAAGTCGCGTCGAACTCCGCCGGGTCGTCCACTCCGTCGAAGTCGAAGTCGAACGTGGTGACTTCCTGGTGCAGCGTCATTGTGTTCCCGATGAGTGTGAAATCGAAGCTGCCATCCTCCAGGAACGGTGGAATCTCCACGACGAATCCAGCCACGACCACGGTCTGACTGGCGAGGTTGAAAGTACCCGCGAACGGCACGGCCACCGGGAGTCCCGTATCCGGATCGGGGAACGACGCGTTGCCCACGAATGAGCCGTCCGGCGCCACAGTTACGACCAGCGTACCGCCCATCGCAATGAGTTCGAACTGCACCTGCGGATCGACGGTGCTGACAGCGAGGAACTGGGTGCAGTTCCACGTGCCGGCCAGGTCCGCAATAACGATCTCATCGGGCTCCACGAAGTCGTCACTGGAGCAGCTGGAGAGACCGGCGGCGACGAGAAGAACGGAGAGATAGAGCAAGGGTTTCACGGCGTACCTCCCTCAGGCTGAATGGGCTCAGCGCCGGGAGGGGACCGGCAACTTACTGGAACGGCAGCGAGGGGGCCGCGGGACCAGAGTCTACAGGCAAGATAGGGTGGAGAAACCGGCCTCGCTATGCCACGAACTCGACCTCGTCCACCACCTCGGCGCCCAATTGGAGCGTCTTGTGGACCCGGCAGCGGCCCACGATCTGCTCGAGACGCTTCCGCACCGGCTCCTCGTACTCGCCCTCGATGGTGACATAGCTGGTGATACGGTCGACCTCGCCTTTCTGACCCTCGGGAGCCGGCACCCTCTCGTGCTCGTAGCGGGCCGAGACCGGCCCAAGCTCGATACCCTTGTGGCGGGCGTAGAGGACGAGCGTGACGAGAGTGCAGTGAGCCAGCGAGCCGAGGAGCATCTCGTAGGGCGTCGGGGCCGTGTCTTCGCCCCCGTTGCTCTCCGGTTCATCGCCGTACCAGTCGTGGCGCCCATTGCTCAGGGCGACCCGTGTTCCGCCCAGGACTTCGGCCGTGATCTCTGCCATTGTACTTCCTCCGTTGAATCAGCCGATGCCGATCGCTTCTTCCGGAGCCACGCCGCGATCCACCGCGTCGTAGTCCAGCTGACTTCCGGCCATGCTGTGCGGGATCAGGTAGACGGCGACCGTGACGATGGCGGCGATCACCACTGCGAGCCGGGCCTTCCTCTCGCCGACCACGCCGCCTTCCGCCTCATCCCGTCTCGCTCCGCGACCGATGACCAGCAGTGCGAAGAACCACGCCAGCCACATCACCAGGGTCTTGTTGTCCGTGAGATCCCACCCGAAGGGTACGCCGGTCCACCAGTCATCGAAGGCGTACTTCTGGACCCACGGGCCCAGAAACAACCCTCCCACGGTGAACAGGCCCAACGCCGCCCAGCTGAGCTTCCTGATTCCGCTGCCGGAGAACAGCGCCCCGAGTCCGACGCGCCAGGCGACGAGCACTCCGAAGAACATGAAGGCCACGTGCAGGATAAGCACCCACGCCGGTACCCAACCCTTGAATCGGATGACCGCGTTCTCTCCCGTGTCCGGAGCCACCACGGCTCCGGCGGGCGTCATGAGCTCGAGGTGGTACTCCAGCTTGCCGGCGGGCGGCTGAGCGGGCAGGGTCCCGACCAACTCGTCGCCGCGTCTCTCCAGTGGGACCCGGGTGAACTCGTCGTCGGTCGGGTATCGCCGGTACACGAGGTCCCCAGCGACGCCGACCGGAGCCGGAATGACCGCGACCGTGTCCGCCGTCGAGTAGGCCGAGCGGACAAGTCTGTACTTGACCGCCTGCTCGCCAACCGTGTACGAGCCCCGAAGCTCGTAGGTGGGCCCCGTGAGCCGCTGGTACACGCCGGCCGAGAGCATGAGGACGAACGCCAGTATCCACAGGCCGACGTCCCTTCCGCGGCCCGGAGTCTTCTCGGTGCCTCTCATCGATCCTCCGAGGGGGTCGTAGGATCCATCTCCAACGGTGGATTCCCCGGATTCCGGGAATCCGGAATCTTTCTGCACGCGCGAATACTATGAGGCTGGGAGACGTACGCTATCCGTAATTGTGCGGGGAGCCGGACACGTGTCGTTGCTCACCCTTCGTTCCGTTACGCACCCGTGACCCTCCCCCGGCTCTCCAGTGACATATCGACCCCAGACTTCGTCTGTAGATGGGACGGATTGTCGGGTCCAGGTGACGGCTGCATGACTCGCCCGGCTCAGTCTCCTGAAGCGCTCGGCGGTTCCGTTCGTGACTGTGAGCCGCAACATCCACCGACTCGGGATCTCGGACATGCTCATTCGCCTCCTGGCCACACTCGGTACTCCTTTCGTGCTGTTTGCGGCGCTATTCGATACCAGCGACCGCCGGGGCAGTTGACGACTCGAGACGTGTAGCTGCTGACCACTGACGGGACCCTCGGAACGGCTGCGGAGTTCGTCGCGCCGGTCCTGACCCGACACAAGGTCGCCTCTGGCCCCATCTGTGCATAACTTGCGGGCCCTGTTCGAAAGTTCTGGCGATTGTCCCGCCCGATCCGGAGAGGTCCAATGCGGCTCCATGCGCGCACGGCCGGCGTCCGTCCCGGCCGCTTCGTTCTGATCGCTCTCAGTATCCTCTTCGCACTGGTCCTCGCCCGGGTCGCTCAAGCCCAATCCACGACCGAAGCCGTGTACCAGGTACCCGACCAGGCGATCGTGGATGTGGTAGACGTTCTGCCGACCCCCTCGGTGGCCCTGGGACCTGATCGGGATTGGATGCTTCTGATCCAGTATCCGAGCTATCCGCCCGTTGCGGAGCTGGCCGAGCGCGAACTCAAGCTGGCCGGCATGCGAATCAAACCGTCGATCGACGGGCGAAGCCGCACGACGGGAGCGATCGGCCTCTCGGTGCGACGCCTGCAGGACGAGGACGTCACGGAGGTCGCCGGACTCCCCGCGGACGCCAGGCTCAGCAATATCGGCTGGTCTCCCGACGGTCGGAAGGTGTCGTTCACCCACACGACGGCCGACGGCATCGAGCTGTGGGTGCTGGAGGTGGAGAGCGCGTCAGCCAGGCGCCTGACCGGGCCGGACCTCAGCCTCACGGCAGGCAACCCCCCTGTGTGGCTGTCGGACAGCGAGACGCTGATCGCGGCGTTCGTTCCCGAGGACCGGGGTGCCGAGCCGGAGAAGCCCAGGGTTCCCACCGGCCCGGTGATCGAGGAGAGCATAGGCCGCAAAGCGCCGGCTCGGACGTACCAGGATCTCCTGAAGAACGCGTACGACGAGTCCCTCTTCGACTACTACTTCACCACCCAACTGTCGCGCGTCGCGCTTGACGGTTCAATCGAGCCGCTCGCCGAGCCCGGCCTGCTGTGGGACTTCAGCCCGTCGCCCGATGGCCGTTACCTGCTCGTGCGCTGGATCCACCGGCCCTACTCCTACCGCGTGCCGGCTTCACGATTCCCGCAGCTCGTGGAACTCCGGGACCTCGAGACGGGAGAGGTCACGGAGGTCGCCGACGTGCCGCTTCAGGACGCGATTCCCATCGCCTTCGGAAGCGTACAGACAGGCCCGCGCAGCTTCAGGTGGAGAGCGGACGCCCCGGCCACGCTGACCTGGGCGGAGGCGCAGGACGGTGGAGATGCCGGAGTCGAGGCCGAGGTACGCGACAGGGTCTTCATGCAGAACGTCCCCTTCGAAGGAGAGCCTGTCGAGCTGGCCACGCTCGGTTACCGCTATTCGGGTATCTCCTGGAGTTCCGATGACCTCGCGCTGCTGACAGAGGTGTGGTGGAAGTCGCGTCAACTCAGGGTTTGGCAGATCCGGCCAGGGGACGCGGGGGCCGAGCCGGTCCTGCTGCAGGAGCGCTCTTACCAGGACCGGTACGCGGACCCCGGCAATCCGATCATGGAGCCGAACGAGTTCGGTCGGTATGTCATTCGAACGGTCGACGGAGGGCGGGCGACGTTCCTGATCGGTAGCGGCGCTTCTCCGGAGGGAGATCGGCCGTTCATCGATCGGTTCGACTTCGACACCGGCGAGTCCACCCGGCTCTTTCAGTCGGAGGCTCCCTTCTACGAGCGACCGCTGGACGTGTTGGACGAGGACGGTCGCTCTGTGCTTACCCGGCGCGAGGGCGTGGACGTACAGCCGAACTACTACGTGCGCGACCTGGAAGACGGGGATCTCACCCAGGTCACGGCATTCCCGCATCCGACTCCGCAACTCAAGGGCATTCAGAAGGAACTGGTCGTCTACGAGCGCGAGGACGGCGTGGGGCTGAACGGCACGCTCTACCTGCCGCCGGGATACACCCCGGAACAGGGGCCGCTGCCAACCCTGATGTGGGCGTACCCGACGGAATACAAGAGCGCTGATGCAGCGGGACAGGTGAGCGACTCTCCGTACCGGTTCGCCCGTGTGGGCGCCTGGTCGCCCTACCTCTGGGTAACGCTCGGCTACGCCGTGTTCGACGACCCGTCGCTTCCCATCGTCGGAGAGGGCGAGGTCGAACCGAACGATACCTACGTCGAGCAACTGGTTGCGGGGGCCGCGGCGGCCGTGGACGTGGTGGCCGAGAAGGGTGTCGCGGATCGGAATCGCGTGGCGATCGGCGGTCACAGCTACGGTGCCTTCATGACCGCGAATCTCCTGGCCCACTCGGACCTGTTCGCGGCCGGTATTGCCCGGAGCGGAGCCTACAACCGCACGCTCACCCCGTTCGGCTTCCAGGCGGAGGAGCGTACCTACTGGGAGGCTCCCGAGGTCTACTACGAGATGTCCCCGTTCATGCACGCGGATAAGGTGGACGAACCCATCCTCCTGATTCATGGAGAGATGGACAACAACTCCGGCACCTTCCCGCTTCAGAGCCAGCGGTACTACGGCGCGCTTCAGGGCCTCGGCGCCACCGTGCGCTACGTGGTCCTGCCGTACGAATCCCACGGCTACCGATCGCGAGAATCTCTCCTGCACATGCTGTGGGAAATGCAGGAGTGGATGGACCGGTACGTGAAGAACCGGCCCGCTGAAACGCCGACCACGGACTAGGAGAATCCGGGCATGACGGACGATTTCCTGGACGACCTGCAGAGCCGGGCATCCGAGGCGGGGGTCACGTGCGGCTCCCACTGCCCCGGAAACCGAATTCCTCTGACACCATACGAGGTGGCGCGGATCGCGCGCGGCCTCGGGGTGCCGACGGGCGAAGTGATCCGCCGCTACGTGCAGGACGGCTCGGGCGTCCTTGAAGTGGGGGACGACGGGAACTGCGTGTTCCACCGCACCGAGGGATGTGAGCTTGATGCGGAGCGTCCCATGTCCTGTCGCAATTTCGCCGATCCACTGGACGGGGCCGGCCGTTTCGTCGAGCGGGCCCGGCAGTACCGGGCTATCCTCAGGGCCTGGCGAGCTACGCGGGAGGCAGAGGCGTCGGCCAGCCCGGACTCGTTTCTCCAGGCTGGTGAGCTCCGGAGGCACGCCGCGCCCGAGCTCGGAATGTGGATACTGGACGTCGATGCAATGGTGGCCGAGCGTTGCCAGGAGAGGGGAATGCCGATCCCCCGTGACCTGGAGGACCGGATCGACATTCACCTGGAAGTGTTGAGGTCAGCGTTGGAAGGCTAACCCCGCCCATCCGCGCTGATTGAACGGGTCGGTCCAGGGTATGGGCCGGCCCGTTCGCTTATGCGGCCGTCATTGAGGGGCGGTGTTTCTAGCCGTCGTCCCCCGGATCGAGCTCGCGTAGAAACGTTCCCGTCACGATGTCGAAGACCTTGACGGACCTGACCTGTCGCTCGCTGCCGTACTCCCGCACCACGACTTCCTTCTTGTCCTCGCCAGGGCGGTACACCAGCCATCCACCGGCGGGCACGTCACGCGATACCTCAGCGCAGTCGCCAGCCTGATATTTCTTCTTCTGCTTGCCCGGGGGCTCGCCCGGCATCCACACCTTGCACTGGCCGGCGGGCGGGAGGTGTCCCGGGGGAATCCCGAACTTCGCCGCCGTACTCGCGTTCTCGGGGACGTTCTCATTCTTCCGCTCCGGCTCGGTACCCTCGCCGGTATTCGTTCCCGGGATGTTCTGCGCCTGAGGGTCCGGCCCGGTCTCCACCTTGGGATTCGAGCTGGAGCAGGCAGCCATGCCGGCGACCAGGAGTGTCACCAACCACAATCGTCGCATCATTCATCTCCGTCGATAGTCCTGGCGACCCACCAAATGGTCGCACGCGGCGTGAATCGGAGGATGTTGCTGTTCCAGATGCGTGCCACGACGGATTCCCTGTTTCCAAGCATGTCGCGCACCCGCCCATGCGGCGATTCCGTGCAGGATGGACTAGATCGTATCGAAATGCGCATGGCTTCGCTCTTGCACTCCCTGGTATGACGTCGGAGCGGCACGCCGGAGAGACTCCGGGATGCAGACAGCCGCAATGACTTGCAGTAGCGTGGCTTAGACGTCTCGATCCGCTGATCGACCGGATGCAGACTGGATCGAGGCCTTTCGTACACCGCGGCAGCGTATGGCAAAACGCTCCGCCAGAGAGAATCGGGACGAGCGATGCCGGATAGCGAACAGCTGGCGAACGTGGGTGCGGATCGTGCCGCTGAGGGCGCCGACTCGCGACTCATGCCGGTCGGGCTCAACCCCGAGCTTTCGACCTGGCAGCGAAGAGAACTGAATCAGCTGCTGCTCGATCTCTCGTCCAGGGAGACCCTTCCCGAAGCTCTGAAGGCCGCCCTGCCCGGGATCTGTGAAGCCATGGGATGGAGTGCGGCCTTCGCCCGTTGGGACAATGGCGCAGAAGCCGGATCAGAGTGGTATTCTGCTGACCCGAGCCTCGACGACACCCGGGCGCTCCAGGCCGCTCTCGAACGCGGACCGGTGGCCGGCTGGAGCGACGACGGAGCAGCACCCACCGTGCGGCTCGAACCTCTCATCGCGCTTCCCGAGACGCGGGCGCGTGAAGCGGCGCGCAACGTGGGCTTGGCCGGGTATGCCCTGCTTCCCATCCTGGCGGCGGGAAAGCCCATCGCGATGCTCGAACTCCTTGCGACGACGGCACCGCCTCGAATGGGCGGACTGACTCGCCCGACGGAGGTTCGTGATGGACTCGAAGTCCTGGCGGCCACGTTGGGTCTGCTGGCGACGACTGAGCGAATGCGGGGCGCCGTAGGCAAGGCCGCCACCCACGCGCGCCGCAACATGGCGGAGCTGGCCGAAGTCCGGGCGGAATTGGAACAGAGCGGAGGATCGGCCCTGTACGACGAACGTACGGGCCTCCCGACCCGACCGATCCTGTTTGACCGGATACGCCAGGCAATTCGCCGGCGTCAGCGTTCCCCGCGGGATCAGTTCGCAGTCGTGGTGGCAGAGGTCGAGGGTCTCGACCGGATTACCAGTCGGAGCGGAGAGCAGGCTGTCCAGGAAGTGATGGTGGCGGCTGCACGAAGGTTGGCGGGGCAAACTCGCCCGGCCGACACCACGGCGATCGACGGGCCCAACCGTTTCGTGGTCATCACCGAGGGGATAAGGACAATTGAAGAGGCCCTCGGGGTTGCCGACCGGGTGCAGAAGGAACTGCGTCGGCCGTTCCCGACCGAACGCAGCGATGTACGGCTGGATGTGAGAATCGGCCTCGCGCTGGGTGGGCCGGCCTACGACGAACCGGATGCCCTGCTGGCGGACGCGTCCGCAGCCGCTGTCCGTGCCGCGAATTCGCGGGAGCGCATCCAGGTGTTCGATCGTACGGTGGAGGACAATCACCAGCAACGCGAGCGGATACGAAGCGAACTCGCGTCCGCTCTCGAAAGGCGGGAGTTTCACCTCGAGTACCAGCCCATCGTCTCGTTGCAGGACGGTCGGATCACGGGCCTGGAGACGTTTCTCCGCTGGCGTCACCCCGAACTCGGGCTGGTGCCTCCGGATCAGTTCATCCCGGTAGCAGCTGATTCTCCGCTGATCCATGACCTTGGGTTCTGGGTGCTGGAGCAGGTGTGTGAGCAGATCAACCGGTGGCGCGGGCACCTCTCAGGGGTGGAAATGCCGCCCGTAGGAGTCAACGTGCACGGGCGCCAGATCTTCCATGACAGATTTCTCGGACGGGTCCGGGAGATCCTCGAGCGACAGGGAATCCAGGGTCGCCAGTTGCGGCTCGACATCGGCGAAGCTGAACTGATGCAGGATGCCGACAAGGCAGCCACCGTGCTGGATCGACTCCAGGGCATGGGCATCGACGTGGCGATCGACGACTTCGGTACGGGGTATTCCTCGCTGAGCCTGCTGCATGACCTGCCAGTCCGGGCGTTGAAGATCGACCGGTCGTTCATCAGTCACCGACGCGAGAAGCTCCGGAAATGGGGGGTCGCTCGTACGATCGTGGAGTTGGCGAAGATCCTCGAGGTCGAGGTCATCGCGGAAGGGATCGAAACCAGGGAGCAGTTCCTGGCCCTGAAGAAGGCCGGGTGCACGCAGGCGCAGGGATACCACTTCTCGGGACCGGTGGGCGCCGCCAAAGCCGAGGGGATGATCCGCGACGGCTATCCGCTGGATCTCGAGGCCCCCCAGCGCTGACGGTTGCCGCGGTCTGCCGCGGGAATTCCCGTCAGTCTGGCCTGATCGGGCGGCGTCTTCTTTTGTGGCGCCGGAGACCGTCGATCCGGTCGGCTTCACCCGAGCGCTTTCGGTCCGATCGAGGTTCGCCCTTCCGGTCATGGCGTCGGGATGGAGCTGACAGCCGGCTCCAAACCCTCCTGGGCGGTCCCTCGGGTCCCGTGCTGTGCGCGAATCGGCGCCGCCATGACGACCGGCCGCGGCGGAGACGCGCCAGGCGACTGGGTTCGCGCCCCGATGCGACATTCCTGCTCCCCGGAGATTCATTCACATCAGGCATCCCGCTCACCGAACCGTCTGTCGCCGGATCCGGGCATGTTCGGAACCTCCGATGGTAGCGGATTCACCTGGACGGAAGACGACCCGCTGGGTCCCCCTACAATAGTCGCCCGCGGGTCGTGGTTGTACCCCGGCTCGAGTCGGGCCGGTGCCAAAAGGCCATGGAGAGGCTAGAGCGATTCGAGTTGGAAACCGATCACCTGCTCCCGGGTCACGCATTTCAGGACGGGAAAACCTCCGTTTACCGACTGCGATCCATTTCGTAAATTTACGTGCGTGAGAGGTTCCCTGCCGGACGGGTGTCCATACCGACGGTCGACCGGCCGTCACTTGCGTGACAGATTGCCGGAGCGCAAATCCTGGACTGCAAGTGACGCTCGAGACCCTGGAGGATAACCTGGATCAGTCAGGACAAACCCCGCCGAATGAGGTTAGCGAGCTCGTAGCCGCCGACCTGTGGCGCCGGGCCGCGGAGCTCCAGGAAGAGGACACGCGCCGCGCGGAAGAGAGAAGTCGCTCTACGGCGCTGCAGCGGGCCCTCCACGGGGAGAGTGGCGGCACGGGCCAGTTTTCTCTTGAGGAGGTCAAGGCTGCGGCAGCCGACGCCGGGATACCGGCGGCATACGTGGAGCACGCCTGGATCGAGAGCCGCCATGGGATCGTCCCGGCGGGAGACCCGACGTCTTCGTCGGAGCGGGCGAAGCGACGTTTCCTCGGCACCGACCTGAAGACCATGGAGGTGTCTCGTGTGTACCCGGCCCCGGTCGGCCAGATCCTGAGCGTCATGGGCCACGCTTTCCCCAACCCGCCGTTCGGCCTGATCCTGGAAGCCAGCGAGCACGTGGAGGTGGATGGCAGTCGGGTCCTCGTATTTGCCGTTCCCGGGCTGGAGGTCCTGAGCGGGCAGAGCCCGGTCGCGTCATTTGCCATGGCGATGCAGTGGCCCGACATCAAGAAGCTGCTCGTCACCGTACGGGCGGTTCCGGGCCCAGCGGAAGCGACGGAAGTCGTGATCCGCAGCCCACTCGCCTACTCACGGAAGTTGAACTACGGCGTAGGACTCGCGGTCGGAAGCGGAGCGGGCTTCCTCGCAGGGGGGGCGGCCGTGACGGGCAGCGTCGTGCTCCTGGGTGGCGCCATCGTGGCC
>JBATJK010000165.1:0-7653 GCA_049668445.1 Gemmatimonadota bacterium
CCGTCGCCGGTCGCTTGCCTACCTCGCGCGCCAGAAGTCTGTCGAGCATCTGCACCACCGCTGTAGGGAGTCCGTCCCGTTCGTCACTCAGTTTCGCACGGCAGCCTGGTCGCCGGCGCACCGGGAACCGGGGGCCGTCAATCTATTCGGGCCGACCGGTCCGGGCGACCCCGCAAGAACTTCACTCTCCTGAATCGCTCGAACGAGCCCCTCCCATTATAATCAACCGCCTCGTGACCCCGCAGATGAGGGTTCCGAGCACGCGTATCCAATCTAAATCCATGAGGTTCGTTATGAGTTCCGTTCTCGTTCGCTTTACGCTGGTCGCCATCGTCGCGGTCGCCGCGGGCTGCAACAAGGTCAGCCAGGATCAGTTCGACCAGTCGATGGCACAGATGCAGACGCAGCTCGATGAGCAGAGCGCTGGCATCGAGGCCAACGCCGAGGGGATCGACGCCCTGCAGATCGAACTGGATGCCCTCCAGGTCGAGCTCGAGGAGCTGGCCGACGAGTACCACGCGATGGTCGAGCGCTACCAGGACCACATCATGTTCGCTTCGCCGGTGAATTTCGAGTTTGACTCGTACGACGTGCGCTCCGGCGACCAGGCGTTTCTGGAGAGGTTCGCTCACGTCGTGGGCCATCACTACGCCAACTCCGTGGTGACCGTCCAGGGCTACACGGACGCCGCGGGTCCTGAAGAGTACAACAAGCTCCTGTCGCAGAAGCGGGCGGAGAACGTCGCTGGCTATCTCGTGGAGCACGGCCTGGACAGCGAGAATGTTCGGGCCATCGGAATGGGCGAGGCGCACCAGGTGGCTCCTGGTGAGTGGGGCGATGCCGAGGGTGGCCTCATGAACCGGCGCGTCACGTTCGTGATCGAGTCGGCCGGATAGTCAGATCTTACCAGCGGGGCGGGCCTGTCC
The DNA here is from genome assembly GCA_049668445.1 of Gemmatimonadota bacterium. Classification (GTDB taxonomy): domain Bacteria; phylum Gemmatimonadota; class Gemmatimonadetes; order Palauibacterales; family Palauibacteraceae; genus Benthicola. The sequence continues at coordinate 927 of JBATJK010000165.1, forward strand.
CGTCCCGCTGTCATCTCGCCGGAGACCTGCCGTGAACACGATGTCCTCTCCCGAAGACACCGCGGAGAGCCTCGCCCCCGGTCCTGGCTACGAGGCCCTTACGTCGGGCGTGGCCATGTGGCTGGACCCCGACCGGGTATTCCTCAGAATCGAGGGGACACGGGCAGCGGCCGTGCTGAACGGCCTCCTGAGCGCGGACGTCCATGCGCTGCAACCGGGCGATTCGACGCTCTCTTTCGTGCTGACCTCGAAAGGCCGGCCGGTGGCCGTGCCCGTCGTCATTCGCACGGACGAGTCAATTCTGCTGGACTTGAGCCGGGCTGCGCTCCCAGGGCTTCTCGATCACTTCGGCACGTATCTGCCGCCCCGCTTCGCGTCCGTGACCCGGCTCGAGGACGCCCGCCGCGTCAGTCTTCTGGGGCCCCGAGCCACGACGGTGGCAACCGGGATCAAGATCCCCGCGGGCCCGATCAGGGTCGAACGAGAGCTGGGACAGGGCGGGGGGACGGATTTCTACTTCCCAGACGGCGGACCGAACGGGACCATCGAGGCCGCGGTGCGCGCGGCCGGGGGAGAGGTGGCCACGGCGGCCGACTACGAGATCTGGAGAATCGAACACGGCATCCCGCGATTCGGACTGGACATCACGGCCGAGAATCTCCCGCAGGAAACCGGACTGGTTTCACTTGCGGTCAGCTTCGACAAGGGCTGCTACACGGGTCAGGAGGTCGTGGCGCGGATTCACTATCGCGGCCAGGTGAATCGACACCTGCGAGGGATCCGTCCCGCTCACCCCTACTCCGGGCCGCCCGTACCCCACGGCACCGAGTTGACGCGAGACGGGCGCGCCGTGGGCGCCACGGCGTCCTGGTGCTCTTCACCTCGCCTCGGCCCCATCGGACTCGCATACGTGCGCCGAGAGCTGACCCCGGGTGATGAGATCGAGGTCACCGCGGACCATCCGTTTGCGGGCGTAGTGATCGAACTTCCCTTTACGTCTACGTAAAGTGCTGCTGTCCCGCCATTTGCAGGTGACTGTCGCGGAGTTTACCTTGGCTTGCGGTCCGGGAATACCTACTGCGAGGATGGTCATCTGAAGGCGCTCGATCGACGGGACATGCGCTCGCTGTATCGCTACCTCTGGCTCACCCGAGCCCTGGAGGAGCGCCTGGAGATTATCTTCAAGCAGGGGCACGTGATCGGGGGCCTGTACCGGAGCCTGGGCCAGGAGGCCACGGCGGTCGGATGCGGCTATGCCCTGGGGAACGGTGACTGGATCGCACCTTCGATCCGCGACCTCGGAGCCCTGCTGGCCCGGGGGCTCCACCCACGTGAGGTCCTGAGACAGTACACGGCCCGCGGTGCCTCGTTGTGCGCGGGCAAGGACAACACAAATCACTTCACGGTTCCTGAACTCGGGATCCTCGGACCCATCAGTCCTCTCGGGACGCAGCTGTGCGTCCTGAACGGCGTAGCCCTCAGTTTTCGGACCCGACGTGAGCCTCACGTGTGCCTCACCTTCCAGGGCGAAGGAGCCAGTCGGACGGGTACTTCGCACGAAGGCCTGGCCATGGCGGCGGCCTTGAATCTCCCCATCGTGGTCGTGCTCGAGCACAATCGCTGGGCGTTCGGGACTCCCAGCACCGCTGTGGCAGCCGTGAAGAGCTGGGCGGACGTGGCGGGGGCGTACGGGGTTCCCGCCGTGACCGTGGACGGCAACGATGTTCTCCAGGTGTACGACGCGGCGACCCAGGCCATCGCTCGGGCGCGGGCCGGCGACGGCATGACCATCCTGGTCGCGGAAACCTACCGGATGCTCGGCCATGCCCAGCACGACGCCCAGAAGTACGTCCCCGAGCACGAGCTCAGCGAATGGAAGGACCACGACCCCATCCAGAGCTTTTCCGACTATCTGATCGAGTTTGGTTTCGAGTCCGAGTCCACCCTCGATCAGATCCGCTCGGAGGTGGCGGTCGAACTGGACGCGGCGGCTGACGAGGTCCTTGCGGAGGGTTACCCTTCGGCCGACGAAGCGCGAACCCGGGTGTATGGCGATCCTGCCCTCGACGCGGATGTGCCGTGGTCGCGGGGCGTAGTGCCCGGATACGAGGGACTTACGAGCGGGAAGCGTGGCCGACCGGCCGCTCGCCCGGAAGGAGCATGATGGAGAACGGTGGGACCGTGGAGACCACCTACCTGGGCGCGATCCGGGAGGCCCTGCAGGAAGAGATGCGGGCCGATGAAACCGTGTTCATGCTCGGCGAGGACATCGGGGCCTATGGCGGAGCCTTCAAGGTCACGGAAGGCTTCCTGGAGGAATTCGGACCCGACCGAGTGATCGACACTCCGATCAGCGAGGCAGCGATCGTGGGCGCGGCCATCGGCGCGGCGCACATGGGGCTGAAGCCGGTGGCCGAGATGCAGTTCATCGACTTCATCGCACCCGCTTTCGACATGATCGTCAACTTCGCGGCCAAGTCGCGCTACCGGACCGGGATCGGCGCGGGCCTGGTGATTCGGGGCCCCTGTGGAGCGGGCGCTCGATCGGGCCCGTTTCATTCGCAGTCCGTGGAGTCCTACTTCGCGAACGTACCCGGTCTGAAGATGATCGCCCCCGCGCGCGCCTACGACGCCAAGGGTCTGCTGCGCGCCGCGATTCGTGACCCGGACCCCGTCCTGTTCTTCGAGCACAAGTTCCTGTATCGGAGGATCAAGGAGCAGCTTCCGGTTGACGAGGAGATCTTCGTCCCCCTCGGCAAGGCGCGAACGCACAGGGAAGGGACCGATCTTACGATCGTCACCTATGGCGCCATGGTGTACAAGTCCACGGATGCCGCGGATCGTGTTTCGGCCGAGGACGGCGCGGAGGTCGAAGTGATCGACCTGCGAACCCTTCGACCGCTCGACACGGCCGCGATCGTCGAAAGTGTCAGGCGGACGGGACGCTTGCTGGTGGTTCACGAGGCGCCTCGCTTTGGCGGTTTCGCCGGCGAGATCACCGCGCAGGTGTGCGAGGAGGCGTTCGAGTGGCTGGACGCACCCATCCGGCGCGTCACGGCGATCGATACGCCCGTGCCATACGCCCCCACGCTCGAGGACTACTACCTCCCCGGGGAGGATGACATCGTTTCGGCAGCCCGCTGGCTGCTGGCTTACTGAGGGATCCCAATCGGAAGCGGTCCTTCGGCGGTACTGAGAGGAAAAGGAACGAGAGATGTCTAAGGTCGATGTGATCATGCCGCAGATGGGAGAGTCGATCGCGGAAGGCACCCTCACGCGGTGGCTCAAGCAGATCGGCGAAGCCGTGGAACGCGACGAGGACCTGTTCGAGATCTCGACCGACAAGGTCGATGCCGACATTCCTTCGCCCGTTGCCGGCACGCTCGTGGAGATCCTCGTGGAAGAGGGCGCGACGGTCGAGGTGAACACCGTGGTGGCGCGCATCGACACCGAGGGCGGCGCCGCGGCTCCCTCCGAGCCACAGGCAGCGGCCGAACCGCTCGATGAGGCGGCGGCCGTAGTTCTTCCGCTCGCCGCCGAATCGGACGAGGAAGCAGCACCGCCGGCCCCCGCGGCCGAGCCCACCGCGACCCCGGCCCCCGCTCCCGCCGCCTCGACGGAGGGCCCCGAGTCGCGCGAGGACCGCATCCAGGGCAAGTCGACGCCTCTGGTCCGGAAGATCGCCGCCGAGCACCACGTCAATCTTGCCGACGTGGCGGGAACGGGTATCGCCGGCCGCGTCACACGCGACGATATCCTGGCGTACATCGAGACGCGCGGAGCAGCACCAGCCGCGACCCCGGCGGCCACCGCTCCGGCCACTCCAACTCAAGCCCCTGCGCCAGCCGCGCCCGGGCAGCCAGGCATGATGCAGGTGCCGATTCACGGGGCCACGCTCGACATCCGCATTCCCTCGGTGCCGATACGTGAGGGAGACACGGTCGAGGAGATGAGCCGGGTCCGGCTTCGCACGATGGAGCACATGCTCCTGTCGAAGCGGATCTCGGCGCACGTGACCTCGGTCAACGAGATCGACTTCGAGCACGTGGTGCGCCTGCGCAGGAAGCTGAAGCCGAAGTTCGAGGCGCAGGGAGTCAAACTGACCTACGGTCCCTTCATCATGAAGGCCGTCGTCGAGGCACTGCGCGACTATCCGATTCTGAACGCGTCCGTGGACGGTACCCGGGTCGTGTATCACCGGGACATCAACCTCGGAATCGCGGTCGCCGTGGCGGACGGCAAGGAGCTGATCGTCCCGGTCTTGAAGAACGCTGATCAGCTCAGCCTCATGGGTCTGACCACTGGCGCCAACGATCTGGCGGAGAAGGCCCGCACCAAGACGCTCGACTTCGCCGACATCGAGGGCGGTACCTTCACCATCACCAACGTCGGTGTCTTCGGGAATCAGTTCGGGATGCCGATCATCAACCAGCCGCAGGTGGCGATTCTCGGAACCGGCGTAATCGAGAAGCGCCCCGTGGTCGTTCAGGACACCATGGGCAACGATGTCGTCGGGATTCGGCACATGTCATACTTCGCCCTGAGCTACGACCACCGGGTCGTGGATGGGGCCATCGCCGCCTTCTGGCTCAACAAGGTGAAGGACGTTCTCGAGAACTTCCCCGAGGACGTCATCTAGCGTCCTGATTTAAGGGTCCCGAGGCCCGAGCGGCGACAGTACGGACGGCGGTCTTCCCAACTGAAGGCCGCCGTTCTGCGTCTGGCTTTTCGCCGACGTCCCTCCCCAGCCCCGCCGCGAACGGAACCCGGGTGTTCGGTTTCGGTACACATAGTTCCAAACCCGGACACGTGGCCTCGTTACGATGGACAGGGTGAGGTGGTCTATCGCACACGTTCACAAGCGCTTGCCTCACTTGTTCGAACTGGCACAAGCGTTGCCGTTGAAACGCCTTGCCGTATCGGCACGTATTGCAGGGTCCCGGTACGGAGGAGGGGCAATGTGTCTTCCTTTCGCGACCTGTCGAACGGACGGGATCGAAGCCGGGGTTTCCTACCGCCGTGGCGGTGGCGGTGAGACGTCTGGCAATTCAGCACCGAGAGACCGAGATGGAAGAGCCAAAGGGTAGGGCGGAAGCAACGCCGAGTGGCACCACGCGCGAGCGCATCCGGCCGAGCGTCATCGAGGGGAACGAGCGTCGTCGCCTGTCTCTCAAGAAGGACCGCGGAGACAAGGGTCGTGGGTCCGCAGACGATCGAGGATCCGGACCCGAGTCCGGGGTGTCCCGCATGGACATCAAGCGCGCACCCAAAGGCAAGAGGAAGCGCAACATCTACATCGGGCTCGGCGCGGCCGCCCTCCTGGTTGTGACCTTCCTTTTTTCGCAGCTCGAGCCCGCGGCTCCGACGGCGGACCGAAACGTGATCGTGCAGGGAACCGTCGAGCGGGGCGAGATGGTCCGCGAGGTCCGGGGCTCCGGCACGCTGGTTCCCGAGAGAGTGCAGTTCGTCGCCGCAGTGACGGCAGGTCGGGTCGAGTCGGTGCACTTCGAGCCCGGACAGGCGGTCGAAGCGGAGGACATCCTCGTGGTGCTGTCCAACCCCGATGTCGAACTCCAGGTGCTCGAGGCCGAACAGCAGTGGACGGCGGCCCGGGCCACGCTCGTATCCCTCCGGCAAACGCTCGGATCGGCAGTGTTTGCGCAGGAAGCAGCGGTGGCGGACGCCCGGGCCCGTTTCCAGGAGGCCCAGCGCCAGGCCGAGGCCTACGCCAGCATGGTCGACAACGAGTGGGTATCGGACAACGAGCACCAGACCGCCCGGGACAATGCGGATGCTCTCGCGGAACTTCTTCGCACCCAGCAGGCTCAGCTGGATCTCATGAATGCGACGATAGGCGAGCGGCTGGCGGTGCAGCGGGAGCAGGTGGCTCGGTTGGAGAACATCCACCGCTACTACCAGGAACGCGCGGCCAATATGAAGGTCAAGGCCGGAGCCGAGGGCGTGCTGCAGGACTTCGATCTCGAGGTCGGACAGTGGGTACAGTCGGGTACGACGCTGGCCCGCGTCGCACGGCCCGAAAGGCTCAAGGCGGAGTTGAGGATTCCACAGACGCAGGCGCGCGATGTCCAGGTGGGCCAGTTGGCCTTCGTGGACACCCGGACCGACACGATCCCGGGGCGGGTGCGGCGCGTCGACCCGAACGTGCAAGGCGGGTCCGTTCTCGTTGAAGTGACGCTGGAGGGAGACCTGCCGGCAGGCGCCAGGCCGGATCTCAACATCGACGGCACGGTCGAGCTCGAGCGGCTTACCGACGTTCTTCACGTCGGCCGGCCCGCCTACGGGCAGAGCCACAGCACGGTGAGCCTGTTTCGGGTGATCGACGGGGGAAGCGCCGCCGAGCGGGTGACCGTACAACTGGGTCGCAGCTCGGTGAACCAGATCGAGGTGGTCGAAGGGCTCCAGGAGGGCGACATCATTATCCTGTCGGACATGTCCCGGTACGACGACGTGGACCGGGTCCGCATCAGGTAAACTCGACGCCGGGCGCGTCACAGCAGCAGAGGGTTGCACATGGAGAACGGCACAGCGTTGATCCGGATGGAGGGAGTCAAGAAGGTCTTCCTCACGGATGAGATGGAGACGCATGCCCTGGCGGACATTCACCTGGAGATCCGTGACGGCGAATTCGCCGAGGTGATGGGCCCCTCCGGGTGCGGCAAGTCGACCTTGCTGTCTCTGATCGGCCTGCTCGATACCCCCACCGAGG
>JBATJK010000166.1:0-2624 GCA_049668445.1 Gemmatimonadota bacterium
AGTTCTCCGGCCAGCATCTCGGACAGAGCCTCGAGACCGTTCTTCGACGGACAGTAGGCGCCCCAAAGCGGTCGGCCGTGATCTCCGACGCCCGACGAGATGTGAATCATCGATCCGCTGGTCGCCGAAAGCGGCTCGATGCAAGCCTTGGCGACCAGGAAGGCGCCGTTCAGGTTCACGTCGATCACCGTGCGCCACTCGTCTGCCGGGTACTCGCTGATGGGGACACGCGATCCCAGGATTGATGCGTTGTTCACCAGCACATCCACGCGTCCGAACTCCGCCATGGTGGAGGCGACCCATGCCTCGACGTGCGACTCTTTCGTCACGTCACACCCGATCACCAGGCACCGTCCTCCCGCGGCTCGAAGCTCGGCCGCCAGGTCCGCCGCGCCCTCGGGTCGCCGGGCGCACAGCGACACGTCCGCGCCTTCCTCCACGAACCGCCTTGCCAGATCGGCACCCAGCCCCATGGAACCGCCCGAGATCATCGCCACCTTGCCCTTCAGCTTCATGTCGTCTGTCATCCCTGTTCGCGTTCGTTCCACGCACGCCATTCGTTGACGCGTCCCGTGCCCGCGGCTAGCCTTGGCGGGTCATGAGCGAGCCCACCGACTGGAATCAGCCGCCCTTCATCAAGGTCCCGCCGCCCGGTCCCCGGTCGCGCCGCCTCGCGGAGCGCCTCGCCGAGGTCGAGTCCCGCAACGTCACCTACCTCGCCGACGACTTTCCCATCTTCTGGGAGAAGTCTCGGGGGAGCAACGTGTGGGACGCGGACGGAAACCGCTACGTTGATCTGTCGGGTGGATTCGGAGTGGCCGTTGCGGGACACCGGAACCGGCGCGTGATGCAGGCCCTTCGCCGGCAGATCGGTCGCCTGCCGCACGGGATGGGTGACGTCCACCCGCCGGCTCTGAAGGTGAAGTTGCTGGAGGCGCTGGCGGCGGTGTCTCCGATTCCCGATCCGCGGATCGTACTGACGTGCTCCGGTGCGGAGGCGGTGGAAGTGGCGCTGAAGACGGCTCGCCTGGCCACCGGAAAGCCCGGGGTGGTCGCGTTCGCTGGCGCGTATCACGGACTCACGTATGGCGCGCTTTCGGTCACGGACCGCGACCTGTTCAGGGCCCCGTTCGCCGACCAGCTGAATCCGCACGTCCTGCGGGCCCCGTACCCGGACCCCTACCGACCGGCACCCGATCTCGACGTGAATGATCCCGGCGGTTCGGCGCTGGCCCACGTGCGGAACCTTCTCGACTCCGACGATGGGGCCACCGCCGGTGCGGTGATCGTGGAACCGATTCAGGGGAGGGGCGGAGACATCGTCCCCTCGCCTGGCTTCCTCCGGGGCCTGGCCGACCTGTGCCGCGAGCGCGGCCTCCTGCTGATCGTGGACGAGATCTACACCGGCCTCGGACGGGCCGGAAGCTGGTTCGCCTGCGAGGACGAGGGCGTGGTTCCGGATCTGCTGTGCGTCGGAAAAGCGCTCTCGGGCACGCTGCCGATCGCCGCCTGCATCGGCTCGAAGGACGTCATGGACTCGTGGCCACCATCGGCCGGCGAGGCGATTCACACCTCCACGTTCCTGGGGAACCCGCTGGCCTGCGCGGCAGGGCTCGCGTCCCTGGGCGAGATCAAGCGACGCGACCTCGTTGAGCGGTCGGCTTCGGAAGGCGAGCGCTGGATGGGTGAACTGCGCGAAACGCTCGCCATCCACCGGGCTGTCGGCGAGGTGCGGGGGCGCGGCCTGATGATCGGTATCGACCTCGTCGCCGATCGCTCGACCCGCGCGCCGGACCCGGAACTGGCCGGAAGGGTGATCATCGAGGCACTGCGCGGCGGGTGGATCATCCTGGCCGGAGGACCGGCCGGCAACGTCATCTCGCTCTCGCCACCGTTGTCCCTGGGCCGGGACCTGATGCGTGCGGCCACCCGTATGCTGGACGAGGCGATCGGCGGCGCGCCGGCCTGATCTCCGCCGCCCTCGGACCCGAAAGATGACGCGCCACCAATGGGGCGATACATTCCCGCCCCGTTTTCCGAGGACGGGAACACACGAGGAGCAGGTTCGATGTCCCAAGCCGACATCTCAGTGCAGGGTACGCCGAATCCGAACGCGGCGAAATTCGTGGTGAGCGGAGCTTCGCTCGGCACGCGCAGCCGTTCGTACTTCGGCGCCGACGAGGCAGGCGACGACGAATTGGCGACCCGCCTGTTCGAGGTGGACGGCGTACGGGCGCTCCTCATCGTGGACAATTTCATCACGGTCACCAAGTCGGACGAGGTGGCGTGGGACGACATCGTGGAGGACATCACGTGGATCATAGGGGAAGAGCTGGGTTCATGAAGCGAGCTCGATATGGCTGGATCGCCGGACTCATGGCCGTGGCGGCGTGCGGCGGGCAGGCGTACCGCGGCGACACCGCGGAGGCCGAGCACGAAGGCTCCGGCGAGTTGAGTATCGTCGCGGAGGCCCCCTTCAAGACGGCCTCCGAGCCGGCGGATCACCTGGTCCTGGACGAAGAGAGCCATTTTGCCTCTCTCAAGCAGATCACGTTCGGCGGGCAGAACGCAGAGGCGTACTGGAGCACGGACGACGAGTGGATCATGTTCCAGGCCACGCCCCG
>JBATJK010000167.1:0-8855 GCA_049668445.1 Gemmatimonadota bacterium
GGATGACCAAGGTCCGGTACCCGGAGTACCGGATCTTTCCGCCGCTTCCGGAGGACAGCCCCAATCGCGCGCAGCTCGCTCGTAAGCGAGGGGCCGAGAACTGGGAGACCGAGAACGCGGTGTACGAACTTCGCGTCCTCCCGCCGGCAGAACTCGGGGCGTACGACGACCACCTGTACCGGTTCATGAAGTCGAAGGAAGTGGTCGACTGGCCGGAGGAGACCGAGAAGAGCGACCTGAAGGGATTCCTGGACTGGAACCAGGAGGGCACGCTCAAGAACTCCCTGGCCTTTTCGCTCCTGTACGACGGGGCCCTCGGCTTCTCATGGGTGTTTCCGTTCTTCATCGTGAGGAACTTCGAGCTCGGCCTGAGCGGCGGCTTCATCATGCACCGCATGTACCTCAAGGACGACGGCCTGCGCGACTTCGGGTGGCAGCTCATGTATACGAGCTCCGCCTCTCGCTGGTTCGATACCTACTTCGGGGCCGGCGTGGAGTGGGACGCGTCGCGGACAACCGCGGACCCGAGCGTGTGGGAGACGCAGGCGGACTTCGTCCTCGAGACGGGCTTCAAGTTCCGGGCGAACGTGGAGGCCATCAAGTGGCTCTCCTGGGCCACCCCGTTCTGGGGGTTCCGGTTCGGCATCAAGAACTACGGCTTCGCGAACATCGACAAACTGACCTACGTGCTGGAGTTCGGGGCCGGGGCCTTTTAAGGGGACGCACAACAGAGCGCGCTGGAGAACTGGGCGGGGGAAGGTCTTCCTCGCCCTTTCTTCGTCCTGAGACAAGCACTCAAAGGGGGACCCCATGAAGGGTCTAGTCGACACATTCAAGAACATCGCGATCGGCGGCGTTCTGTTCCTGATTCCGATCGCGATTGCCGTGTTGGTCATCAGCAAAGTCGTAGGCTTCCTGAGGATCGTCGCCGAGCCGATGGCCGACATTCTTCCGACAGATACGATTCTCGGGTTCGGCCTGGCGCAGATTATCGCAGTGGCACTCCTCCTGGCGGTCTGTTTCGCAGCGGGACTCATCGCGCGATCGGCGATCGCGAAGGGCCTCGTCCACAGAATCGAGTCGCGCCTGCTCTCTGCCGTTCCCGGCTACGGGGTCATCAAGGGCATCGCCGACCAGGCTCTCAGCAGCCAGGACAACGCCGCGCAGTTCAAGCCGGTCCTGGTTCCGGAAAGAGGAGGAGTACGGCCTGCGCTCGAGGTCGAGCGAATGCCCTCCGGTCGGGTGGCCGTCTTCGTTCCCGGCGCCCCCAATCCGTGGTCGGGGTATGTCGCCTACCTGGACCCGGAGCAGGTCCAGCCACTGGACATGAAGGCCGCCGACTTGATGCACTCGCTCGAGGGCCTGGGGATCGGGTCTGGCGAATATGAGAGTCACACAACACCATGACTGACGGTCGAAACGACAGGGGGGTCTTACCGATTCGCGAGCGTCGGAACAGTCTTCAGATCGATCAGGCGTTCGTCCGCGGTCACGAGCTTCAGGCCGAACACGCGGGCCGTGGCGACCAGAAAGCGATCTGCCGGGTCGCGGTGAGTCAGGCGCACATTGCGCGTCTCGAGAGCCACCTCGTGCGTCACCGCGGCCTCATGGAACGGGATTCGTTGGAGGGCGGTGGTCACCCATTCGTGGGGCGGCGAAGTCAGGCGCACCCGGCCCTTGTCCACCAGGACCAGAAGTTCCCACACGCTGATCGGCGATAGCCAGAGCTCGGCATCCTCCCGCTCCATCTCCCGGGCGACCCGCTTCGTGAGCCGTTCCGGATCCAGCAGACTCCACAGCCAGATATGGGTGTCGAGCAAGAGTCTCACGGGAGCAACGTCTCCCAGTCCTCGGCATCCCCAGCCGGCGACACCACGTCGCCAACGATCTCGGCTGTGTCGACCATACACCCGAGCCAACCCTTCGGGCGCGGAGGAGGAGACGGAGGCACGATCTCGGCCACCGGTTCTCCGAACCGAGTGACGAGCACTGGCTGACGCGTTTTCCTGACCCTTTCCATCACGGCCAGGCACGTGGCCTTGAACTTCGAGATAGCGATCTCTTCCATGTGCATGAATGTAATCATGGTCAATGACTATGGTCAAACCGGTACGAAAGTGGGATCACTGCGTACGCTCGTCGTCGGCGTTCAACGAGTCGTCAACGACACGCTTCGCCAGGTGCACCTCAAGAACAGCGTTCCGTGGGGCGCGAAGAAGAGGATGACTTCGAGGCCACGCACGTCTACGGCAGCCCCAGTCGTTGTTCGGATTGGAGATCGGAGTGAACTGACCCGCTAGGCTCCGGCCAAGGCCTCTTCCACGATGCGAGCCTGCTGCGCCGCGTGGGCGGCTGCGTAGCCTTCCGCAGGACTCGCCGAGGCGGGACGTCCAATGAACCTGACCTTGATGCCCTCACCCGCCAGGTCTCGCAGCTGGGGCGCGCTCGTCCGCCACGCGCCCATGTTCTCCGGCTCTTCCTGGACCCAAACGATCTCTTCGAGCGCAGGGTACCTTCCGATGAGCCCCGCCAGCTCCTCGCCCGGGAACGGATACAGCATCTCCACCCGGGCCAGGTCGACCGTCGAAGCTGATTCCCACCCGTCCGCGCCCATGAGATCGTAGTAGATCTTACCCGAGCACAGGAGCAGCCGGCGCACCGCCGAGGGGCTCCTGCCGGCGCCGGTAGCCGGGAGCAAGGGCTCGAATCCGCTGGCCAAATCGCTGATCCCCGACCGTGCCCGTGGATGCCTCAGCAGGCTCTTCGGTGTCATCACTACCAGGGGGCGCCTTGCAGGTCGCAACGCCTGGAGTCTTAGCAGATGGAAGTACTGGGCAGGAGTCGTGCAGTTCGCCACCCGGATGTTGTCCTGGGCGGCGAGTTCCAGGAAACGCTCCAATCGCGCGCTCGAGTGCTCAGGACCCTGTCCCTCGTAACCGTGCGGAAGCAGCAGGACCAGCCGCGATTCCTGTCCCCATTTCGATCGACCGGCGACGATGAACTGGTCGATGATCGCCTGCGCCACGTTCGCGAAGTCGCCGAACTGGGCCTCCCACAGCACCAGAGAATCGGTGGCTGTCGACGCGTAGCCGTACTCGAAGCCCAGGACGGCGGCTTCCGAGAGAGAGCTGTTCCACACCTGGAACTGGGCCTGTCCTTCGCCGAGGTGCTTGAGTGGCGTCCACTCGCGGCCGGTCTTCGAATCGTGCAGCACCGCATGTCGCTGGCTGAACGTACCGCGCTCCGAGTCTTCTCCACTAAGCCGAACCGGAGTCCCGTCGGTAAGGAGTCCCGCGAAAGCGAGGGCCTCGGCATGAGCCCAGTCGATGCCGTCCTCGAGGGATTCGCGACGTCGCTCCAACTGTCGGGCCAGCTTGGGGTTGGGCTTGAAGTCGTCCGGCCAGGCGTGAATCGCTTCGTTGAGCACCACGGCTCGCTCGTGGTCGATCGCCGTCGACACCTCTCGCCAGTTCGATTCCTCGGTGAGCGTATCGTAGCCGCGCGGTCGTTCCCGCGTGACTTCCATGCCGATCCCGAGCGTGGATCCGGCGGTCGGGGCCCCGATATCCGGGTCGTCGTCCGAGTCGTCGTCATCCCCCGAGACCGCCTGCCGGGCCTCGCTGAGTTTATCGTTGATCGCGGCGGCCATCTCGTCCGCTTCCGAACGCTCGATCACGCCCTCTTCGACCAGTTGATCCACCCACAGGGCTCGGACCGTGGGGTGCTTCCGGATCTTCTCGTACATGACCGGCTGTGTATAGGCCGGCTCGTCACCCTCGTTGTGGCCGTACCGGCGATAGCCGACCAGGTCGACCACCACGTCCTCGGAAAACTCGAGGTGGAAGTCGATCGCCAGCTGGATGGCCGAAAGGCAGGCTTCGGGATCGTCCGCGTTCACGTGCACGATCGGCATCCGGAACGCGAGCGCGATGTCGCTGGCGTAGCGGCTGGACCGGCAATCGCGCGGGTTCGTCGTGAACCCGAGCTGGTTGTTGGCCACGATGTGGATCGTGCCACCGTTCTCGTAGCCGGGAAGCCGCGACAGGTTCAGCGTTTCGGGTACGATCCCCTGCCCCATGAAGGCGGAGTCGCCGTGAACCAGGATCGGCAGCACCGAGGTTCCGTAGGCATCGAGGGCGCTCTCGTCTTCCTCCGACATCAGGAGGCCGCTCTCCCTGGCCATCAGCTCGCGCTCGGCCCTGGCCATGCCCTGCACCACCGGATTTACGTGCTCCAGGTGGCTCGGGTTGGGGGCCAGCGAGATCTCCAGCTCTCCGACTTGCGAGCGCACCAGCTCCCGGGCGCCGACGTGGTATTTCACGTCTCCAGACCCGGCTTCTGCGACCCGGCCCTGCATCCCCTTCGACGTCTGGCCTTCGAACTCGGCCAGCATGGCTTCGTAAGAGAACCCGATGATGTGGGCGAGCACGTTCAGCCGGCCGCGATGCGCCATGCCGATGAAGTACTTCTTCGTGCCCCCCAGCGCCGTGCGCCGGATGACGCGGCGGATCATGGGGATCATCATGTCGAGGCCCTCGATCGAGAACCGCTTCTGACCCAGGTACGAGCGCTGCAGGAAACTCTCGAAGCCTTCTACTTCGGTCAGGATGCGCAGCAGGTGGACCTTCCCGCCCTCGTCCACCGGGTTCATGTGCTGACCGGACTCGATGTAGTTCACCAGCCAGTTCCACTTGGCCGCGTCCTCCATGTGGTCCAGCTCGTAGCCGATGCGCCCCGCGTAGATTTCGCGCAGGCGCTCTACCGCGTCGCGTGCCGTCTCGCCCAGGGACTCGAGGCCGACCGCCGACGCGGGGATCGTCTCCAGATCCGCCCACGTGATGCCATGATACTCAACCTCGATCGAAGGATGTCCGGTGCGCGGAGTGCCGAGCGGATCAATCTGGACGTTGAGGTGACCCTGCGTGCGGAGGGCCTCGACGAGCGAGCCGGCAGCAGCGGCGGTCCGGAGCTGCTCGGGGGCCGCCTGAGTGCTGGGCGTCGGCAAAGGAACGGCGGCTGCCGGCGACGGAACGACAGCCGGGGCAGCGATGCCCGCTCCCTCGACCAGGTCGGCCAGTGAGGGCGGCACGATGCCCCTCTCTCGAAGGGAGCGCTCGTACAGCTCCTCGGCCAATCCGGCGTTGTATCCGTCCGCGCGGAGGTAGCCCCCCGCCTTGCTCTCGTCGCTCAAATCACATCCAGAACTCGTTGGTTCGTCTCCCGGGCGCGCGCCTTGGCCGCGCTCCGACCTGCGAGCGTTTCAAGCTATTCGATGCGTGGAAGGGCACAAGGTTGGCGAGAATCATCCACCTGCATCGCTCGAGACTTCACCGGGCATCACCCGATCGCCTCCATGGCCCGGAAGTAGACATCGTCGGGGATATCGGCTTCGCGCTTCCAGCGGGCGCCGGCGGTACAGAAGTCGGGATCGGCTCCACGGCGGCGTGTGTCCTCGATGAGGGCTGCCACGGGGTCGGGCGGCAGCTCGGGCGCCTGGCGCGGGCGGCCCATGTGTGTCTGGCCCTTCGGGTCGATGAACGCCGCCTGCCGGTCCTTGCCCCACCACTCGACCTTCCAGCCCTCCTCGTGCAGCAGCCGGTGATGGTGACTGCACAGGAGCAGCAGGTTCGACATGGCGGTCTCGCCTCCGTCGGCCCAGTGCTTGATGTGATGCGCGTCCGTGAACCGGAGGCCGCAGCCCGGGAAGCGGCAGCCCCGATCGCGTACCTCGAGCGCCCGGCGCACGGAGGGCGGAATGGTGCGGGTCTTCCGGCCTACATCCAGCACGGACCGGTCCGAAGCGTGACCTATGCGTACCACCGAGGCATCACACGACAGCCTGCGAGACGTTTCATATGAAACGCGTGTGCCGTCCTCCAGCTCGGACTGGCCGAGGCCTCTGCCGGCGGACTTCAGCGTCTCTGCATCCACATGCAGGAGCACCTGGTAGCGCTCGGCCTTCGTGCCGCTGACGGGAGCGTTCTCTTCGAAACCGGCCGCCATGGCTCGCTCGGCTACCAGCCCCAGGGCATCGGCCCGTCGGTGCGCCGCATCTTCAAAAGACGTTTCATATGAAACGCTTTTGGGTCCCTTCTCACGGTAGAGAGCATCCGACGCCGCCTCGACCGCTCGCATCAGCAGGGCTCCGACCTCGGGGGTGAGGCGTCCCTTCACCTCGTACATGCCTTCCTCGTCGGGAAACACCGAGAAGGTCCGGCTCTCGAAGCGCTCCTTCTCACGGTTCGCCTCGTCCTGCCGGCTGCCGAGCTTGAAGCCGCGCACCATGCGCTCGAGCTGCGCGGTGGTCGCTCCGCGAGCGAGGTCGAGGAGATCTGACTCGTTCTCCGGAGTCGCGACCCGGGTCAGGGCCCGGACGGCGCAGAACGACAGCTCGCCCCGGCTCATGGCGGCGCTGGTCACCGGCAGGTCGGCCAGGGCGCGGGCCGCACGGACTCTCTCGCGAGCCGCACCGAGACTGTACCCGGTACGGAAGGCCAGCCAGTGAGCACACGACCGGTGCCCTGCTACTTCCCAGCCACGCAGACGGTCGTACTCGGCCACCAGGGTGAGGAATCGATGGTCGGCAGCGTGAATGTGCGCCGCCAGGAACACGATCTCTTCTTCCAGCGCCTCGAGCCGGTCTGTTTCAGACAGCGGCTCCGATTTCGGAGCGGGCAAAGCAGCGTACACACTCGCCGTCTCACGAACGTGGTAGGTAACGGGGACCTGGGTAGCGAAGCAGACCATCGAGAACTCCCGTATCGAGGATACCGAACAAACACCGAACTACATCCTCAATATACACCCCCACTTTTCGGGCTTTGAGGTTGAGTTGCAGGGCACGAACGAGGGTCAGGAGGTCAGACGATCCGGCGGCGGGAGAGGACGTACGAGAGGAGGCGAGTCAAGGGGCTCAGAGGCCGCTTGGAGACCGGATCCCGGACTCGCGCACAACCGCACCCCTGAATCCGTCAAGAGTCCTTGTGACAGTTCGCGGGGCTGCGACCGGAAGCTGAAGACTGCGACCGGAAGCACTGCCGGGCTTCAAGAGACGCACTGCGGACCGCACCTACGACGAGCCGCACAGCTCGCCGAACCACCCGGCCCACCCTCAGAACCCCGTCGGAGTCCTCCACACGATGTGGTGCTCCGTGTCGGAGATCATGACCAGGCCGAAGGGCGACGTGGCCACCCCGATCGGCGACCACAGGCCCGCCACGCCCGCGTCGATCAGGTTCCCGGCGAAGTCGGTGTCTCCGCTGCCGGCGAAGGTGTTGATCAGGGGTGAGAACAGGCTCACGATCCGGATGCGGTTGTTGGAGCGGTCCGCGATGTACAGGCTGCGTCCGTCGTCCGTGGCCGCGACGTCGCGCGGATCGGCGAGAGCCGCGGACAGCGGATTCCCGCCATCCCCAGAAAACCCGGCTGTGCCGGTCCCGGCCACCGTCGTGATGATCCCGGTCACGAGGTCGACGGCACGAACCCGGTGGTTACCGGCGTCCGCGATGTACAGCACGCCGTTCGCGATGTCTATTCCGGCCGGGAAGTCGATCAGCGCGTCCGTAGCCGGCCCACCGTCACCGCCATCTCCCGCTTCACCCGTCCCTGCCACGGTTGCCAGCGTCCCGTCCGCCAGAATCGTCCGGATGCGGTTTGACCGTGCCTCGGCGAAGTACACGCGACCATTCTCATCGACGGCCACGCCACGGGGACTGCGGATCGGCGACTCCGCCGCGACTTCGCCGTCGGGCGTCGTCTCCGACTCTCCGGTGCCCGCGAGCAGGGTCCGCGCCCCTGTATCCGCGTCGAAACGCCACACCCGTTGCCCCAGGTCGTCGGCCACGATCAGTCCACCGGTTCCGTCCACGGCCAGGGCCACTGGCTCGAGCAAGCAGGCAACCGAACAGTTCACTATGTCCACCACGACGCGCACCGCACCGGAGGAAGTCACCGCCAGGATTCGTCGGTTACCCCGGTCCGTCAGGTACAGCACGCCATCGAGGTCCATGTCCAGGCCGGAGGGGAAGCGGAGTAGCGTCTCCGTCGCCGAAGCACCGACGGCCCGGCCGGGCTCGTTCGGTGCGCCCGCCACGATCCGCATGAGGCCGGGGGTGTCCCCCAGGATCGAGATCGGTTCGCCGCACGCCGTCCAGGAGATGGTCGCGACAACGGCCGCGAGGCCGAGGATCAGGGAAGCGGGACGACCCATATGTCCCCCTTTCCGTCAGCTCCTCGTTTGGTGAAAGCGAGTTCGGTTCCGTCCGGCGACACGGCGGGCTCCGTTCCACCCTCCGTGCCCTCGACCCGGCCCAGGACTCCGCCACCGGCCGCGGCACGCCAGATGCCGTCCGGACGCGCCACGTAGACCCACTCACCGTCCGGCGACCAGGTCGGGTCGGTTCCTTCCACGAGTTCGCGCGGTTCGCCGCCGGTTGCCGGTATCACGAGTACCGCGACTCGGCCGATCGGCCACTGCGTCCGCTCCTCGACGCAAACCACGATCGTACCGGTCGGCCCGAAGGAGAGGTGCTGGCAGGTCGTGCGAAGTTCGGGACCCCGCTCGAGCCGCGTGAAGGCGATCGACGTCCCATCCGGGCTCCACGCGGGCCAGCTGGCGTCATCCGTCCCTGGAATCGGCGAAGCGTCGGCCTCGCCCGGGGTCCACACGAGCAGCTGCAGTCCGTCGGATGTCACGAGGCGCCCGCCATCCGGATCCCACGAGGGTCGCACCGGAAGCAGGCTCATTTCGTTGAAGCGACGCTGGAACGGGTGGAGACGAGTGATCCACACCCCCGGAAGACCGAAGGGGTGCCTGGAGACATCGAACTCGACCCCGTCGAACGTGAGCGACAGCG
>JBATJK010000168.1:0-14876 GCA_049668445.1 Gemmatimonadota bacterium
CGCGCTACTACACGCCTGCCGTGACCCTCGGGGCCGTACTGGTCGTGGTAGTTCCCGTGGTCCTCTTCGGTCAGCCCTTCTCGACCTGGCTGCTGCGGGGGCTGACCCTGCTCGTGATCGCCTGTCCCTGTGCTCTTGTCATTTCGACTCCGGTGTCGGTGGTGAGTGCCATCACCAGTGCGGCCCGGCAGGGGGTACTCATCAAGGGTGGGGCAAGCCTCGAACGAATGGCCGACGTTCGCGTCATGGCGTTCGACAAGACGGGGACGCTGACTCACGGGCGGGCCGAGGTCACCGATGTCGTCCCCATGGGCGACCTGGATCGGCGGCAGGTTCTGGCCATCGCGGCTGCAGTGGAGGCGCACTCCGAGCACCCGATCGGTCGGGCCATCGTGCGGGCCGCGGATGGGGCCGGCGCTGACCTCGTAGTCACGGAGTTCGAGTCGTTTCCCGGACGGGGTGCGCAGGCGCGCGTCGACGGTGTGGTGCACATCGTAGGTAGACCAGGGCTACCGGGGGTCTCCGATCCGGTCGGGCAGCTGGCGGCCCTGGCCGCCGAGGGGAAGACACCCGTGGTCGTACTGCGAGCTCCGGATGACGGCCCGCGGACGGTGATCGCGGTGCTGGCCCTCACGGATCCCCTTCGCCCGGCCGTTCCTCACGTCATCTCCGAGTTGCGTGAACTTGGCATCGAGAGAGTGGTTGTTCTCAGCGGCGATCTGAAGCAGGCGGCCGAGGAGGCCGGCCGGGAAGCGGGGGCGGATGACGTGTGGGCTCGCCTGGAGCCGGCGGCCAAGGTTGAGGCGATCGAGCGTCTCGAAGCGGAGACGGGTCACGTGGCCATGGTGGGCGATGGTGTGAACGATGCCCCCGCGCTCGCCGCGGCTTCGGTTGGGATCGCCATGGGCGCGGCTGCGTCCGATGCGGCATTGGAAACGGCCGATATCGCCGTCATGGGAGACGACCTGGCGCGGCTGCCCTACCTGTACCTGCTGGCGAGGCGGAGCAAGCGAGTGATTCGGGAGAACATAGTGGCGGCCCTGGCGGTCAAGATCGTCCTGGCGGTCGGCGTGCCGTTGGGGTGGGTCTCGCTGATCGTCGCCGTGCTGGTCGGTGACATGGGAGCGTCTCTGGTCGTCACGGCCAACGCCCTGCGCCTGGCCCGCGTGCGCGAGTAGGATCAGCGCGGTGGTCCGGCGGACAGGGCGTAGAGAAACAGGTTGACCCCCATGCGGATCGCCTGCTCCCGAACTTCCGGCGGATCGCGGTGCACGGTCGCGTCCTCCCACCCGTCTCCCAGGTCGCTCTGGTAGCTGTAGAACACCGTGAGTCGGCCCTCCAGGAAGATTCCGAGGCCCTGCGCGGGAAGTCCATCATGCTCGTGGATCTTGGGCAGTCCGTCAGGGAAAGCGTACCGTATGGTGTAGACGGGGTGGTCGAGCGGCACGTCCGTGAGCACTTCGTCCGGGAACACCCGGGCGATTTCACGCCGAAACGAGCTGTCCAGGCCATAGTTGTCGTCGGCATGCAGGAATCCACCGGCTCGCAGGTGCCTTCGAAGCGCCTCGACTTCCCGGTCCGAGAGGCTGACATTTCCGTGTCCGGTCAGGTAGAGGTACGGGTAGTCCGGCAGGTCCGGGTCCGTCAGTCGGACCTCGACAGGCCTGTCGGCGACCCGGATGGTGGATCGCTGAGAGATCTCGCTCAGGAGGTTCGGGAGGCTGGACGGATTCGCGTACCAGTCACCGCCGCCCTCGTAATGGACGCGAGCGATGGTCGGGAGATTCGACTCTGAGACCTCCTGCGCGGGCAGCGGCAGGAGCGGAGCCGTGGCAAGGCAGGCACCAATGATCCCGGCCGGCAGGCGCGTCACAGGCTGCCAGGCTCTACGGATACGTAAACGGCAGCGGTCTCATCGCTATAGGAAAGCTCCCAATCCTCGAGCAGGGCCAGGGCGGCCGCCAGAGGCGAGTCGGGTGGCACGAGAACCCACTCCACGCCTCGCCTCGCGAGCGACTCGCGCCAACCGGGCTGGATGAACCTGATGTCGCGGTATTCCCGTGTCAGCTCTTCGCCATAGAAGTCCGTCTGGCCATCGATGAAGACTGGAACCTCCTCCCAGGCGTACAGAAGGTAGCCACCCCAGATGAACTCGTTATATACCGGCCCCGGCGGAACGAAGCCGGTTTCCTGCAGGTGCTCGACCGCCGCTACGGGAAATACGTCCTCCGCGAAGGCATACGTTCCGCTCTCCGCTTCTCTCAGGGCGGCACCGGTAAGCAGCACGAGCCCAACGAGGACGAACGGCCATCCCGGGAGAGTGGACTCGACCCGCTGGATCGCCTTTGACCAGGTCCAGAACCTGGCGCTGATCGAGTCCGACTCACCGCCGCTCTTCAGAAGGTCGGATGTCCAGACGGCGAGCCAGGGAACACATACAACGCCAAAGAGCGGGATGTTGCGCGCGGAATGCAGCGCAAACGCGGCGAACAGAACCCACAGGAAGAGCCCGAGGGAGTCGACACGCGAGCGGAGCAGCGCGAGGACGATCGTTCCCAGCGTCAGAGTCGCCAGGAATGACTTGATGAGCGTGTCGTGGAAGTCCGGGGACTTGTACTCCTGCGTGAAGTCGACCAGGTAGGTCTCTCCCAGGTAGCCAGTCGTGTGCGGCCACAGCGCCCAGCCGGCCGGGTTGAGAAGCGACGACAGGAGACAGAGCCCCAGAGTCCCGAACAGCCAGAAGGCCAGTTCACGGGCGTCGCTCGACGTCCGTGTGCGCATCCATCGCACCAGTGCATCCGTCGCGAAGATCCCGAGGAGTATGAAGCCGACCAGAAAGCCCCCGTGCAGATTCACCCACGCGACCATCAGGACAGGAAGAGCGAGGAGCAACTTCCTCGAACCGCCCCGTCGGACCTCCAGCAGGATCAAGCTGAACAGGGCTACGAGCGCCGTCGTGAACATGTGCGGCCGCGGGTGCAGGTGGACGGCCTGCAGAAGGAAGGCCAGGACACCGAATCCAAACGCCACCGGCGCGGGGATCCCGAACCGACGTATCGCCTGGTAGACCAGGCCCACCCCGGCGGCGAAAAGGAATCCTGTGAGTATTGCGACGCCAGCCAGGCCGGCGGCGGTATCCGCGGCAGCGAACAATACCTCAGAAAGCCACTCGAATGGGATGAACTCCCGTCCCTGCATGGTGTGGGAGAATACGTCCACTCGCGGTATGGCCCGGTTCTCTATGATGAAGCGGCCGACACGAATGTGTCGACCGGGGTCACCGTCGCCGGCGAACAGCCCACCCTTCCGCAAGAACAGCGTGAAAGCATACGCGAGCATGACCAGCAGCCCACCCAGGGTCGGGAGGAGCCACCGAGCTATGCGGTCAGATCGCCGCTCCACGCCTAGTCTTCGTCGCCCAGCGAATACTGTCCCACGACGGCGCCCGCGCCAGGGACGTCAAGGAAGTACGAACGACAGGCGCGGTCGAGGAGTTCGATGGACAGAGACGGCTGCGTGTTCTCGTACTTCGCGATGTTGCACACGGTGTCTACGATATCCCTGGGATGACAGCCCCGCGGGGCCATTCGAAGCCGCTCGTAGAACGCCTTGTAGACGTGGTCCACCCGCGTGGACTCGTACAGGATAGCGTTCGAGTCGCAGCAGCGCCGGAATATCTCCTCGTACTGGGCCCGGTTCGGGCTCTCGACCATGATCTTGTATCGAATTCGCCTCAGGAACGCCTCGTCTACCAATTCCAGCGGATTGAGGTTGGTCGAGAAGATCACGAGGCAGTCGAAAGGAACGGGGAATTTGTACCCGTTTCGCAGTGCCAGGTAGTCGACCCGCTTCTCGAGGGGCACCATCCAGCGATTCAGCAGGTCGCGCGGACGTACAAGCTGCCGGCCGAAGTCATCGATAATGAACACGCCGCCGCTGGCCTTCACGTGAGGCGGAGCCTGGTACACGCGGGTCTGCGGATCGTACTGCAACTCGAGAAACTCGAGGGTGAGCTCACCGCCGACGAATACCACCGGGCGCCGAATCACGGCATACCGGTCGTCATGTGGCTGCCCCTCGAGGAAGAGCGGGCTCGCGGCCAGAGGGTCATCGCTCTCGTCACCGTCCGCGGTCACCAGGTTATGGTATACGGGATCGTACAGGACGATGATCTGTCCCTCGACCTCGAGGGCCCATGGGATATAGACGTGTCCACCGAGCATGCGCGAGATCGCTTCGGCGATCGTTGTCTTTCCGTTACCCGCGTGTCCGTAGAGGAACAGGGAGAGACCGGAATTGATGGCCGGTCCCAGCTGGTCGAGGAACGAGTCCTCGAACACCAGGTGCGAGAAACCCTGACGTATCGTTTCCTCGGTGACCACCACGTCTCTCACGGACTGGTTCTGGACCCAACGGCCATACTGATTGAGCGGGACCGGTGCCGGCCCGACGTAGCCGTTCGTGTCCATGGATTCCCGAGCTCGATTCCGCCCTTCTGAGGTCAGATCGAACGAGTAGGTCACTCGGCTCTGTCCGCCCTCGCGGACCTCGACGAGGCGGCGCTTCTGCAGATCCACCAACTGCTCGTCGAGGATGGCGAACGGGAGCCGAACGAATGCCCGTAGCTCGTCCCCTGTGCGCGCTCCGAGGCTGTAGAGCGCCTTCATGATGAGATCCGCGATCAAACCGGGGCTGAGGCCCGTATCTTCGGTGGTAACGGGAACTGGCGGAATCGGCTGCAACCGGGGCTCCGGAGCGGTAGGCGAATCCTGCAGCATGCTATCGGTCATCGTTCTCTCCGTCGCTCGATTGCCTGTCGTTCGACACCATTTGGACGCGAAGCCGGTCCCCGACGCGCGTGCCTGTTTCGCTCAGGGTACCGACGGGTAACTCAAGGGCCTGTCTGGCCTTGCCGTGATATTTGGATCTCTGGCCGGGCCGGAGGTCATGGTAGAGCGCTATGACCTGTCCTTCTCTGCCCAGGAAGGCCACGTCGAGGGCCTGCTTCATCCCGTACATGTGCACGGCCTGACAGGGCTCGAGCAGCATCCCCTCACCGGGCAGAAGGGGAGGGGCCCCCAGCAAGCCCTTCAGGCGCGTCCAGACCGTATTCGCGAGCACGACGCGGCTCCCGAGATCGATGTCGGCCCGGGAGATGTTTCGCACGGCCACCCGCTTCACTAGACACCCCCGAGCTCGTTCATCAGGTGGAGCATGGCAGGGCCGAGAACCACGACGAAGATAGCCGGAAAGATGAAGAAGACGAGCGGCGGTACCATCTTAATGGTCGTCTTTGCCGCCGCTTCCTCCGCTCTCTGGCGGCGCTTGGTACGCAGGGTATCCGAGTGCACTCGAAGGGCCTGGGCGATCGACGTCCCGAAACGATCGGTCTGGATCAACATCGTGGCGAGCGAGCGAAGATCTGGAACATCCGTCCGTTCACCCAGGTTGCGTAGGGCATCCTCGCGCGGCGTGCCGGCGCGCATCTCCAGGTTCACGATTTGCAGTTCCTCGGACAGCACAGAGCTCATGGTCTCGACTTCATCCGAGACTCGTACAAGAGCCTGGTTCAGGCCGAGTCCCGCTTCAACGCATATCACCAGCATGTCCAGAGCATCGGGAAGGGCAATCTGAATTTCCTTCTGGCGCAGCCGGATCTTACGCCTCAGAAAGCCGGCCGGAAGCATCCAGAATACGGCCCCGCCCGCGACAACCCAGATGATCAGGTTTCGCCCTTGCAGAGTCGGGACCATGGAGACGATGACGACCGCCCCCACCACCAGCGACAGGACTCTGAGCGAGTAGTAGAATGGCACCGCATCCTGGCTCCGGTAGCCGGCCCTGATGAGCTTCTGCCTGGTCTCAAAGAGGTCCTTCCGGCCGCTGGACACTCTCTCGCCGAAGTTCTGCAGCCAGACTTCCAGCTGCTCGCGATTCGCCTGTCGTCGCCTCCGATGGACGACGCCACGGTTCGACGCGATGTCCTGAAGCTCCTGCAGGCGTCTCCCGACCGAGCGATCTCTGGCGGGAACGAGCTCGGCGATCGCAATGACCCCGAGAATGGCCGTGACGGCAATCAGAACCGCGACGATGGTGACCATCAGATCTCGATATCGATGATGCGACGGATGAGAAGGAAACCGAGGAACTGGAGGATGGCCGCCGCCGCGATCAGGACTTTCCCCATCGGTTCCTCGAACAGAATCGCCATGTACTCGGGGTTGAGAGCCGTGATGGCCAGGCCGAGCAGGATGGGCATGGCCGCGAGAATATATCCCGTGAGCCGCCCCTGCGCGGTGTAGACCCGGATCTGTCGTTGCAGCGTGAACCGTTCACGAATCGTGTAGGAAATCTTGTCCAGAATCTCAGCCAGGTTCCCGCCCACCTCGCGCTGGATGAGGATTGCCGTGACGAAGATGCGAACATCTACCATGTCGATGCGGTCAGCCAGACCCATCAACGAGTCCTCGAGGGGCAATCCGAACTTCTGCTCGTCGAATATCTGGCGGAACTCGGTCGCCATCGGGTCAGGGGACTCTTCCCCGACCACCTTCAGTCCAGTCGGAAAGGCGTGGCCGGCGCGAATCGAACGACCCAGCAGATCGATGGCCTCGGGGAATTGCTCTTCGAACCTGCGAAGACGCCTCTTCTTCAGGCGCTTCACGTACATCAGCGGGAACCAGAGACCCGCCAGGGCGGAAAGAACGACAGGCATGGTGGCCTGCGACAGGATGAACGCACTTGCGGCGAGGGCCGCCGCGAGCCCGAAGGATATCGCGAGGAATGTACCCGGCGTCCAGTTGAGATCCGCCTGTTCCAAGAGAATCTTGAGGTCCCGGATCTGGGGCAAGGCCGTGAGGGCCGAGTCGAACGCCGAGTCGTCCTCTCCGTCCCGGAGCACCGACGTCTTCAGCGCGTCACCGCCGGGGCCCTCCTTGCCCGTAACGGCCTCGAGCTGACGGCGAAAATCTCGTCGTCGCCTGATTTCGCGAAGGCTCTCCCCGAGGAAGGCGAGAGACACCACGGCCATGCCCACGGCCAAGAATACGACGAGTGCCGGTAGCCAGTTCGGAGGCAGGAAATCGAGCATGAGGGCTCCTCCGTCAGCCGTCGATATTTGAGAACAGGGACGTCGGCAGTTCGACGCCATACGCCAGCATGCGATCCGTGAAGCGTGGACGGATGCCGGTGGCCTGGAATCTCCCGATCACGTTGCCACTCTCGTCCACTCCCTCGCGTTCGTAGACGAAGACATCCTGCATCGTGATGATGTCTCCCTCCATCCCCGTGATCTCCGAAATCGAGACGATCTTGCGCTGACCATCGGACAGGCGCTCCACCTGCAGGAGCACGTTGATAGCGCTCGCGATCTGCTGGCGCATGCCCTTTTCCGGGAGATTGAGCCCCGCCATGGAGATCATGGTCTCGAGGCGTGCCAGTGCATCCCGGGCATTGTTGGCGTGAAGCGTAGTCAGAGAACCGTCATGGCCGGTGTTCATGGCCTGGAGCATGTCGACGGCCTCGGCACCACGGACCTCGCCCATGATGATCCGATCCGGCCGCATGCGCAGCGCGTTGATCAACAGGTGCCGCTGGGACACCGCACCGGCTCCCTCGACATTCGCGGTCCGGGTTTCGAGCCGTACAACGTGTGGCTGCCTGAGCTGCAACTCGGCCGAGTCCTCGATCGTGACGATGCGCTCCGAAGAGGGAATTGACTCGGACAGCATGTTGAGCAGGGTCGTCTTACCAGCACCCGTACCGCCAGAAATGAGGACGTTGAGTCGCGACTTTACGATTCCCTGGCAGAGCTCCAGCATGGCCGGCGTCAGGGTCTCCGTCCTCAGAAGGTCAGGGGCGGACAACACGTCCTTCTTGAACTTACGAATCGACAGGTGCGGACCATCGAGTGCGAGCGGCGGAATGATCGCGTTGACACGAGATCCGTCTGCCAGGCGGGCGTCGACCATCGGAGACGAGTCATCGATGCGGCGTCCTACCGCGGATACAATTCGATCGATGATCTGGAGAAGATGCCGGTCGTCCTTGAAGCGGACTTCGGTCTTCTCGATGCGCCCGTTCCGCTCGATAAAGACGCGGCGATGTGTATTGACCAGGATATCCGAGATCGTCGGATCCTGGAGAAGCGGCTCGATCGGGCCGAGACCGAAGATCTCGTCCAGAATCTGCGTGACGAGCTCTTCCCGCTCATCATAGTTGAGCGGCGTTGCTTCCCGGGCCAGCAGGTCGTGGACTACCTTTCGGATTTCCTCCACGACCTGGGCTTTGTCGAGAGCATCGATGTTCGACAGGTTCAGCCGTTCGAGGAGCTGGCGGTGCACGCGGACCTTGATCTCCTGCATGACGCCCGCATCCTGCTCCTCACCTGGCGCGCGGCGAGGCGCTTCAGGGGAGTCTCCACTCTGATCGCTGCCCCAGGGAAGGGGCACGCCGGTCGGGACGATCTCGTGCTGTTGCTTCACATCCGCTTCCGGGCCGTTGGGCTCGTTCATGCGACCTCACTCTTCTTGCTGCTTTTCGAACCAAAGATCTTCCGGATGCCTCCGAATAGGCCGTCCCCATCCGCATGCTCTGGAGTGATGCCCGTCATGGTCGACACGAGGGACTTCAGATCGCGCGCGAAGGCCGACTTCTCGGTCATGACCACGGGCTTGCCGGAGTTGATGGAATTCATGACGGATTCGAAGTCGTTTCCGAGCGTCCAATACACCGAGAGACCCAGGGTCTTCTCGATTTCCTTCAGGGTAATCGGGTCGCTGCTCTGGTATCGGTTCACCACGAGGCGGAGCCATTCGTCTCCCTTGACCGCTCCCATACGCTCCAGGAGGGGCAGGCAACGCGTGATGTTCCGCAACGAAGGGAGGTCCACATTGGTGATCAGGTACACCTGGTCCGCCTGCTCGAAAGTCGCGAGCGTCGGCGGAGAAAAGGACTTCGAAGTATCGACGATAATGTAGTCGTAGTGCTGCTTCAGGAAATGCAGGATCTGCCTGATCTGATCGCCTGTGACGGTTTCCGCCTTGGCCGGATGAAACGGAGCCGACAGCAACTCGACTCCTGAATCGTGTCGCTCGATGTATGACGCCAGCAGGCCCGCATCGACCCGGTGGAAATTGCGCACAAGATCCACGAAGCTGAACCGCGGTTCGACTCCCAGGAGGAGCGCGGTCTCTCCGAGCTCCAAGTCGAGGTCGACCAGAAGTACCTTCTTCCGCGTCAACAGGTGCACCGCGACGGCGACGTTGGTTGCCACGCACGTCGAGCCCGTGCCCCCTTTGGGGCTGAAGAAGGCGAGAAGCTTGGCCGGGGCCCGTTTACGATCATCCACCTTCTTTCCGAGCTTGCGACTGAGTCGATCGATCGCCTCCTGGACAGCGTCCTCCGTCAAGGGCTTCTGGAGATATTCCGATATGCCCGCCTGCATGGCCTGCAGGAGCTGCTCAGGCGTCAGGGTCGGCCCAACGGCGATGATCTTCCGGCCCGGGGCTCCCTCGCCGAGGAACTGCGCGAACTTGAGACCCATGACCGGGTCGTCGTCCAGGTCCAGGAAGATGACTTCCGGGTTCAGCTGCCTGAGCTGCTCCAACCTGGCATCGTCGATCTCTGTGAACGGTACGGGTATCTCGAGACCTATCTGTAGGCCCGAGCCCTCCGACTCGGCATCGATGACCTGCCGAAGCAGGACGCGAACGTCGCTGTCAGTGGAAATAACCGCACTCTTGATCTCAATCGCGTTCATATTCAGACGCCACGCAGGCTACAGGTGAACGAGTTCTCGGTCGCAATCACGGGCTGTCCAGGCCGGGCAGCGGTTCCAGCATGCTGTCATCCCAGTCCCACACGTCCGGCTCTCCAGTCGGCACGTCGGGAGCCACGTCGAGCGGCTGCACGAGCCGCGGAGTAACCAGGACCAGAAGCTCGCTCTTGTTCTGCCGCAGCTCCTTTGAACGGAACAGGCTGCCGAGAATCGGGATGTCGCCGAGAACAGGGATCTTGTCGATGTCCTCGAGAATCGAATTGTCGATCAGGCCGGCGATGGCGAACGTCTGTCCATCCGCCAGCTCGATCTCGGTCTCCGCACGGCGCGCCAAAATCGAGGGAATGTTGAAGCCCTGCAGCGTCAGGCCATTTGCGAAGTCCAGCGTGGACACCTCGGGCGCCACGTGCAGGCGAACATTGCCGCTCGGCATGATCGTCGGCGTGAAATTCAACCGGATACCGTACTCTCTCCACTGGATCGTTACGGCCCCGACATTGGCCCCACCCTGGACGACCGGATACGGGAACTCTCCACCGGCCAGGAACGAGGCCTCTTCACCATGCACGGCGAGCAGGTTCGGCTCGGCCAGACTTCTGAAGAGTCCATTCGACTTCAGAGCCTGGATAAAGGCTCCGACTCCGTTCTGGTGGTCGATGAGGAAGATGTTGAGAGCATCTGATAGAGCGTCCGTGACGCCCTCTGAGTCGACAACGCCGCCGATCGGGGGCCGGCCCGTGCTCGATCCGCCAGAGTAGTCCTCGCCGATGCGGAGGAGGTTGATGCCCGCCTTCTCGATGGCCGTCCGGCTGACCTCTGCGAAGCGAACCTGCAGGAGAACCTGACCGGGATCGGGCACACTGATGTGATTGACGATCGAGGGGTCAGCCGCGTCGACGCCCAAGAAACCTGCGGTGATCGCCGCGGCTCGCTCGGACGTGAGCTGTTGAGAAACCCGGCCCGTAAGGATCACGGAGGCGCCTGTGGATCGCACCGCAATGCTGTCATCCGGGAACAGGTTGTTCAGGTCCTGCTGAAGCGTTGCCGCGTCGGGCGAAACATGCACCTGGTACATGCGTCGTCCACCAGCGTTGTCCCACAACAGGAGAGTCGTCGTTCCACTCGTCTTCCCATTCACCAGGATCTCCTGGGATGAGACGGGCACCGCGTCCGCAACCTCCGGGTTCGCGATGGAAACGCGCCGGATGACCACCGGGTGTGAAACCACGTGTGAGTTGCCGAGGGCGACGTTGATGTCTCCGCTCGAAATCACGCTGCTAGACACCACATCCTGGGCGGCAGCCGGACGAGCGATGGCGAGGCTGGCCACCACGGCCAGGGCAAGTCCACCGACCCGCAGGATGCGGCTCTGCTTTCGGGTCCGTATGCTGACTGCGTTCATCAGGAGCCACCCTCATCAAGTGTTTCCGTTTCTACCTCGTTGCCTCGCCACACTTCGATCTGCCGGGTAGGCGTCGTGGGAGGTGGCGTGGCCCTTCGTGGGGCAGAGGATCGAGCGACCTGCCGCTGAGCGGGCACAAGACTGTTGAGTCTAGCACCTTCCGTCGAGACGGAGTCGAGGTCCAGTGTGTTGCGAAGAGCTAGCTGGATTCGGCCCCGCGTTGCAGCAAGCACGAGTTGCTCCGCTTCCTCCGGAGTCGCAAGCATCGTGATGACGGTGACCTGGATCGGCTCGCCGTTGACTCCTTGCTGAATTACCTGGCCGGATGTCAGAACGGCCATGTTCTGAAGAATGACTTTGGTCACGGGGTTGTCGGACTGTCCCCCGGAATCAATCGTCACCAACACGTCCACCCGATTGCCCGGTAGCACGAAGCCGGCAATGCTGATCACGTCGTCTACCCGAACACTGATGCCGCGCATTCCTTCCGGGATCACGATCGGTAAGCCCCCGCCAGCCTCCTTGACCGCAATCTTGCTGGAGATGAGAGGCTCGTTCAGGACTACGTTGGTGATCACACCTCGCCCCAGGACTTCTTCCACC
This sequence comes from Gemmatimonadota bacterium, assembly GCA_049668445.1. Lineage (GTDB taxonomy): Bacteria > Gemmatimonadota > Gemmatimonadetes > Palauibacterales > Palauibacteraceae > Benthicola. Next base: position 11,784 of record JBATJK010000168.1, read on the forward strand.
GAGGCCGAGTAGCCCTCCGGAAGAAGTCCGCCGGGCCAACTGGCCACCTTGACGTCCTCAGCTGTCAATATGGTTCCGAGCGATAGATCCCGGGCCGCAACGACGACTTCCGTCGCGGAGGGCTCGACCGACCGGATCGGATTCTCCGGCTGGCGCAGGTAGTTCAGAGCCAGCCAAGCGGCGGCCAGCCCTGACAAGAGAGCCAGTGCCATCACGATGAACAACCGTCGACTACGCATGGCCACTATTCCTGTTTCTCGTCATGATCGTCAGGCTCACACTTTCTGAGCGTCTACCAGAGAAGGCCGATGACCGCACCGACCGCGATGGCAACCCCATAAGGAACCGTGACGGCTCCCTGGGTCTCGAGGGTTGGAACTGCGTCCAACTCTCCCCCGCTGATTGCCTTTAGAGCCAGCCCACGCATGACCGTGAAGGTCCCGACGAGGCTGGCGCCCAGCCGGCGCTTGTGGAGCGATACGGCTATTGCCAGCACTCCCCCGACCAGAGCGGTCGCCAGAAGCGCGATGAAGGTGTTGTAGGGTCCTAGAAAAGCGCCCACCGCCGTCAGGAGTTTGACGTCGCCCCCTCCCATGCTCCGCAGCATGAACAGGGGAAAGGTGAGCAAGAAGGCCAGCAGGGCACCGAGGAGTCCACCCGCGAGGGCATCTACGCCCCCGAGGGAGAAGCGCAGCACCAGGGCGACGAACAGGCCGCCCACAGTGATGAAGTTGGGTATTCTACGGGTCCCGACATCGAAAGCCGCACCGAATGCGACGGTCAGGACCAGTCCGATCGCGCTGAGATCCACGGGTAGTCCCCTGTTGTTACGTCGATTGTGAGTTGGCCGGACGGCCCCACTCGGGACCGCCCGGCCGATCGTGCGTCAGACCTGGTTCAGGTTGTCGCTGATCTCGTTAAATACGCCAGCGATGATCGGTCCGAGGATGCGGATGGCGGCGATCACGACAATCGCGATCAGGGCCACCAGCAGAGCGTACTCGACGAGATCCTGACCGGATTCGTCCGCCCACAGAGCCTTGAAAGGTGCAAGCATGTTGATTCCTCCCGGCTGTCATGCCGTTCATGTGTTCGCGGATTCGCCCGCGCGCGATCAGGGTCAGATCTGGTTGAGGTTGTCCGAAACGTCATTGAAGAATCCGGCGATTGCCGGTCCCAGGATCCTCAGGGCAACGATGACTACGAGAGTCAGCAAGACCAGGAGCAGGGCGTACTCCACCATGTCCTGGCCTGATTCATCTGTCCACAAGCGACGAATCTGCTGTGTCATTCGACTGTTCTCCTAGTCGTGTCGTGCCCCGGATGGCCCCGAGGTGGCATCGCCGCTGATTCCCCAGCGGACTCAGCGCAAGCACGGTTCTCTGAACGAATCGTGCCACGCCCCGAGCCCACATGAAGCCGGGCCCAATCGAACTGACTCGGACCGATAGTCAGCAATCCTCGTACCGAGGAAGATGTGGCGGGTTCGAAAGGGCACGAAGTAGCAGGGGAATAACGAGTTACGCGTTCCGCAATAGTGCGGGAGAGCCTCCGGGAATCTCTATCCCTCTGCACCGAGAGCGTGCAATCTGCACTGTGTGCGGGAAACAGACTTGCCCGGGTCGAGTTTCGCCACCTGTCGCGAGATAGTGACATCCACGTCACGTCGTGTCCCCTCCAGGCCGCCGGCAGTGATCAGGCGCTCCGTCCTCGTGTCCACCGGGGACAAAGCTTTCCGCGATTCCAGGATACGCTGCGCGCCGCTCCTATATCAGTATACCGGCGCGATCCGACTGTTGCACGAATCCTACACTGCGAATATCGCTAGGGGGGGGGTGGCGTACGCAAGGGGTGCGGCACAGGTGGGGCGCCGAGGGGTGCCCCCGCCTGGTGATCAGCCGGGCTCGACCCCCTCGGCTGCCGGACTGCAGTACCGAACGTCCGTGAGATCATCGCCCACGAACACCAACTCGCACACCGACCGCGAGTGACCATCCACGAAGGGTTCCCGCTGACTGGAAACGAACCACTGGTAGCGCGTCTCGTTCCCAGTGGTGCGGGAGCGCCAGAATCCGTTGCCCGTGCTACCCTTTCTCTTGGGATTCGCAACGACATCTCGATGCTCGATCGTCATGCCGGGTACGAATACGCCTTCTCGGATCGCGTCAGCGATATCGGGAGAGACTTCAGGATGTGCGGCAATCCATGCTTCCCGAACATCCAGCCCGCTGATATCGGACTTGGCGCCACCCGGGTCGCCCGGGAGATACGCCTTACCGGCGCACGCCATGACGGTCATGCTGAGTACGGCGGCGACAAGGACCTGTCTGAGTTGTCTCATGATTCCTTGCTCGAAGAGGCGGGTGCGTGTGTCGGGGACCTGCCCACACCGTCGGCGGTCGAAAAATGCCCTGTCGGCTGCGCCCGCGCCAGCACCCTCATCCCGGGATCACGCCCGGGCAGCTCTCGAAGAGGACGGCCGCGGCCGTCGCCAGGCTGACGCCGACCAGAAACAACTGTGGCAGTCTGTCTCCATGCTTCTGAGTCTGTCGGCAGTGGGGACACAGGCGGGCGTCATCCGGAATAACGGCTTCACAGTTACTGCACTGCTTCACGATTCTGCCCCCGGCTGATCGTTGGACACAGGCGCTGACTCATCATTGGATACTCCGGCGGCATCCTGTCCGATCCATCGCACGAGCAGCGCGCCTCCAGCCATGATCGTCAGATAGTTCAGGAAGAAACGCCAGACAGCGGTGTAGGCGACGAGCAGCCGGTCCTCCAGGAACGGACTCATGAGAGCAGGGGCCAGCATCTCGCCGACGCCGCTTCCACTCGGCGTGGGCATGAAGTACAGGAGGAACTGAAGCAGGATGTGCAGTGTGACCACGTTCCAGAATCCGGCATCTACCCCGAAACCGCGCAACACGACCCAACCGAGCACGAACCGTGAGCCGAACTGAAGCACATTCGCGAGCACGGCCAGGATCAGGGCCAACTTCCCCTTGCGGGCGTAGATGATGAGGCTTCCATGCAGCTCCTGCAGGACCTTGAGCACTCTGCGGACTCGCACGCTGCGTCCGAACAGGCGCA
>JBATJK010000169.1:0-1800 GCA_049668445.1 Gemmatimonadota bacterium
CGGTTCCGGAATCCCACCAGCGTCATGAGGTGGACGAACAGCCACATGAGCCACGCGATGAACCCGGTGGCTCGAACCGGCCCGAACATCGCGATCGCCCGCCGCCGGCCGATCGTGGCCATGATTCCCTTGTCCGCGTAGGTGAATCGGGGTCGGGCACTCGGGTCCGTCTCCTCGTTCAGCTCCCGCTGGATGATCCTCGCCACGTGGCGTCCCATCTGTATCGCGGCGGGAGCCAGCCCTGGCACCAGGTCACCATCCTGATCCACAGCGGCCGCGTCGCCGATCATGAACACCCGGGCATGGCCGGGAATGCTCAAGTCCGGCTGAACCTCCGCCCTTCCCGCCCGATCCAGCCCGATCGGAGGCTGAATGGCCCGCATTAGAGGATTTCCTTCGACGCCGGCGCCCCACAGCACGTTGCGGGTCTCGATCGTCTCCACTCCCAGCGGACCGGCGATCCGGACCCCGTCCTTGCGCACGTCCAGAACTCGCGATTCCAGCCTGACGTCCACACCCAGGTCCTCCAGCTGCCGTCTGGCGCTGTCCGACAGATTCGGCGTGAAGGCTCCCAGAATGCGATCTGCCGCCTCGACTAGAACTACTCGTGATTCCGACGGGTCTATGAGACGGAAGTCCCTGCGGAACACCCGGTGAGCCAGCTCCGCCATGGCCCCGGCCAGCTCGACTCCGGTCGGGCCGCCGCCCACGACGACGATCGTCATGAGACGGGCTCGTTCGTCGGGGTCCGGTTCGTTCTCGGCCCGCTCGAAGGATGAGAGGATGTGACTTCGGATCCGGAGTGCGTCGTCGAGCGTCTTCAGACCAAAGGCGTACTCGGACCACTCGTCCCGCCCGAAGTAGCTGGTCACTCCGCCTACGGCGAGGACCAGCCAGTCCCATTCGATTACCACGCTTCCCGTCGCCAGCGTGCGAGCGGCGAGATTGACCTCCCTTACCTCGCCCATGTGCGTGCTCACCCTTCGATATCGGGAGAGCACACTTCGGATCGGTGCAGCGACGTCGGGTGCGGACAGCCCGGCCATCGCGACCTGGTACAGGAGGGGCTGAAACAGGTGGTGGTTCTGCCGGTCGATCAGCACGACGTGCGCGTCGCCCCTGAAACGCTTGCAGAACTCCAGGCCTCCGAAACCGCCGCCAACGACCGCGATCACGGGCCGTCCATCGGCGGGCTGTGGAATGCGGGTCACGGCTTCGGGCAGGGGGTTCACACCAGGGTGCCCTCTCGAGCCATGGCTTCCAGCGTCACCAGCGGGCACACGTGCCGGTTCAGGTAGTCGAGCACCGTGGATGCCACGCCGCGAACGCTCTTCTCCACCTCAGCGTCGAGCACGGTACCATCCGCGTCGAAAACCGCCTGCACGTTGGCGACCGACACGGGCATCGGCAGGACCAGGCACCCCACGTGCGAGCAGATCGAGCGGAGCATCTCGAGCGACTTGATCGCCCCGATTCGGCCCGCCGCCACGCCCAGCAGGGCCACCGGTTTTCCGCTCATCGCGGACGGGAAGCCCATGTTTTCGATCACCAGCTTGATGACGCTGGAGAGACCTCCGTGGTATTCGGGCGTGCACATCACGAGCGCCGTCGCCTGGCGGACGGTCTCCTGCATGCGCTCGGCGTCCGGTGAGGTTCCGGTGCCCGGAAGCGGGAGTTCCATACCGGCAGGATCCACCACATCGACGTGAACGCCCCTGTTCTGCAGTTCGTCGACCACCAATGCCGCGGCCCTGCGCGTGTAGTTGTCCGGACGCACCGAGCCCAGAAGCACGGCGATCC
>JBATJK010000170.1:0-15276 GCA_049668445.1 Gemmatimonadota bacterium
CCCCGCAGTTGGCGCCGGGCAGGATGTCCGTGATCTCGTCGATGCGAGGGTCTTCCCACACGTAGAGCTTCCTGTTCGCGACAGCGATCAGGGTGCCGAATGTGAGTCCCACCCCGCCCAGGACGGCGACGGAAGCCAGGATAGCCTGAGGATCCAAGAACCCTCCCCTCAGCCCGTTCCCGAGATGTCAGCCTGGCGAAGGATCCACGCTGCCAGCGTGTCCGCTGCCGACGCCGCGGGTGCTGGAGCGCTGGCTCCGTCACCGGACGGCGCTGCCGCCATCGGGGCGCTCAGCCCCCAGCCCGCCGCGAGCGCTTCCAGGTGCCGCAATCCCTCGACTTGCTGAAAAGCGCTGATGCCACCGAGCGGACGCCTGGGCTCCTCAGTCGGCATGTGCTGCACCGTGAGGTGTCCACGGCCACCATCGACAGCAGGAAGGTGAACGAACCGGCACGCGTCGGGCGGCACGAGCGCGGCGATCGCCGGCCCCTCCGTCTCCGCCACCACGGCCAGGTCCGCCGGATCCTCGGTCTGCACCACCACCACTCCGGGCGTGATGAGGCGTGCCAGGGCGGCGGGCGGCGCGGAACCCCGAACCACGAGCACGATCTTCTGCTCGCCGTCCATGAAATCGGCCAGGCCACCGGGCCTGAGGTCCGCACCGTCGACCTCGACGACGAGGGGCGGCGCGAGCTGCTTCTCGCGTCGGCTCCAGAGAGAGGGTGGGAAACTGTCCATCCATCCGCCGTGTGTGGCCTCGTCGTACTTGCCGGACCGGGCAAGTTCCACCGTGCGCGCGGCGCCGAACGCCCGCCCGACTCTTCCGAGTCCCCTCGCGACCGCGTCGCGCAAGTCGGAGCCCGGGTCCACGTCCACGTAGTAGAGGTCATTGCCGCGTTCCAGGAGCGAAAGCAGCGTGCGCGAGGCCGCTTCGAGTCTCGGCGCCTCGGTGACCGCCACAGGTTTCCCGGTTTGCTCGAAGGCGGCAAACTTCTCGATATCGATGTGTCCCACGGCGAAAGCGCCGAGCTCGGCCGCCGTTCGCTCTGCCCGGGCCCCGGCGGTAGCGCTTCCCGCATCCAACAGGCCGCGGAGTTCCTCGGACGTTGCTACCAGGGCCGACTGGAAATCTTCACGGGCCTTCTCGAGGACTGCCAGGGCGCCCGAGGCCCGTTCGTCGGTCGTCTTGTCAGACGGCATATTTGTCCAACTCTTCGTTCAGGATTCTGATCTTGTCTTCCGCCGTATGTAGCGGAAGGTGTCGGGTCTCATTGTATCGCGGATGCGACTCGTCGCGGAACAGGACACCGAGCCGGAGAAGCGACGAGTCCGAGGCCATTTCCCTGGCCGCGGCCAGGTTCTTCGGGTCGTGCCGCAGCTGGTTCGGATAGATCTGTCGCAGCGACTCCGGAAGCTCGACTCCATCGGGATGCGTCAGCATCTCGATCATCTCCGGATTTCGAACCGCGTCGAGATAGATGTCCTCCGTGAACACGGGACACCGCTGAAGCACCCGCACGAAGGCGAACCCACGGTGCTTGTAGGCAGCCTGGAGGGTGGCGAACAGGTGTGCCGGGATCCACTCGGCCGTCTGCGCCACGAAAGATGCGTTCGAAATCCCGAGCGTCGCCTGGATCGGATTCAGCGCCGGAAGATAACTTCCCTGCGGCTGCGTGTTGCTCTTGTAGCCCTGCGGCGTCGTGGGCGATGTCTGCATCTTGGTCAGGCCGTAGATGTTATTGTCCAGCATCATGGCGACCATGTCCACGTTGTACCGGGTGGCGTGCACCCAGTGTCCCGCGCCGATGGACACGCAGTCGCCATCGCCCATCACCACGAACACCTTGAGGTCCGGCCGGTTCAGCTTGATTCCCGTAGCGACCGGGAGCGCCCGTCCGTGCAGACCGTGAAACCCGTAGGTTTTCATGTAGTGCGGGAAGCGGCTGGAGCAGCCGATCCCCGAGACGAACACGGTTTCCTCGGGCTTCAATTGCTCGTCGACCAGGAGTCGCTGTGCCGCCGTGAGGACCGAATGGTCTCCGCACCCCGGACACCAGCGGGCGCGGGCCGCCTCGTAGTCACCCAGGTTGAATTCACGATCGTCCTCGACCGGCGTGAGAAGCGAGCAGCAGGAGAGGCTCATGCCGCGCCTCCTTTCGATGAATTGGCCCGGATCACGTCGTGGATTTCCCCCGGCTTCAGGGGCTCACCCAGCACACGCGTCCAGCAGTCCACGTCCACCAGCGTCTGCGCCCGAAGCAGCCATGCCAGTTGACCCCGGCGCCGGTTTTCATCCGTGATGTATGGCATGTCGGGATCATCGCTGTAGTTGATCTCGACCGTCATGACTTTCTTGAACCGTCCGAAGATTCCCTTCAGCCCCGGTTCCAGCGGAGACAGGAACCGCAGGTGGAGCGACGATACCGACAGTCCCTCCTCGCTCGCACGATCCACGGCCTCCTCGATCGCACCCCTGGTGCTGCCCCACCCGACGATGAGCAGGTCGCCCGATTCCGGACCGTACACCACAGGCGGCCTGAGCGTGCTCTGTAACACCGCTATCTTTCGGCTCCGCATGGCGGAGCTCTTCTGGTTGATGGCCGACGCGTAAGCCACCTTGCTGTTCTCGTCGTGAGCCAGGCCAGTGAGCGTGTGCATGCCTCCCGGCGTGCCCGGGATGAAGCGGCGCGACAGCCCCGTCTCCTCGTTCCAATCGTAGGGGGCCTTGCCCTCCGGTACCGGTGACATGTCGGGCGCCGATCCCTGCCAGGCCGGATCCAGCACGGGGCGTGGGAACGGCTGCACCCCGGTCGCAAGGTTGGCGTCGGTCAGCACCATCACGAGCGTGCGGAAGGTCTCCGCGATCCGCCGCGCGGTGATCATGGCGTGGAAGCACTCCTCGATGGTTGCCGGGGCCATCACCACGTGAGGTGCGTCGCCGGGCTGGCCGAAGATGGCCGCCAGCAGATCCGATTGCTCCACTTTGGTGGGGAGGCCCGTGCTCGGGCCGCCGCGCTGGACGTTGACCAGCACGAGGGGAATCTCTGCCATCACCGACAGGCCGAGGAACTCCGTCTTCAGGGCGAGCCCCGGGCCCGAGGTGATCGTGAACGCCACCTTGCCGGAGTACGAAGCCCCGATCGCGACGCCCACCGCGGCAATCTCGTCCTCTGCCTGGTGAACCACGCCGCCGAACTTGTAGAACATCTCGCCGAGCTGGTGCGACACCGACGTGGCCGGGGTGATCGGGTACATGGCGGCCAGGTCCATCCCCGCCGCCACGGCGCCGTAGGCGATCGCCTGGTTGCCGTTCATCACGAGCGTGTTTTCGGCCGACAGGCGCGGCTCGACCTGGATGCGCAGATCGAGGTGCTCTTCCGCCCACGAATACCCGAGTTCGAGAAGCTCGTGGTTCCGCTCGGTGATCTCCGCGGATTTCTTCCGGAAGGCGTGGGCGATCTCGTCGCGCGTGATGTCCATGTCCCGGTCGAACATCCAGCACAGGATGCCGAGCGCGAACATGTTCTTGCCCTTCCGGGCGTTGTCCACGATGGTGAGGCACTCCTGTTCCATCGGGACTTCGATAATCCGGTAATTGGCCTGCCCCAGTTCTTCCATCGCCGCGCGCCACTCGGCCTGGATGTCCTCGTCCTTGTGGGTCGCCCACATGTTCTCGACGAGAAGGATCGCGTCGTCCTCGATGGCGTTCAGGCGATGACGGGCGAGCAGGACCTGCTCGTTGAAGGCGATGGCGACGTTGGTGCGGTCACCCCAGTTGGTCACCACTCCCTCGCCGATCCGGATCCGGTTCCCGCTGGCCCCGGCCGGGCTGCGTGGCGGCGGCTGTATCTCTGCCGGGATGATCTCCACGGTCCACACGCCGTTGCCCATCTTCGCGCCGACAGCGCCGAACGTCTGCCCGCACTTCTGGGCGCCTTCGCCGGAATCGGAGACCACCTCGACCGTGCACTGCGGTTGCCGGATCGTCTTCACCCGGCTCGTGTCAACACGCGTCTTCACAGCTGTATCGTCACCCACGGAATCTCTCGTCATTGTTCGGGTTATCCCGCTTCTCCCGCCGGCAGCCACCGACCTCGACCCGACTTCTGGAAGCCCGGTGCGGTCCCGACGCCGAGCCGCATGAAGCCGCACCCGGTGGTGCATCATCCATGCCTGTCAGCATCCCCTTGCGGCGCCCCCGTATGTGGCGGAAAACCGGGCTGTCACCGGCGCCCCCGGCTTGTGCGGCGGGTCGTGGCGTGGGACATCCTGTCACAAGGTCCCGGCATGGGACTTTGTGACGCGTAAGCCGCCGAAAGGCTTGAAACGAAGGCCTTTCCGAGCGGTCGAGTTCAGTCGGCGGCCTGTGGTTCCGGCTCAACCACACCAATGTAGGCAAGAGCGCGGTAATGGTCACCGTAGTCCAGGCCATAACCTACGACCCACTCGTCGGGGATGTCGAAGCCGACGTAGTCCACCTCGACAGCAACCTCCTGGCCCGGCTTCCGGACCAGGACGCAGCTCCTCAGCGAAGCCGGGTGGCGGGCCTCGAAGGTCTCCATCAAGTACGAGAGCGTGCGGCCGGAATCGAGAATGTCCTCGACGATGAGCACGTGCTTGCCCGTGACGTTGATCCTGGAGTCCATGATCAACCGCACGCCGCCCGCGAAGTTCGAGCCGTTCTCGTAGCTGGACAGGGCGATGAAGTCGATACGTCGAGGTACCTTCAGTTCGCGGGCCAGGTCCGCCAGAAAGATGAAGGCCCCGCGAAGGACGCCCAGGAGGAGTATCTCATCCGCCCCGGCGTAATCCCGCTCGATGGCCGCCGCCAACTCGACGACCCGTTCCCTGATGTCCCCCTCGGACACGAGGACGCGTGGTTGCAGATTTCCCATTTCGCCTTCCGTTGGCCGCCGGCCCACCCGCCTGGCGGGCCTGGTGACCCTACCTCAGTGGAAAGCGTAGCCGACGCCGAATGATGTGACGAGGTCGTTCTGAGTCTTGGTCGTCTCGAACGGCTCCGTGTCAAGCTTCGAAATGTAGTCGCGGACGTCGAGTCGCACGAACCACCCCTTGCTGAGCTCGACCTGCGCCCCGCCCACGAGCGAGATCGCGAAGCGCGTTTCGTCCTGGATGGTGAACAACTCATCCGTGGGATACATGATCTTCACCACGGCCGGGCCCGCTCCGAAGTAAGGTCTCACCACCGCAGCGGGCCCCGAGAGCTGCGGACGCCACAGGATGTTGGCCGCCGCCATCCAGACATCGGTGGAGCCGAGCTTGACGGAAATCGGAAAACTGCCCGCCTCTTCGATGACCTGGAGCGTCAGGCTGGGGTTCGAGTAGTTTCCCTGAACCTGGATCCCGAAATTGCCAAACCAGTATTCGAGCCCGAGGCCGAAAGCGACCTTGGTCGAAAACTCGGCCGTGAGCGAGTCCCCCGACTCCGCCAGCTTGGCCAGCGGAAGAAAGGCGCCGACATAGCCCGTGAGTTCGAAGCCCGTGGCGGACCGCTCCTCGTCGGTCGACTGCGCCGCCGCGGTGCCGGGTATCGCGAAAGCCATCAGTGCCGCGGCGATTGCGACCAGCCTGATTCGTGCCGGCCATCCCTGCGTGCAGTTGGACATCTCCATCTCCTGGTATGCTTGCGTTTCTATATGGATCGGGGCACCCATTTGCCCGCCCGACCCTGCATGTTTCGACGAGTGGCACGACGCCGAGGTTTCACACCGGCCCCAGCCGCTCTCCGCCATACTTCAGATCTGACTTCCGTTCCTACTTCCGCTCCATCTTCCAGAATCCGATTCCGCCCGCCTGCCTTCCGACGTCGGCGGAGGCCACGCGTTGTCCCATCTCGAGGTCGATCACGTCCACGGTGCCGGGGTCGTTGCCCACGCCCTCGACGGTGATGAAGGCGTACCGGGAGTCCGGACTCACCGCAACGCCGTGCGGGATTCGCCTGGAGCTCGGAACTGCTGCCCTCTCCGATCCATCGTCGAGGTCGAACACGCCTACCGCGTGATCGCCCTTGTACGTGACCACCAGCGTAGCCCCGTCCGGGGTGACATCCAGGTTGTACGGTCCCACTCCTGTGCCAAACCGACGGGTGACCAGCCAGCGCTCGAGGTCGATTTCCACGACCTCCCGGTGCTTGTTGCACGCGACCCATGCCCTGCGGCCGTCCGGCGAGGGCTGCACCCAGGTCGGCCCACAGCGCGCCGCACCATCGGCTCCCGGCCGGCTCCCGATGACGCTCGCCGATTCCGGTGTCTCCGGGGGAAGATCGCGCTCTGCACCGGGCGCAAGGTACAGCCGCCGGCTTACAGCGAGCGTCCGCACGTCGATCTCCACCAACTGGTCGTCCATCATGCAGACCGAATAGTGCCGCCTCGCGTCCGGCGACAACCTCGATCCGTGTGGCATCGCGCAGGTCGTGACCTTCCGGATCTCGGTCATGGACCCGGTCTCCACTATCGACACCGAACTCGGCACCGGATCGCCGTGCAGGTTGAAGTTGACCGCAAACAGCAGCCCTCCCGGCGTGACCGTCATGGTCGCCGGGAACAGTCCGACCTCCGCTGCACCCAGCTTCCGATCGGACCCGGTCGCGAACTTCTGAATCTGCCCGAACGGAAGACCGTGCGCGATCGACACGTACCAATTGGACCCATCCGGCGAGACAACGATTCCGTGCGGGCCGTCGATGTCTGTCGGGTTCAGGGAGGCCTCGATCGTCCGGCTCACCTCGGCTCCACCGGGTCCGAACCGGACCAGTGCCACTTCGTCCTGCGATTCCGCGGCCACGTAGACGTAGTAGTCTGCATGCGGCGGCTCCTGGGCCATCACCGGGCCCGCGATCGCAGCCGAGAGAGCTGTCACGACCAGCAGCGTCCTGCATCCAGTGCGAATCATCGAGGCTCCAGGGTCTCTCTGCCGGCAGCCGGAGGCGTCCGGGCTCCGACGTCCCTCACAAAGAACACGCTCCGCCCCCGGCGCGTTTGGGCCCTCTGCGCGTGACTGGCGAGCCGCACAGTCTAGTTTCACGAGGGGAGATCCCGCCACCATGCAAAACAAACCTCGCCTGGAGAGTGTATACTGGGACTGGAGCCGCGGAGGGGGATGAGGTCGCGGGCCGGCCGCGAGGCTCGGCTCGAGGAAAGTCCGGGCTCCGCAGGGCACGGTGCCGGGTAACGCCCGGGCGTCGCAAGGCGATGGAAAGTGTCACAGAGAACAGACCGCCGATGGCGGACGGCTTCGGCCGCACGCACAGGCAAGGGTGAAACGGTGGGGTAAGAGCCCACCGCGCGCGCCGGAAACGGCCGCGGCACGACAAACCCCACCGGGAGCAAGGCCAAACAGGAGCGAGGGGCGGCCCGTCCCGTTCGAGCTCCGGGTAGGCTGCACGAGGCGTCGGGTAACCGGCGTCCCAGAGAGATGACCTCAGCGGGCCTCACGGTCCGTTACAGAACCCGGCTTACCCCCCTCCGCGGATCTCCATCTGTGCGCCGTGCGCGAAAGTGATGGTGCTTAGACCAAAGTCCGGTCAGTCGTCGTCGCAGACCTCCGACTTCTGGTCACACGTGTCGACTCCGTCGCCGAACTGAGTGAAGTTGATCTGGCGCATCGGCACGGGTATCCGGACCTCAGTTGCCTCTCCGCCCCAGACCTCGGCCGACAGAAGCTCGACCGGAAGTGCCCGGGAGGGCAGGGACTCCCCTTCGACCTGAATCACGTACGTGCCGGGCGCCAGGGAAGAGAGCGAAACAGATCCGTCAGCACCCGTCTTGAGAACCCACGGTTCCTCGTTGCGAATCACCGCGAGCATGACCCCGGCCGCCGGTAACTCCCTGTCATCCCATAGTCCGTCGTTGTTTGCGTCCAGGAACAAAGTCACTCGCAGACTCCCGGGGCGATACAGTCCGATCGCCGTCTCACCCTTCTGAGACACGCGTACCGCCGGCAACGGGACGTAGGAGTCGCCGATGGACCTGGCGTCCACCTCGATTGCCCCGGGCTGGGCATCGCGGAATTCGAAACGACCGTCGGGCCGACTGATCGTACGCTCGAATCCCATGCGCAGCATCACGCCATCGAGACCCGGCTCGACCTGGTCTCGTCTGCCGTTCCCGTTCAGGTCCTCAAATACGAAACCGGAGGCCGCGGGAGGTCGGCGCAGGGGCAGGGGAAGCGGCAGCCCCTGCTGGACGCCCGCAGAAAAGCGCCAGCGTCCCTCGCCTGTACCACCTGTAGAAAACCGTTCGATTCCGGCGTACAGGAACCGGTTCGGCGACATGCGGAACCGGGCTCCGGTCTGCACGGTGAGGCCCTCGCTGATCGAAATCGGTGCGAATCCCTCGGTTTCGAGTACAACGAAAGTGGTAGCGGAGCCATACAGCTCGACGACCTCGTTGATTCGGTACAAACCGTAGGCATCCAGAAGGGTGGAAGCGGGTTGCAGGATATCGTCACTCACCGTGACGTGAAATGTGACCATGCCACGATCGGCGAGCCACGATCCTCCGATTCGGTACAACTCCGCGAGTTCAGAGTTCAGGCCGACCTGGGTAGTGCCCAGTCCAATGGAACCGTCAAACGAAAAATCACCCGCACGCAGTGTGGCATCCATCCGTCCGAGCCGCCGCGTCTCATCGACCACGCCCTGGACCCGCCGGATGCTGCCGGTGACGCCGATTGCCCACGAAGATTCGCCCCAACGAAGGCCCGCACGAGCTCCCCGGGCCCGCGTGCCGGCGAACTGCAGAGATTGTGGCACCGCTTCGTCGAAGAGCGTCGCCGACGCTGTGAGGACGCGGGTCGGTCGAACAGACCCTACGGCTCTCAGTTCGTTTGGAGGCAGGCGGGGATCCGCCAGAAGGTCGGGTAACCTCCTGAAGCGAATGTCCACGTCTGAGCCCCGGCCCTCGTACGCGTAGCGGGCGTCCACTGATGGCCCGAATTCTGTCTCCATCGTCCTCAGGTTGGCGACCCTCATCGGTCCTGCGTCGACGGAGAGAATGTGACCCCGGTGAGAACCCTGGAACCTTGCGAGGGCTGCCTGCACGGAGCTTTCGGGTGCTCCGATTTCATCTGAACGCTCAGTCGACGCTCCGATAATCGCGCCCCGCACCGTCGGCTTTCCGAAACCGATCTCGGCGGACGCGACGTGCCCCCCGAGTACGTTTCCATTCAGGCCCGTCGGACGTGCCGCCAGTCCCTGGACGCTCAGCCTCCCGCTCTGCCAGGAGCCTTGCACCCCCCTTCCCTGGAGTTGGAATCCCAGCAAGTCGCTTGTCCAAACGGACAGGTCCCCGAGCGCAGCTCCCCATTTCGGACGCTGCACGCCAACGAACATCCTCGGTCCCGACAGGAGGCCGCGAAACGCGTACACGCTTCCTCCTCTCGGCATATAGCGGTAGTTGTAGAGGAGTTCCGTATCTCGTCCGAGTTTCCCGCTTCCGGTGGCCGCAACGACAGGCTGGGTTCGGGCCGTGCCCTCCGACGCGGTGAGTGTCGAGCCCAGAAACACAGTGCTGGGAATCTGTACGAGGTCCGGAAAAAGGCCCTTTTCGGGCAGGACGGCGACTGTCGAATGGGCTGTAACGGAATTGCCCTCCAGCACTGCCGAAAGCCGAACGTAGACCTCGGATCCGACCACGGCATCGGTCGGCACGGAGATGTCGAATCGGCCGGACTCTTCCTCGAATGGCGCCAGCCAGATAGCCGCCGGAATCACGCCCGGCTGCTCGCCGAGGTTCGTCTCGAGGGACAGGGCCACCGAATCTCCGGTGTTGCCCATGTTCGTCAGCATATACGAGAAGCTGACGGCCTCACCCCGCCCTGCGGCTTGACTGGCCCCCGCCAACTGCACCTCGACTCGGCGGACGGCCCTGACGTGGACCCGAACAGGCACGCTGCCGACCCGGCCGTCCTCGGTCTCGAACGCCACCAGTGCCAGTTGGGTCTCGCCCGCCTGGGCGCGTCCGGGAACTCGGAGTGTGACCGGGAAGCGAGGCTTCTCTCCGCGCTCCCAGGTGAAGCTTCCAGACTTCCCGCCTATCATCCGGACTTCACCGGCCACCTCGGTTGCGTAGGCCAGGGTGATTCGGCCCAACGAGTCCCGGTTGGCGCTGAGAGTCGCTGGCGGGTCTATCGTGACCGTAACCACGGCGCCCGGTTCCACCACCGGAACGCCCTGGCCCGATACCGCACGGGGTATCAGGAAGAGGAAGGCCAGAACCAGCGCCCGGACGCGCATTGGTCTTACGGCCTCGCCGCTGTAACGGTGTAGTCGGCGCTATACGTCCCGGCGGCATCGGTGGACTCGTCGAGGAGAATGCGAAACTGGATCGCGATCCTCGTGCCTCGGTCTCCCTGAGCGAGGGGTTGGTCTCCAAGGCTGACCGAAGTCCATGACGCCTGGTTGTCCCTCCGGTACTGCAGGTCAGAGATCGGCTTCCCGCTACCCATGTCGGGGCTGTCCGCCCGCAGGCAGACGACCCAGGGCCGATTCGTTCCACCCCGCGGTCTGACACTCAGCTGGACGGGCCCGTGCTCGATCCAGCCTGCGGCGAAATCATCGGGAGTGGGCGTGGGGAAGACGAGCAATCCAGGCTGTACCCTCACTACGTACCGCCCCGTGCCGCTGCCGCACACCTGGGCAATCGCGGGCGACGACGCCGACAAGACGGCGAGCAGCGTGGCGAGGGCCATACGAGCCAGGAATTTCCCCAAGCGCGGACCCATGAGTCTACTCGACGCGGAACGCGACCTGGGCACCCATCAGGCCATCGTCTCCATACTCGAGCACCGGGATCGCCAGGTAGCGTCCTGGCGCCAACACTGCTTCGAGCGGCACTCGCACCGTCCGCGCGTGCTCCGGCAACACGCTGAAGGCCTCGACCGCAACCGTTCCGTACGGGAGGCCTTCCAGGTCGCGAATCTCCACGGTTCCACGAGCCAGCACGGGCCACGCATCGGGGTTGCTGATGGTGAATTGGAGCTCACGGCCCCCGGTCTCGCTGGTTGAATCACCGTCAACTACCGAAGCAGCCGAGATCTCGGCCGACTCTCCGCCGTCGGCTGAAAGTCCGTAGACCTTCACGCCAATCCGTAGAGCGGCACGAGGACCTGTGCCCTCGGGCGGTGGTTTCTCGATGAACACGAGCGACCAGCACGTGGAGTCGCGGTCGCCTCCGGGGCGAAGCCGGAACATCACGGGCTGAGTCACCCCCGCGGGTATACTGAGCCCGTCTGGAACGATCTCCAGCCGGCCCGAACAACTGCGTGCGTGGGTGCCGGCGGCGGACGTCGAATGGCTACCGTCAGCGTCCTGGTCGAAATCGGCGGAGAATATCCTCAGCTGTAGCGGGGATTCGCCGTTGTTCCGCACCATCACGGTCGCTTCCGTCACCTCGGTGCTATGCGGGATGGGCAGAATCACGGGGCTCACGGAGAATTGACCGTGAGCGGCCACGGGACGTCCCATACCGACGATACCTGGCAGCGCGAGAAGCGCTGCCAGGTATCGGAACGGCAACCGGACCAGGCCTGAATCACGTTTCATGATTCGCCGGTCAGTTCGGCACCACCTCGTACGTGTACGCAAGGTCGTACTGACCCTGTGGGTCGGCCACGTAGTCGAGGACGAGCTGGTAGTCGACGGTCGTGACATGCACGCCGCGATTGTAGGTGCCCACGGAGGCGGCGGTGGTGGTCATTCCGACATAGGATCCCGAACCGACCTTCCACTGGAAGTCCGCCGAGGACTTCGCCGGAGCCGGGGTCACCGAGCCGAAGTACGTGAAGTTCGCAGCGTCGGAACTCACGAGAATCTCGTGGGGCGTGTTGCCCTTTGTTCGCAGTTCGGCCGTCGCACCATCGATGAAGCCGGCGTCAAAGTCGGCCTGCGCCGGCGTGAACGTCACGGCATTCGGGTTCTCATAGTTGATCGACAGCATCTGGTTCACGTTCAGCTGGACGGTTCCGCCCGCCGAATTCTGAGCCTGGGCCATGCTCGGAACGAGCAGTGCCAGCGCCAGGGCCGTGAGAAGTGTGCGCTTCATTTCCCTTACCTCTCGAATTGAGTCGCGGCGCTCTGTAGCAGCCGCCAACGCACTCCGCCTCAGGGCACCATCCGCCTCGGGGCGTGAGCGACACGTATGTGGCGGGTGGGGGCAAGGGGTGTTCCGGGAACCCGACGCTCAATGGCGCACGGTCAGAATTCTGGCGGTAAGTTGTTGTGATTACATTTGATGCGGCGTCAGCGCGCTAGCGTAACGCCCGGTGGCTCTTCAACTGAATGGCATCAGGCGCCCGCCTAGGGGAACTGCATAACCCCGCAAGCATGGAAACATGCAAGACGCGAGAATGGTCTCTTTCGCTGCCGCGTCGATCGGGTCGGGCTCTAGCGGTTTGCGCTAATCCTCAGGACGCGAGGCCGAGTTCGTCACGGAGGCGAGCCGTGACGCGCTGCTGGTGCGGGTCTATGTCGCCACGTCCCTGGATCTCCAGGTCGTACAGCCGCATCGCTTCTTCTACGAGACGCAGAATCTCGGCGAATCGTTCCGTCTGCTGCTTGATCTCGTCCAGCTTGGACCGCACCACATCCACCGCCGCGGACATCTCCTCCAGAGATGGATGCGTGACATCGCTCGCCCATCGGCTGACCGCCGGCTGCGACACCCCTACCTCGCCGGCAAGTTGGGTGTACGAGAGAGGTAGATTGTGGAGGAATCGCTGGAAGGCCTCGTAAACGCGCGCGTTCTCTCCGTGCAGACCGGTGGCGGCGTACCACGTCGGGACTCTTCCCTCGCTCATCTCGGATCCTTGGCCGGCGGTGAAACGATACTTCACCCTACACACCTATTATGCCGCGAAAGATCGATTTCTTACATCCGCAGGTTCGCGACCAGCCCCGAAAGCCCGCCTGAGTGGCCCCTCAACCGAGCGGATTCCGCACTTTGCTGTAATATTCAAGTGTCGAGCGGCAAATACTCAATAGAGTCGTTTGAGGTCTTGTTGAGCTTCCCGATGCACGATCGGGTCGACGACCGACGGATGAGCGTGAGCGAGAAAGACCCGAACCCGACGCTGCTGTCGCGCCTGGGCCGCGGCGATGCGGATGCCTTGCGAGAAGTGTACGAGCGGTACGCGGACGACGTCTACCGGATCGCGCTTCGCCTTACTGCTTCGTCCGCAGATGCCTATGACGTGACCCACGACGTGTTCGTCGGTCTGCCCGAGGCCATGCAGCGGTACGATCCAAATCGTCCCTTCGGGTCGTGGCTCCGCGGCGTCACCGTACGAACGGCGCAGATGCGACTCCGTTCCGTACGTCGTCGGCGCGAAGTGGCATTGCCGAACGTGCTGCGGATGGCGGTTCGGTCGGAACAGGACGCGGTGGTCGATCGGCTCACGTTGGAGAAGGCGCTGGACGAACTGAGTCCGGATCTGAGGTCGGTCGTGGTGCTGCGGGAGTTGGAAGGCCTGCCGTACCAGGAGATCGCCGACCTGCTCGGGATCACGAAGAGCGCGGCCGCCGTCCGTCTGCACAGGGCGCGTCGGCGACTGAGAGAGATACTGCGAGACAACCGATGATCGCGATAAAGAGACACCCCCCGTGGCGCGACCTGAATCGGCTCGCGGATCACGAACTGGACTCCGCAGCGCGCGGTGCGGTGCTGGAGCACATCGCCTCCTGCCCGCGCTGCTCGGGGACCGTGTCCCTTCTGAATGATCTGCGTGAGGCCGGCCGCGAGATGCGGCACCCGAGCCCGCCGAAGGACCTCCTGGACGACATCCTCCGTGACCGTTCCCAGGGTCTCCGGACCATTCTCCCGGCGGTTCCACCGTCTCCACCGCCTCCCGCGCGCCGATTTCTGCCGGCTGTGGCGGCCGCGGCGGTCATGGCCAGCCTGGCGGGCCTCGCGACCCTCACCCTCACGTCCGAGGCTGGAGCCGGGGCCAGCGAACTCACGGTCCAACCGGCGAATCCGATGCCCGGGGAGGAGATCCGGCTGGAATACCGCCCGGGTTCGCTTCTGGCTGGCGAGACGATGCTGCGACTGCGTCTTCGCCTTCGCCGGCCCGAAACGGAGCCCCCACGCGAGACGCTGGGAACCTATGACGAGGTGACCCTGAGCCCGCAAGCCGACGGCCTGTACGTTGGCAGCTTCCAGTTGCCGCCGGACTTCGCCTATGCCGTCATGGCCGTGGAGAACCTCTCCGGTGACCGACTGGATGACCGTGGGGGTCGCCTTTGGGACGTGCGCGCACACGCCGACGATGGAACCCCTCTCGCGGGCGCTCTTCGACAGAACTTCCTGGTGCTCCAGAACAGGAGTTGGCCGGACGCCCGGGACGTGCTTCACGAGATGACCTTTCTATATCCGGACAGGGCCGAAGGCTGGTCCCTGCAGCTGACGTACGAAGATGCCACCGGAGCGCCGGCTGAGAGGGACGGCGGTCTGGCGGTTCATCGAGAGCACTTCCGGCGACTCGATCGGGAGCTGGAAGATGCGGAGCTGTCGGCCGGCGAGGTCGCGGCCATGGTCCGCTATGCCCAGGCCCTCGGAGACCCGGAGGCATTCGACCGCTGGATGGACCGCCTGGAGTCGCGTGCGCCGACTCACCAACTGGCCCTGACCTTCCGGGTGGCAGGGGTGGGTTCGGACCAGTTCGATGCTGGGCAATACCTCGAGACGCTATGGTCGGTCGAATATCAGCGCACCCTGACTGTCTGCCGGGCCGGGTACAGTGCGGCCGAAGCGAGAGGCGATGCGTCGCTGTTGCGGGAGTGGGCGCTGCGGTGCCTGCCACTGGCGGACGACGACTGGACCACGCTCGACCTGGCGTTGACGCTCGTTGCACATGAGGAGACCCGTGAGCGCGGCATCAGGGAGATCCGGGCTCTTCTGGATCACGTAGGTGAACCACCGGACGAGGTGCGGCCGCTGCACGAAACACCAGAGGAAGCTCGTCGCGATTCCCGGAGATTGCGGGCAGCGCTGCGAGTCCGCCTGGGCAAACAGCTGCTGGATTCTGACGCGCCTGTCCGCGCGATCTTCGAGTTCGACGCTGCCGAAGATCTCGAACTATGGCTTCCGGATCTGTATCGCGCGCGGCTAGAAGCCCTGCTCAGCATCGGGGATGAAGACGCGGCGCGATCGGACTTCCATCGACTCGACGCGGATCCGGTGTATCCGCGGGAATCGGTGGATTCGCTTCGTCGCCTGTTTCCTTCCCTGACGCGCGCTGATCTGCTCGACGGTCGAAGGC
>JBATJK010000171.1:0-2502 GCA_049668445.1 Gemmatimonadota bacterium
TCCGCCGATGATGTAGCCGAGGCACAGGAAGCAGAAGCGACCGAGTCGGACGGCACCTCCGAGTCGCCGATCGGGGAGGTCGTGGGGGAGACCTCGGAGCCAACGAAGTCGTGGCACAGGCGCGCCCGACAGGCGGCCATCGTCCTGGCCAGCACGCTCGTGCTTTGGCTTGTGTTCACCTGGCTTACCTGGCCGGATGTCGCCTCCCTCCGCTCCGAGAATCCCGAGACCACGGCCTTCATCGAAATGTACCGGGACGCCCGGCGGGACGCCGGGGAGAACGATGCGGCGGCCTGGCAGGTCGTCCCCTATGACCGAATCTCCGTGAATCTCAAACGGGCCGTGGTGGCCAGCGAAGACACCGAGTTCTTCTTCCACGACGGGTTCTCGACGCACGAACTGAAGGAAGCGCTCAAGAAGGCGATCCGGGAAGGGGAGGCCCCACGTGGCGCTTCCACGATCACGCAGCAGTTGGCGAAGAACCTGTGGCTCACACCCAGCCGGACCCTTACACGCAAGTTTCGCGAGGCGATCCTGACCAGGCAGCTGGAGAAGGACCTCTCCAAGGACCGGATTCTGGACCTCTACCTCAACGTCGTTGAGTTCGGGCCGGGCATCTACGGGGCCGAGGCGGCTTCGCTTCACTACTTCGGCCTCCCGGCGTCCGGTCTCTCTCCCAGGCAGGGGGCCATGCTTGCCGCGGGTCTTCCTCGGAAGCGGTGGAATCCAGCCAGCGACAGCGAGTACTACCGCGCGAGCGTAGAGCGAATTCTGGATGTCCAGGGGCAACTGGAGTTCCTCGATCGTTACCTCGGTCCGTCGGCCCCGGGCTCGATCGGCGCAGCGCCGCCCGAGGTGCCCGCCCTCACTCCGTGAACCGACTCGCGGGCACGGACGCCCGCATCAGGTCGTCGCTCATCTCAGCGATGAACGAGAACATGTTCCCTGCCGCAGCGACGATACGCTGCCCCTGGGGCTCGTCGAAGCCCGCATCGTTCATTCGCTCACGGTAGGCCTGCCACGAAGGGCGCTGCTCCACGCCGTAGGGATCGAGGTAGGACATCGCGCTTATCCCGGGCGCCTGCTGCAGGGCACGGGCGATGTACTGGTTCCCGTTCATACTGCCCTCGAGGACGTAGTTGTAGCCCAGAAGAGACAGCGGATCGGACTCCGACGCTTGCTCGATCGCCTGGATGGCCCGCTGCGTGGAGGGAAGGGGAGCGACATCGTCTGCGTCGAGCCCGAACGCGGCCAAGTCGGCTCGCAGATGCCCGACGTGCAGGCCATCGTCCAGGACGATCGCCCCAAGACGCGCGTGGTCAGGGCGCTGAGCCGCGATACTCTCCCACAGCGCCTCGTGCACCAGGAACATCTGGCCCAACCACGCGGCGTAGGTCTCCGGCGCCAGCTGTCCGCGAACGAGCTCCCTCTGGAGCTGCCGGCGCTCCGCGTCGCGGTGCTGCTCGGCCGTGGCCTCTTTGAGGTTCTCCATGATTCGCGTGCTGTCGTACGTCATATGTGCATTTCCTCGCTAATGTCTGATCAGGTCAGGCCCCGCCACGCCAGGAGCCCGACAGCCAGCCACGCCATGCCCTTGAGGAGGAAGAAGAGGAAGCTGAACTGAAGCGCACGCTTCATGAACGTCTTCCAGCGCGCTCCTCTGGGGCCGAGCCCAGAAGTCTCTGCTGTCTCTGCTGCGCGTCCCGTTGATGTTGTCATCGTTGCACTTACGCTAGTTGAGACTGAGTCGCAATCGGCGCAACGAGTGTAGCGCGGTCGATTGGAGGGCGCAAGTGAAGCCAGCTGGAACGACGAAAGACCCGGCGTTGTGCCGGGCCCTCCGGAAGTCCTCGGGTGCTGCTGAGGTGGCGAGGCGCTTCGCTACGGTCCGCGCGTCCTCTCACCCGCGACCAGCGCTTCCTGGATCGGAATCTTGGGCCCGATGCTGGCGTAGATCGAGTAGCTGAGCCCGAACAGGCCCAGGAACCCGGCCGTGATCGTGATTTCGATCCAGCCGAACGGAATGCCCTCACCGTGCCAGGTCGATGGCACGACCGCCATGTACTTCTCGAGCCAGAACCCGACGAGGATGATCAGTCCGACGAAGTACAGATGGCGCGAGTTCATCTTCGGAATCCGCCACAGCAGCAGGGCGAACGGAGCCGCGAACACCAGCGCCATCTGCAGATACAGAAGCGGCGCGAATCCGTGGTCCAGCCGCTGCTCGAAGAAGATCGTCTCACGTCCCAGGTTCCCGTACCAGATCGGCAGGTACTGCGAGAACCACATGTAGCTCCAGAAGATCGTGAAGGCGAACATCAGCTTGCCGAGATCGTGGAACTCGTACTTGCCCCAGACATCGTCCAGGTGGTAGCGGCCCCGGTAGCGGTGCGCGATGACGGCGACCAGCGCGAGGAGGCAGAGCCATCCGCTCATGAAGTACAGGGGCCCCCAGATCACGCTGTAGAAGCCCGGAATCAGCGACATGGTCATGTCGAAGGA
>JBATJK010000172.1:0-2267 GCA_049668445.1 Gemmatimonadota bacterium
CCATGCGCCGCCGCGCGACCGCTACCTTCTCCGCGTCCCGCCGCAGGCGCTCGCGCTCGCGCTCGGCCCGGTCCTCGAGGGGGTTGCGGGCCACGAGCCGAAAGCCCGCGTCGGCCACCGCCCGCTCGAGAACCTCGAAGGCGATTTCACCTGCGACGAAACGGACGCTCGCCGTCTCGGCCGGGAGGCTCACGGCCGCCTGGACACCCTCCACCCGGTTCAGGGCGCGTTCCACCGCCGAGCTGCACGCTCCGCAATGCATGCCCTCCACCGGATACACCTCGACACGCCGGCCCTGGCTGGCCGTTTCTTCGGTCAGAGTATCGTTGTCTCGCATGTCTCAGCCTGGCCTCGGAACCCGGGTGTGCCGTCGCGGAGCCGGTCGGTCTCCGACCGATCTCTGCAACTCCATGGTACCCGGGCGGGTTCCACCGGGACAAGCTCGGCGTTAGAATCATGACATGTTCAAGAAGCTGAAAGACGCCATCGAATCGGCGCTCGATGCCCTGGAGGGCAAGTCCGGCGACGCGACCCGCGAGGACGTCGAGAAACTCCTCGACGGTATGCGCGAAGAGTTGATCGAGACGAAGTCCCAGGTGCCCCTCCTCGAGGCGCAGGTCAAGAAGCTCAGGCTGGCGCAAGAGCGCGAAGTCAAACAGGCTGACGACTGCCACCGACGTGCGGTGCAGGCGCAGGGCATCGGCGACGAAGAGACGGTCGAGGTCGCCCTGCGGTTCGAGGCGAAGCACCGGGTCGCCATCGACGTGTGGATTCAGAAGATCGAGGCGGCCGAGGCCGAGCTCGCCATGCAGCGCCAGACCGTCGTCGAGCAGACCGAGCAGCTCAAGGACGCACGGGCCCGGAAGGATGTCCTGGCGATCCAGGCCAGACGGGCCGGCAGTACCGAGCGTATGCGGGGTGGAGGTCGCTCGAGCGTGGACGAGTTCGACCGGCTGGCCGATGCGATCGAGCGGGAGGAAGATCTCGGGGCGGCGAATCGCGCGGTCGATCGGGACCTGGAAGGCGGTTCCGGCGTGGACGAATTCGGCGAAGAGAGTCCAGGACTCACTCGCGAGGACCTGGCGGAGCTCCAGCTCGAGGAGCTTAAACGCCGGATGCGTGAGGACGGATGACGGTACCGCTGTGACCCGCTAGGCCTGGACACTCCGGGTCAGCAGGTCGATCTGCTGTTCCTTCCCCATCACGATCAGGACATCCCCGGCCAGGATTCGGTGATCCGGCCCCGGGTTGTACACCCACGGCCCGTCGCGTCCGGGAGCGTCGGCGTGCCGTGCCGCGATCACGATCAAGCCGGTCTTGTGGGGAATTTTGGCCTCGGCCAGGGTCTGTTCCTCGAAGGGTGATCCCACCGGAACGTGAACTTCCTCGAGTCGCAGGTCGAGCTCTTCGCTGCGCATCGCCACGTCCAGGAAACTCACCACCTGGGGCTGCAGGAGCATCGCGGCCATCCGCATGCCCCCGGTGAGATTCGGGCTGACGACGTGATCGGCCCCGGCGACATACAGCTTCTGCAGGGTCTGCTCGTTGTAGGCGCGGGCGACGATCGTGAGCCCCGGCTGAAGGTCCCGGGCGCTCAGGCATACGAAGAGATTGTCCGTGTCGGCGCTCAGGCACGTCACGAGGCCGGCGGCGGTGCCGATCTTGGCTTCGACCAGGGCCTCGTCCCGGGTCGCGTCCGCAACCACGGTGAGGACCTCGGGGAACTCGCTCCGCAGCGCCTCGGCCCGGTCCGCTTCCTTTTCGATGATAACGTATCGTTTCCCGGCCGCCTGGAGCTCACGGGCTACCTGGCGCCCCGTGCGGCCTGCGCCGCAGACGATGTAGTGATCCTTGAGCGTTTCGATTTTCTTCATGTTACGCCGGGTCAGGAAGACGTGAGCGAGGTCCATCTCGACGATGGCCGACGTGACGAGCGCGAACCAGACCCCCAGCATGGTGATGCCACCCACGATGAGGAAACTGGCGAAGATGCGTCCGACGGCATCCAGGTCGTGTACTTCTTCGTACCCGACGGCCGACACCGTGATGACAGTCATGAAAAAGGCGTCCGACAGGTCGTACCCGGGGAGGAGCCGGAAGCCGATCGTGCCGATCGTCAGCAGCGTGGCGGTGCCTCCCACCAACCACGCAAAGCGCCTCCAGAATCTGGTCATACCTGATCGCCGGACCCGTGTAACGGATACATGATGCCAAAATATACGACAGCTACCTCCGCCCCGTCAGTATGGTTCTGGCCTGCCTGCCCG
>JBATJK010000173.1:0-26284 GCA_049668445.1 Gemmatimonadota bacterium
AGGGTATCTCGACCGGCCGGATGAGGCTGCCACCCGTGATCTCGATTCCCGCCAGGCCGAGCTCGCCCGTCAGACGCGCCTGGTCGAGGCGATCCATCGCACCGGTGCCGGTCACGCTCCAGCGGGCGGTGCCCTTGGAGGCCGTGGGCTGGTCGGGAGTGGCCGATCCGAAGGCGCGGGCGAGTTCTGCGGCGTCGGCGCTGCCGTCGATCGTGCCTTCGAACGCGAGAGTCGAATCGAGCGCCAGCACGCCCGCGGCCGAGATCTCACCCCCCGGCATCCGGGCCCGCCCCCCGGAGAGTTCGGCTCGGCCATCGCCAATTTGAACGTCGGCGTCCAGCGATTCCAGCAACGGCGGCCCGGCTTCGCGCCGGACTCCGCCGCGCCGCAGCGTCACGATCCCCTCGACGGCCGGGAACACGTCGGGTCCCAGCGCGCCGCGCACGGTCAGGTCGACCCCGAGGTCTCCCCACACGTCCACGGGAACCGCGTCACGAATCGAGTCGGGAAGCGACGAGATCAGACCGGACAGGTCCACTTCGTCGCCGCGGATGGCCAGGTCCAGCATCCGCCTCGGAGACCTGAGCGAGTCGGCCCTGCCACTCACGGCCACGGAGAGTCCGTTGAGCATGGCCGTTCCTGAGGCGATCTCGATCCACCGCATCTCCGGGCCGGCAACGGCCTCGATCGCGGCCTGCACTCGCAGACCCCTCACTCCCTTCCGCCATGCCGGAGGGTACGCGAAGCGCAGGCTGTCCACCCCGGACTCGAGGTCGATCTCCAACCGTCCTTCCGCGTCTCGCTTCACAGAGCCTTCGAGCCACAGACCGTCCGCCTGCAACGTCCGTCCGCTGAGTGCGTCGCGGTATCCGATCCGAGCGTCCGCTACCTCGATTCCCCTGATCTCCAGCGCCAGTGGTGTGTCCGGCGCTTCTTCGTCCTCGCGCGAAGCCGGAACGAAGTCGCCGAAGTTGGTTCTGCCCTGGTCATCCACCTGGAGCAGGACCCGCGGCCCCACCGCCTGCACCCGATCGATCTCGACCCGCCGCCGCAGCAGTGGGAGCAGCCGCGGGCGGAGATTGAGTTCGTCCAGCGTCGCGAGCGGCACACCCTCGAAATCGGCGAGGTTCTCGATCCTGAGGCGCAGAAGGCGGACTTCCGGTCGAGGGAAGATCTTCAGCTCCGCGGATCCGATGGACACACGGCGGTTGAGGGCCGAGGAGATGTGGGGTTCCGCCCGGTCCGCGAGGGAAGCCGGGTCGACGATCGCCCGGAAGATGACGATCAGCGCCAGGTAGCCGACCAGGACCAGGGCGACCAGGCCCCCCATCAGAAGGCCCAACCTGCGTGGCCAGCGGCGTCTATCGGTGCCCATTTCACTCCCCTGCATGTGAGGCGTCCGTCAGTGAGTTCCAGCCGGGAACCCGAACCCGTGGTAGCGACGTTCTCTTGAGGTCAGGACGAAGCGCCGACTACCACCCGTTGTACGGTCAGGGAAGGCCTCACGTTCCGACCGGCTCCACGTGACGGTTGCCGGGAGCCGAGTGTCGGGTGCTTGCCGCGGCGGGCGACGGCAACATACCGTGCGGCGAACGTGGTTTCCACGTGGCACCCGAAAGCGGAGCGATGAGCATTCCGGCCGAACAGAAACAGAGGGACTTCGAGGGCGAGGCGTTGATTCACCTTGATGCCCTGTACGGCCTGGCCCTCCGCCTGTCGGGTGGCGACGAGCCACGCGCCGAGGACCTGGTGCAGGAAGCCGTCCTCAAGGCGTATCGCGCATGGGATCGGTTCGAGGCCGGGACGAATTGTCGAGCCTGGTTGATGACGATTCTGCGGAACACGTTCATCAATCAGTTCCGACAACAGAAGGCTCGTCCGTCCCCCGTTGAATTCGACCAGGTCGCCGAAAGGCCGTCGTCGGATGCGCTGTACGAAGCGGATCCCGAGGGCAAGATCTTCGACCGGATCATCGACGACCAGGTAGTCGCGGCCATCGACGAACTGCCCGACGAGTTCCGGGTGGCGGTCGTCCTTTCCGACCTCGAGGGCTTGAGTTACCAGGAGGTCGCTGAGCTCATGGGTATTCCCGTGGGCACCGTCAAATCGCGCCTTTTCAGGGCTCGGAAGCGCCTGCAAGAGCGCCTGTACGACTACGCTGTCGAGATGGGATACCTCAAATGAGCGAATGTGGCACGCACTCGCCGGACGGAAGCCGGTCGGGCGAGTCGGAACTGACATGCGAGGAATCGCTCGCTCGCGTGTACGAGTATCTGGACGGAGAGCTCGACATCGGCGAGCACGAGGCGGTGGGACGCCACCTCGAGAAGTGCCGCAAGTGTTACCCACACTACGATTTCGAGCGGCTATTCCTCGACTACGTCCACGAACTCGGGGCTGGAGAAGAGTCGAGGCCGGGGCTCGAGGAACGCGTCCGGAAGATGCTGGCCGCGGAGGTCGGTTGATCCGCGTTCGGCGTTGCTGACAGGCCCCTCCGGCAGTACCCTCAGGCACCCGCGCTCGGTCGGTAGCCCGTGGCCTCGCAGCACGCCCGCCCGACTCCGTGGGACGACACCAATCCCGCCGTGCAAAACATGACTGTCAACAGACGATGGAAGTCAAAATGCGAGACCTGATCGATCGACTTCTGGATGCCCGCGGACCCTCCGGATTCGAGACGCGAGCTGCCGCCGTGTGGCGTGACGAGGCAGCGACCTTCGCGGACGAGACATGGGGCGATGTCCACGGCAACAGTTTCGCCGCAATCAATCCTGGCGCTTCCCCGCGCGTTATGCTCGCCGGACACATCGATGAAATCGGCCTCATGGTCAATCACATCGATGACCAGGGGTATCTATGGGTGCGCAGCGTCGGGGGATGGGATGCCCAGGTGCTCGTGGGTCAGCGAGTGGAGATCCTCGCCGAGTCCGGTCTCGTCGCGGGAGTCGTGGGTCGCCGTGCGATTCACCTGATCCGCGGTGACGAGAGCGACAAGGCCGTCAAGCTGAAGGACCTGTGGATCGACATCGGCGCGACGAGCGGGGATGAGGCGAAGGCGCGGGTCGCGATCGGTGATGTGGCGGTGATCCAATCCGACGCGCTGGACCTCACGGAAGACCTTCTGGCAGCCCGGTCGATCGACGATCGGGTGGGCGCCGTCGTCGTGCTGGAGGCGCTCCGAAGGGCCCGTGAGAAGGGATGTTCCGCGCACGCCGTGGCGGCCGCCACCGTCCAGGAGGAAATCGGGTACATGGCGGCGGGTGGAGCGCGCACGGGCTCCTACGGCCTCGACCCGGACGTCGGAATCGTGGTGGACGTCACCCATGCCACGGACCATCCCAGCGTGGAGAAGAACGAGCACGGCGACATCCGGCTCCGAGGCGGGCCGGTCCTGGCCCGCGGGGCGGCGATCAATCCGGTCGTGTTCACCCGCCTGGCCTCGGCGGCCACGGCCGCCGGAATCGAGGTCCAGATCCAGGCAATCCCGGCCATGACGGGTACGGATGCGGATGCGATCCGCATGGCGCGCGCGGGGGTGGCGACCGGCCTCGTCTCCATTCCGAACCGGTACATGCACTCTCCAAATCAGCTCGTGAGCCGACAGGACCTGGACCAGGCCGCGGAGGTGATCGCGGACTTCCTCGTCGGTCTGTCGGATGGAGACAGCTTCCTTCCCGGCTGACCGGGCGTCTTCGGAGGGGGAGGGCGGAGAACGGTGAGTGGAAGTCGCGTCGGGCCCGGCAGGGAGCACAGCCGGGCCGTAGAGGACTACCTCAAGGCGATCTTCAAGCTCCAGGGGGAGAACCTCCCGGTCTCCACCACGGCGCTCGCTGCCGAGTTGGACCGGTCCGCCGCCTCGGTCACCAACATGGTGAAGGGGTTGGCCGAGCAGGGACTCCTCGACCACGAACCCTACCGCGGCGTGCGCCTGACTCCGCAGGGAGAATCGACCGCGCTGCGGATCATACGGCGCCACCGCGTGATCGAGACGTACCTGATCGAGCGGTTGGGCTACACGTGGGACGGCGTGCACGACGAAGCCGAGCGCCTGGAGCATGCCGCGTCGGACGGGCTGATCGACCGAATGGCGCGGGCCCTGGGCGATCCCGACGAAGATCCGCACGGCGCGCCGATCCCGTCTTCCGACGGCGTGATCGCGAGTCGGGATCTCGTCAGTCTCACCGAGCTTCCAACGGGCGTGGACGCCGTGGTTCGCGAGGTCTCCGACGAGGACTCCGGGCGCTTGCGCGAGTTGGCCGCCGCCGGTTTCTTGCTCGGTACGAACGTGGTGGTGACCGACCGGTCGCCGGGGGGAGAGGTCGTGGTCCAGGTGGCGGGCGGTCTGCAGACATTGGACGCGGTGACGGCCCGGATGATCCAGCTCGAACTGAGCGAAACGACGCGAGTGGACGAAAGTGATGACAGCGATTAAGGCCGATAACGACACGTGGACCGCGGAACTCGGCGGTCCGGCACGCGAAGGATTCCGAGCCGTCGTCTTCCACTGTTCCAGCAACGGACAGAGGCCGTACCGGGTCGCGGAGGTTCCGGCGGCGCGGTTTGCGTCACAGGAGGACCTCGATCGCTTGCCGGAGAACGAACTCCGGGAGCTCTTCGAGGGGACCACCTCGATGGGCGTCCCGCGAAGCTACGACTGAGCCCCCGTGGGCTACGTAGACCTCCATCTTCACTCGACGGCGTCTGACGGCGTCATCTCACCGACCGAGGTAGCCCGGGAGATCGCCTCACGCGGTCTCCGCGGCTTCTCTCTGACCGATCACGACACCGTGGACGGTGTGGAGGAGGCCGCCGCCGAAGCCGCCCGCCTGGGTCTCGAGTTCGTGGTCGGCTCCGAACTCTCGGCGAATGCTCCCGGCCAGTCGATTCACATCCTCGCCTACGGCTTCGATCCCACGGAGCCGGCCATGCGCGCTTTCTTCCGCGACTTCAGGGCGGATCGACTCCGACGAGTGGACGAAATCGTAACCCGACTGCAGGCGCTGGGTACAGGGCTGACGTTTGATGACGTGATGGACGAGGCCGGCGAAGGGGTCCCGACGCGAGCGCACATCGGGAGAGCCCTGGTCAACGGTGGTTGGGTGCGGGAGCAGAACGAGGCTTTCGATCGCTACATCGCGCGCGGAAAACCGGCCTTCGTGGAGAAGAAGCCGACGCCCGTGGAGGAGGTCTGCGAAATGGTGCGCCGAGCGGGGGGCGTCACCATTCTCGCGCACCCCGGCCGGGACTACACGCAGGCGCAGCTGGCTGGATGGATGGAAACGAGCTTTGACGGGGTCGAGATCCTGCACCCCCGGAACGACAAGGGAGTCAGGCGCAGCATGGAGGCCCTGGCGGAACAGAGGGGCCTTCTGCGGGGTGGTGGTTCCGATTGGCACGGGACAGCTTATGGTGCGCCTCCCGGCTCGCAGCGTGTCCCGATCGAGTGGATGCGGGCGATCGAGGAGCGTTGCGCGACGATCCAGAGACAGGACGGGAACCTCAAACTGTTGTAAGACGCGGACAGCGTGCACGCGTTGACGAATAGGAGACTTGAGAATGTCTGAGATACGGAAGGAAACGCTGGTCATCGTGGGCTCGGGACCCGCGGCATGGACGGCCGCCATCTACGCGGCCCGGGCGGATCTCGAGCCGCTCGTGTACGAGGGCTCGTTCAGCCGCACGATGATTCCCGGTGGGCAGCTCATGTTCACGACCGAGATCGAGAACTACCCCGGCTTCCCGGAGGGGATCACGGGGCAGAAGATGATGATGGACTTCAAGGACCAGGCCGAGCGGTTCGGCACGCGGGTCATCACGGAGGAAATCGTCAAGGTGGACTTCACCGAACGGCCATTCCGCATGTGGTCCGGCGCCGGGGAAGAGATAGAAGCGCGCACCGTCATCATCGCGACCGGCGCCAATGCGCGCTGGATCGGTCTCCCGAACGAGGAACGGCTCGCTCAGTCCGGCGGCGGCGTATCCGCCTGCGCCGTGTGTGATGGCGCGTTGCCGCACTTTCGCGACAAGGTCATCGCGGTGGTCGGCGGGGGAGACAGCGCGATGGAAGACGCCCTGTACATGACCAAGTTCGCTTCCGAGGTGGTCGTGATCCACCGGCGCGACGAACTGCGCGCCTCTAAGATCATGCAGCAACGGGCGTTGGACAACGACAAGATCCGGATCGCGTGGAACACCGTCGTGACCGATGTCCTGGGCGACGACGAGATCACCGCCCTGAGGCTCGAGGACACGGTGACGGGCGAGGAACGGGAGCTGGAAGTAGGCGGGCTGTTCGTGGCGATCGGGCATACGCCGAACACGGCCTTCCTCGCGGACCAGCTGGATCTCAAGGACAACGGTTATCTCGCGACGCCGGTGTCGTGGCGGACGGCGACCTCCGTACCTGGCGTCTTCGCGGCGGGTGACGTGATGGACGACTATTACCGGCAGGCTGTGAGCGCCGCGGGTACCGGGTGCATGGCGGCCCTGGAAGCCGAGCGGTGGTTGGCACACGGCGAGGACGAGGACTGAGCGTCGATCGCGACGCCAGCGCGCCCGCGTCCGGGGAACTGGCCCCGGTCCGAGAGGTATACGTCGAGCCCGGATCGTTGACTTGTTCGACGACCGGAAACTAGAGTGATTCAGGTCGAATGCCGATGTCCGGCGTTTCGGCTTTCCGAATGAGCTGGAAGGGACGACATGAGCGAGACCATGGCTGAGGGCGCGGTGACGCTCTTACTGACAGAGGAGGCCGCGGTGCAGGTCCGGCAGTTCTTCGCGGCCGAGAACCTGGACGAGACGTCCGCGGCCTTGCGTGTGAGCGTGATGCCGGGTGGCTGCTCGGGGTTCGAGTACACCCTCGAGGTGGACGAGGACGATCCGGCGGATGATGACTATGTGCTGGAGTCGCAGGGAGTCCGCCTGTTCATGGATCCGTTCAGTGGCCAGTATCTGTCGGGCGTGACGATCGGGTACCACAGCAGCTTCCAGGGGCAGGGCTTCACGTTCGAGAACCCCAACGCGACGGGCTCCTGCGGCTGCGGAACGTCCTTCTCGGTCTGACCATCGCGTGATCGACTCCCGCCTTGAGGTTCGAGCCGTTCCGGTGGGTCCCTTCCAGGCCAACTGTTTTCTGGTGCGATCCGGTGACGACGTAATAGTTGTCGATCCCGGCGCGGAGCCGGACCGGATCGCGGCCCTCCTCGATGCGTGGGAGGCCGACCCACAGGCTATCGTTCTGACGCACGCCCACGTCGATCATGTAGGGGGGGTCGCGGGGCTGGTGCGCAGGTACGGAATCCCGGTCTACGTCCACGCGGCCGATCTCCCGCTTTACGAGAGGGCATCCGAGCACGGAGCCATGTTCGGCGTTCCCGTCGAGGCACCGCCCCAGCCGGATCACTGGTTGGAGCACGGACAGAACCTGGCCTTCGGATCGATCGAGTTCGAGGTCCGTCACGCGCCCGGCCACTCGCCGGGCGGAGTCGTGCTGGTGGGCGACGGGGAGGCCTTCGTGGGCGACTGCGTGTTCGCCGGCTCGATCGGACGGACGGACCTTCCGGGGGGAGACACGGGCACGCTGCTTCGCTCGATCCGCGAGCAGATCCTGACCCTTCCACCCGCCACGACCCTCTATTCCGGGCACGGACCGGCCACCACGGTCGAGACGGAGGCCGAGTCGAATCCGTTCGTGGGCCGGAACGCGACCTGGGGCTGATGCTACCTCCCGAGGACTCCCGCCCGGAAGCCGATTCGGACAGTGCCGTCGAGGCGGAGGTCGGTCCCAAGAACCCGCCGCGCCCCAGGGCCGAGGTCACGGAGCGGCTCTCCGAGATGCGCTGGGTTCTGGGTGGTTTCGAGCGGGTTCTCGTGCTGACGCACGACAACCCGGATCCCGACGCGATCGCCTCGGGCGCCGGCCTCGCGTTCCTCATCGAGCGAATCTCGGGAATACCGGTGACCGTTGCCTTCGGTGGGATCATCGGGCGGGCCGAGAACCGCTCCCTGATGGAAGAACTGGGTGTCCCGTTCGCGCGAATCGAGACCGTCGACATCGCCCCGGAGACGGCCATCGCCATGGTGGACACGCAACCGGGGGCCGGCAACAACTCGCTCCCGCCCGGGCGAAAGGCGACCGTGGTGCTCGACCACCACCCTCCACGGCCCGACGGGGAAGCGCCGGCCTTCGCCGACATTCGGCCCCAGTACGGCGCCTCGGCTTCCATGATCGTCGAGTACCTTCGGGCGGCCCGTCTCGAGCCGGACCGGAAGCTCGCCACGGCCCTGTTCTACGGCATCCAGTCCGAGACCATGGACCTCGGTCGCGAGGCCTCGGATGAGGACGTGGCGGCCAGCATCTTCCTCTATCCGCGCACGGACCCCGCGGCGATTTCGCGAATTCGACACGCGCGCGTTCCACGGGGCGTGTATCGGTCGATCCACGAGGGGCTGGAGCGGGCCTGGAGCCGGGGAGACGTCGTGTTCGTTCCCCTGGGCACGCTCGAGTACCCCGATCTCGTGGCTCAGCTGGCGGACCTGTTTCTCAGGGTCCACGGGGTGGACTGGGTCATCGCTGCCGGGCTATACAAGGACAGCCTCCTGATATCGGTGCGGGCCCATCGCAGCGACGCTCACGCGGGCGACGTGGTCCAGGGGGTGGTCGGGGACCGGGGTTCGGCCGGTGGCCACGGGGAGATGGCCGGGGGGCGAATCGACCTGGAGGGCGCGCCCGATGCTGATCCTGACCGCTTGATCGCGGAGGTGTTCGATCAGTTCGCGCTCGCCCTGAACGTTGGAGGGCTTCCGCCGCAGTCCCTCATCGCGGTCTCGCCCGACCCGGATGGAGCTCCGTGATCCGGATTGGTCTCACCGGCACCATGGGCGCCGGGAAGAGCACCGTGGGCGACCTGTTCGAGTCATGGGGAGCGCACCGGGTGGATGCCGACGTCCTGGCACGTCGCGTGGTGGAGCCCGGGCAGCCGGGTCTCGCGGAGATCCGTGAGACGTTCGGCGACGGGATGCTGCGCGCGGACGGGACGCTGGACCGGGCGGCGCTGCGTACGGTGGTCTTCGATGACGAGGGAGCTTTGCGACGCCTCGAGGCGATCATCCACCCCGCCGTGGACCGGCTGCGTCACGCTCTGATGGACCAGGCGCGTGCCGAAGGCGCGCGCGTGACCGTTCTCGAGATCCCCCTCCTGTTCGAGAAGGACCTGCGGGGCGAGTTCGATGCCGTGGTGGTGGTCGACGCGCCCGAGGACGTACGCCGGCGCCGCGTGTGCGAGTCACGTGGCCTCACGCCCGAGGAGTTTGCGTCCATGGATTCCGCCCAGTGGTCGGGCGAGCGCAAGCGCTCCGCCGCGGATCACGTCATCTGGAACGACGACGACCTCGAGAGCCTGGAGTCGGAGTCGCGCGAGGTGTGGGACGCGGTGACCGGGGCCAGCGCGGAGTACGAGGAGCGGGCTCGGGCCAGGGTGGAGTGGCGTGTCGATCTTCACATGCACACGAGCGCTTCGTCCGACAGCCTCAGCGCGCCCGAGGACGTGGTTCGACAGGCGCGGGAGATCGGTCTCGACAAGATCGCGATTACCGACCACAACGAGATTGAGGGAGCGTTCGAGGGTCGGGACATCGACCCGGACCTGGTGATCGTGGGCGAGGAGGTGCGGACGGATGAAGGGCTGGATCTCATCGGGCTGTTCCTCACCGAGCATATCCCACGTGGGGGTTCGTTTCGTGAGGTGGCGGCTGAGATTCGCCGGCAGGGAGGCGTGGTCTACGTACCGCACCCCTTCGACGCGCACCGGGGGACGACCGAGGATTTCCTGGCGGGTGCTCGCGACTGCATCGACGCCGTGGAGGGATTCAACGCCCGCATCCACGATCCACGGCGAAATCAGCGGGCGCACAACTGGGCCCTGGCGAACGGATTCCCCGTGGGGGCGGGAAGTGACGCTCACCTGCTGAGCGAGATCGGGCGGACCCGGGTCGTCATGCCGTCGTTCTCCGGCCCGGCGGAGTTCCTGGTCGCGCTGTCGGACGGGAGAATCGAGGGTCGCGCGTCGAGTCACCTCGTGCACCTGGGTTCCACGTGGGCCAAGATCGCCAGGAAGCTCGGCATCAGCGAATGACCGACTTCCAGCCCCGCGAGCGCTGGGGCACCCGGATCGGCCTGATCCTGGCCATGGCCGGGAACGCGGTCGGGCTGGGCAACTTCCTGCGCTTCCCGGTGCAGGCCGCCCAGAACGGCGGCGGCACCTTCATGATCCCCTACTTCGTGTCATTCCTGGTGCTCGGCATCCCCCTGATGTGGATCGAGTGGGGCATCGGCCGGTACGGGGGGCGCTTCGGCCACGGAACCGTACCGGGGATGTTCGACGCCCTTACCGACGGGCGGAAATGGTGGGCCAAGTACGCGGGCGTGCTGGGCCTGTTCATGCCGTTCGTGGTCTTCATCTACTACACCTACGTGGTGTCGTGGATGCTCGGCTTCAGCTTCTTCAGCCTGACGGGGGCATACTTCGGCCTCGATGAGGTCGAGCAGATGCGGGGCTTCCTGGCCTCGTATCAGAGCCTGTTCGACTCGTCGGTTCACGGCGGCGGGATCGCCCTCCTGTTCTTCCTCGTCACCCTGGCGTTTCTCGGCTGGGTCCTGTCGCGTGGGATCAGCGGCGGGATCGAGAAGCTGGCCCTCATCGGGATGCCGATCCTGTTCCTGTTCGCCTTCCTGCTGGCGGCGCGGGTCCTCACCCTCCCAGCGGCCGAGTCGACACCACTGGCGGGTCTGAACTTCATCTGGAACCCGGAGTGGGGAAGCCTCGCGGAACCGAAGGTCTGGCTGGCGGCGGCCGGGCAGATGTTCTTCACCCTGTCGCTCGGCATGGGAACGATCCACACGTACGCATCCTACCTGTCCGAGCGCGACGACATCACGCTGACCGGACTCTCGACGGGCGCCACGAACGAGTTCGCCGAGGTCGTTCTCGGCGGGACCATCGCGATTCCGGCCGCCGTCGTGTTCTTCGGTATCGAAGGGGCGCAGGAGGTGGCGAGGGGAGGCTCTTTCGACCTCGGCATCGTGGCCATGGGCGTGGTGTTCCAGGGCCTTCCGGGCCCAGAGTACCTGGCCCGCCTCACCGGATTCCTGTGGTTCTTCCTGCTGTTCATCGCGGGCATCACATCGGCCGTGGCCCAGGCGAGCCCCGCGATTTCGTTCATGCAGGAGGGATTCCGGTGGCGCCGCCGCAAGGCCGTGCGCGCCCTGATGGCCGCCGCGCTCGGGATCGGGCTGCTGCACGTCATCTTCTATTCGAAGGGCTTCCTGGACGAGTGGGACTACTGGGCCGGGACCTTCGGTCTGGTCATCTTCGCGGCCATCGAAATCGCGCTGTTCTCGTTCGTGTTCGGGATCGATCGTGGGTGGGATGAGCTGCACAAGGGCGCGGATCTTCGCATTCCACCGATCTACAAGCCGATCATGAAGTGGGTCACGCCGGCCTTCCTGTATACGCTGTTGATCTGGTGGGGCGTCACCGAGGCGGTGCCTCAGCTCCTGATGGAAGGGAAGGATCCCGCGAACATCGGTTACCTGTGGCTGAGCCGTGCGGTGCTGCTCATCATCCTCGGGGGCGCGCTGCTTCTGGTTCGCGAAGCGTGGCGCCGAAAGGAAGGAGACCGAGCGTGAGTGCAGGCGGTATGACACCCTTCGCTCTCGGGTTCATGATCGTCAGCATGGCCAGTGTGACCGTGCTGGTGGTCTACTGTTACTCGAGAATTCTGCGTGACGGACGTCGACTGGATGGGGAGGCGGAAGATTAGATCCATGGACCTGGCCCGGCTTTCGGGCCTCAAGCGCGTGCTCCAGGAGCTGGAGCCCGGCCGCAAGGTAGTGCTTTCCACGCACCTGAATGCCGATGGAGATGGAGCCGGCAGCCAGGCGGCTGCCGCTCACTGGCTGGCGCGCCGCGGCCTGGAGCCGTCGATCGTGAATCCGACCCCGTTCCCGGACCAGTTCCGGTTCCTGCTCGCGGAAGGGACGGGGGCCTGGACGCCGAACGACGCGGAGGGCGAGGCGGCGATGCGCGAGGCCGACGTGTTCCTCGTCCTCGACACGGCAGAACCGTCGCGCCTGGGACCGGTGATGAGCCGAACCTCCGGTCGAAGGGTCCTCGTGGTGGACCACCACCCGGCCACCTCCTCGTCCATAGGAGACGTGGTGGTGTGCGATCCGGCCGCGTGCGCAACGGGCGAGCTCGTATTCGACCTGATCCAGGTGGCCGGCGACGAGGTCACCCTCGCGGAAGCGCAGGGCCTGTACGTGGCGATCGCGACGGACACCGGTTCCTTCTGCTACGCGAACACCACTGCGAGCACGCACGAGATCACGGCCGATCTGCTTCGCGCCGGCGTGGATCCGGAGCAGATGTACTTGCGCCTCTATGCCCAGTACACGCCCGCCGGCCTCGAGCTGGTGCGACGGGCGCTGGAGCGGCTCCGTGTGTCGGACGACCTGCCGGTCGCGTGGATCTCCCTGCGGCAGGCGGACCTGGCGCAGACCGGAGCGACCAAGGAGGACCTCGAGGGGATCGTCGAGTACGCCCGGCGCATCCGCGGCGTTCGAGTAGCGTTGCTGTTCCGGGAGTTGCATGACGGAACGACGAAGGTGTCCCTCCGCTCCACCGGGGATGCGGACGTGGCGGCCGTCGCGAGACGGCTCGGCGGGGGAGGTCACGTTAAGGCGGCCGGCGCCGTCGTACCCGAAAACCTGGAAGCCGCCGAAGCCCTGGTGTTGCAGCTTGTCAGGGAGGCCCTTTCCTGAGCGCGCCCGATGCTTACATTAGTGGTGTCCTGCCCGTCCACCGCCTTCACCGGCGGCAGGGATACGTTTCTCCTCTCGGCGAGGGAGTGATGGAACTGGACAGGACAGACAGCCAGGCGATGCCGAAGTCCGGCAGCAACGGAAACGGCGTCGGCGGCCCCACAGATGATGAGACCCGACGGGAGGTGGCAACCCGCCTCCGCGATCTCGGCCAGCGCATCGCGCCCGCCGAGATCAGTGACATCTGGGTCTTTCCTCCGCTGTCTCACCTCGAAGGCTCGACGGAGTTTCTGTTGTTCACCCGGTTTCTCCCCGACGAAATGCGCCACCTGTGCGGGGCGGAATTCACCAGCGGGAACGGGAATGGCAACGGGAAGACGGCGAACGGCAACGGCAACGGTCACGCCAACGGAAACGGGAATGGCAACGGCAATGGCGCCTCCGCGCCTCCCGATCGCGTCCGACGCATCACGGAGTACGGAGCCGTGCCATCCCACCGGGTACCGCGCGTGGTAGCGGGGTTCAGGGCGCGCCTCGGAGAGCACCGGGAACCGTTCCACTTCGAGATCGGCGGGTCAGCCGAGAGCTGGGGGCAACTGGTGCAGGTGGAGGAAGCCGCGCCCGATTGATCGACCGTCTATCCAGAGTTAGCTTCGGCCCGCGGCCGGAGACCGGCGCTCGTCGCGGAACCGCGACGGGCGCCTTGTGTTTGCAGAGGTTGAGGTTACGGCCGAAT
Organism: Gemmatimonadota bacterium; assembly: GCA_049668445.1. Classification (GTDB taxonomy): domain Bacteria; phylum Gemmatimonadota; class Gemmatimonadetes; order Palauibacterales; family Palauibacteraceae; genus Benthicola. The sequence goes on from JBATJK010000173.1 coordinate 13,557, forward strand.
TCGTCGGACGATCGACCCTTTGAGGAATCTGGATGAACGAGCTCGAGATTGGAGTAGCCGTAGCGTTTGCAGCCGGCGTGCTGTCCTTCCTTTCGCCGTGCGTGCTTCCGCTGGTGCCGTCCTACCTTTCCTTCGTCAGCGGCGTGGGGATCGAGGAACTCGAAGGCGGTGGCGGGGACGTGAAGCGGGTGGCGTTCATTCACTCGCTGTTCTTCGTCCTCGGCTTCAGCCTGATCTTCCTGGCGCTCGGAGCCTCGGCCACCTTCGTGGGCCGGCTCCTGCGCGAGTACCAGGTATGGATCGCCCGCATCGGCGGTCTGCTGATCATCTTCTTCGGCCTGTACCTGGTCGGAGTCCGGCCGTTCAAAGGCATGGCGCGGGAGCGCCGGATTCATCTCCGCAACAAGCCACTCGGGTACCTTGGCTCGACCCTGGTCGGGCTCACGTTCGGGGCCGGCTGGACCCCCTGCATCGGACCGATCCTGGGCGGAATCCTGACCTTCGCCGCCACACGCCAGACGCTCACCGATGGACTGGTGCTGCTGGGCTTCTACTCCCTGGGGCTCGCCGTTCCGTTTCTGCTCAGCGCCCTCGCCATGTCCTGGTTCCTGTCCACGTTCGACCGCTTCAAGCGCTGGATTCCGTGGGTGGAGAGGGTGAGCGGCCTTATGCTGATTGGGGTGGGGCTGTTGCTGGCGAGCGGGCGCTTCACGACGCTGGCGGGGTGGGCGACGCAGTTCACGCCATCGTTCATCCTGGAGCGAATCTAGGCCGACCGGGTGATCGCTGAGTTGGGAGAGGCCGGCTAGACCGCCTCTTCCCGCTCCAGCTCTTCCTCGAGCAGCTGGCGCTCGAGCAGTCGGGTGTACACTCCGCCGCGCGCGAGCAATTCGGCGTGCGTCCCGGTCTCGACCAGTTCCCCGTCTTCCAGTACCAAAATCACATCGGCGCCGGCCACGGCCGTGACCCGGTGTGAAACGACGATCGCCGTTCGATCCGCCATGAACTCCTTGAGCCCTCCGAGGATGGCCTCCTCGGTGACCGTATCCACCGCCGACAGGGAATCGTCCAGAACCAGGATGGGCGTCTCGCGGTACAGTGCCCGCGCGATGGTGGCCCGCTGCTTCTGTCCCCCCGACAGGTTGATACCTCGCTCCCCGAGCGACGTGTCCAGGCCGTCGGGCAGCACACCGAGCGTGGAGCGGAGTTGTGAGATGTCGAGCGCGCGGTCCAGTTGATCGGACTCCATGACCTCCAGGTCGCCCATGGTCAGGTTCTGGCGGAGCGACATGCTGAACAGGAACGGCTCCTGAGGCACCATGCCCACCGAGCCTCGCAGTTCCTCGAGCCGCATCTGGCGCACGTCCACACCGTCTACCTCGATGCTACCCGCGCCGACGTCGTACAGTCTCGGGATGAGCCGCACCAGCGTGCTCTTGCCGCTCGCCGTTCCTCCGACCACGGCCACCGTCTGCCCCGGCTCGATGCGGAACGACACGTTCTTCAGGACCCAGCGCTCGGTGCCCGGATAGCGGAACGAGACATCGCGGAATTCGATGGCTCCCCGCATGGCGGCCGGCGAGATCGGGTCGGCCGGGTTCTCGACGACGTGCGGCTCGGAGAGGAGCGAGTTGATCCGCCCCATCGAGGCCGCGCCCCTCTGGATCTGGTTGGTCACCCACCCCACGGCGATCATGGGCCACATCAGGAGCACCAGGTAGAATCCGAAGGCCACGTAATCACCGACCGTGATCGCGCCGGCGATCACCTCCTGGCCGCCGACCCACAGGACGAGCACCGACCCCATCCCGCCGAGGAACGTCAGGACGGGGAAGAATGCCCCCCAGATCTTCGCCAGATCCATGTTGCGCAGCCGGTACTCGGCGTTCAGCCCCGCAAACGCCTCGGAACGATCCTCCTCGCGCCCGTAGGCCTTCACGATCCGGATTCCAGCGAGGTTCTCCTGGGCGAAGTTCGAGATCTCGGAGAACTGCTCCTGGATGCGCTCGAAGCGCACGTTGATCTTCTTGCCGATCCATATCACGAGCGGCGGCATCATGATCATCGGGATCATGGCGATGGCGGTGAGCCGCGGGCTGATCCAGATCATGAAGCCAAGCGCCAGGGCCCCGATCGTCACCGTGTTCACCAGGTACATTATCGACGGCCCGGCCACCTGGCGGACGGCCTGAACGTCATTGGTGGCGCGGCTCATCAGGTCACCGGTGCGCCATCGGTCGTAGAACTGCGGCGGCAGGCGGAGCAGGTGTGAGAACAGATCGTTGCGGAGGTCGGTCTCGATTCGACGGCTGATCCCGTTCAGGAACTCCCGCATGCCGTAGCGAGCGGCGCCGGCGATCAGAGCGGCCCCGACCAGTAGGAGGGCGTACTGGATGACACGCGCCCGGGTCATATCCGCAGTGAGTCCGTCGATGGCCAGCTTGACGATGAACGGGCCCACGATGGTGAACACGTTCGAAATCACGACCAGGATCATCCCGGCGACCAGGCCCCTCCAGTAGGGCTTGTAGTACGGCAGCAGAGTACGGAGATGGTGCATTTGTGGCCCGGTCGTTGCTGGTCGTCGAGTTCGATCTTCCGCGTGTCACCGCTGGGCCGGATCCGAATCCGGGTATCGCGGTACGAACAAGCGGGCGAGACTATAGAGTACGGGGAAGGCCCCCGCGAGGTCCAACGATGCAATGGAGAATCCGATGCGCAACAAGTTCAGATTGATGTCACCCGTGTTACTGCTGATCGCAGGCCTCTCGCTTGCGGCGTGTGGTGGTTCGGCCGACGAGGACGACCCGCTCGACCGGGAGCTCGATCTCGCGATGGCGCAGGACTCCATGGCCGCGCTCGCAGACACGTCCATCGCAGTCGAGGGGGAAGGGGAGGCGCAAGCCGAGGTCCCGGCCGAGACCCCGCCTCCGGTGCGGGAAGCCCCTGCCACGCGGCCCCGACAGTCCGATCCCACTCCCGATCCTGAGCCGCCGCCCGCGCCGGCTTACCGGGATGTCTCTGTATCGGCCGGCACCCTCATGCGGGTCAGCCTCGACGAGGAGCTGAGCACCGAGACCAGCAACGTGGGCGACCGGTTCACGGTGACGCTGCTTGGCCCGGTGACCGATGCGGCCGGCCTTCCCATTCCGGCCGGGACGAAGATCGAGGGCGAGGTGACCGCCCTGGAGGTATCCGGTTCGGCGGGGCAGCAGGCCATGATCCGGATCGACTTCGGGCACCTTCTGCTGGACGGTGAGGCGTACCAGGTGGCTCTCACGGTGTCCGAGGCCAACGCCACGACACGAGGGCGGAAGAGCACCGAAGAGAAGGCCGTCACGATCGGCGCCGGCGCGGTCGTAGGCGGGATCCTGGGCCGGGTGATCGGAGGCAACGCCACCGGGACGATCATCGGCGGCGTGGCCGGAGCCGCCGCTGGCACGGCGATCGCCATGGGGACCGGGGACGTGGACGCGGTACTCGAGGAAGGGTCGGAGATGACGCTGCGGGTCGAGGAGACGTTTACCGTACGCCAGCCGGCCTGATCCGGGCCCTCCTTCCATGCAGGGACCCGAACGGGCGGTCGCTACTCGCGGCCGCCCGTACGCATGTCAGTAGCCGAGCGCCCGTCCGCCGCGCCGCCGGTCTGACGCCCCGAGCAGTGTGCCGTTATCGCGGACCTGGATCGACTGCACGTCGCCGCTGATTCCTCCCCGCTCCTGCAGCACGTGCCCGCGCCGCTGCAGTTCCGCGATCACCGCTGCTGACAAGCCTGAAGGCTCGTAACGCACCAGGTCGGGCAGATGCTGGTGATGGAACCGGGGGGCGTCCACAGAGCTCCGGACCGGGATCGAGAAGTCGATGTGGTTGGAGACGATCTGGGCGATCGTGGTGATGATCGTGGCTCCACCCGGCGTGCCCGTCACGAGGTCCGTGCGACCCTCCGGATCCACGACGATGGTTGGCGTCATCGCCGACAGCATGCGCTTGCCCGGCGCGATGGCGTTGGCCTCGCCCTGCACGAGCCCGAACTGGTTGGGGACCCCCGGCTTCGAGGTGAAGTCGTCCATCTCGTTGTTGAGCAGGTAGCCCGCTCCTCGGACCACGACCTTCGATCCGAACCAGCTGTTGATCGTCGTCGTGACGGCAACCGCGTTTCCGTCCCGGTCCACGATCGAGTAGTGCGTGGTTTGGGTCGATTCCTCCGGCACCCGATTGAAGGCCCGTGAGTCTGACGCGAGCGTCATGTTGATCGTCCCGGCGAGAGAGTCCGCGTAGGCCTGCGAGAGCAGCCTGTCCATCGGAATGTCCACGAAGTCCGGGTCGCCGAGGAAGAAGTTTCGGTCCGCGTAGGCACGCCGCATGGCCTCGACCGCCACGTGGACGTGGTCGGCGGACAGCCAGCCGAACGACGCCAGGTCGAAATTTTCCACGATGTTGAGGATCTGCCCCATGGTCACGCCGCCGGAGGACGGAGGGGGCATGGTGATGATCTCGTACCCGCGGTATCCGAGCGTGACCGGGTCTCTCCACACGGCTTCGTAGGCGGCCAGGTCCTCGTGCGTGATGATGCCTCCGCCGCGCTCCATCTGGGCCACCGTGGAGTCGGCGATCCAGCCCCGGTAGAAGGCCGCCGCGCCGTCGATGGCAATGGACTCGAGAGCGCGTGCCAGGTCCGGCTGCCGGAACACGGATCCCTGCTGGGGTGCCTGACCGCCGGGGAGAAACACGGCCGCAGTGCTCGGAAAGCGTTGCAGAACCTCGGCCCCGGCCCCGACAGACGACAGATGCCTGGGCCCGATCATGAACCCATCACGGGCCAGCGTGATGGCGGGCTGCAAGAGATCAGACCACGGAAGCGTGCCGAAACGACCCCACGCTTCCCGCATCCCGGCCACCGAGCCAGGCACACCGGAAGCGAGGTGCCCGATCACACCAGCGTCGGTGACCCGGCCCTCGGCGTCGAGGTACATGTCCGCCGAGGCGGCCAGCGGCGCCTTCTCCCTGAAGTCGAGAGCGGCACGCGTGTCGTCGGCCATGCGGGCGACCATGAAGCCGCCGCCCCCAATGTTCCCCGCTTCCGGGTTCACCACCGCGAGCGCGAAATGCGTGGCCACCGCTGCGTCCACCGCGTTGCCGCCCGCCTGCAGCATGCTGAGACCGGCGGCGCTGGCGAGTGAGTCGGTGCTGACCACCATCCCGTGGACCGCCCGCAGAGGAGGCGCCGCCGGCGGATATCGCCAGTCGGGAGGGAATTCCTGGACCAGCGGCCGTTCGGCCTGCTCCACGGGCTCGGAGCAGGCTGCCGGGCCCGCCAGGCCGACGGACAACGAGATGACCCACGAGAGGGCGATCGCACGAGGTGAGGCGGCTCGAATAGTCATGGCCGGAATGTAGCCACGAAAGCTGAAAATGGCAGTCCGGAGGTTGCCGTCGCGCCCCCTTCGGGGAAGATTCGGATACGTTCCGCCTCGGCCGGCCTGACCGAGCGCACTCGGGCCTTATCAAGAGAGCCACGATGAAGACTGCCCGCTACCTGCCGCTGCTCCTCTTCCTGACCCTGTTGCTCGCGCCCGCCGCGCAGGCGCAGGTCACGATCGGGGCCTTCGGAGATCTGAATCTCGCGAAGGTCAGCGGTGATGCCCCAGACGACTTCTCGTACAGCGGGAATAGCGGCTTCGGCTTCGGCCTGATCGGCGAGTTACACCTCACGGACGACGTGTGGCTGAGTGTTCAGCCCATGATCCTGCCGAGCCGAGCGGCAGGGGTGACGCGGGGATGAGCGACGACAGGACTTCCACCCCGGACACGGACGCGGCGTCGCGCCCCGCCGGGGGGCGCCGATTCGCCGCGCTGTTCTGGCTGCTCGTGGTGGCCATAGCCCTGCCGGTGGCGGTGCCCGACGGGCCTATCATCCGGAAGACCATGGCGGCGGTCCTGTTCGTCGTCATGCTGTCGGGCCTCAACGCGATAGCGTATCGCCGGGGCGAGCTGATCATAGGGATCTGCCTCGCCCTGCCGGCCGTCGTTCTCAACGGCCTCGGGCTCGCTCTCGGGAACCTCACGCTGTATCAGATTTCCCATTTCGGCTACCTGGCGTTCTTCGCGTACCTCGCGATCCTGATGTTGAGGTGGACGCTACGCCAGCACGAAATCGAGGCGGAGACGATCTACGGAGCGGTAAGCGTCTATCTTCTCCTGGCGCTTGTATGGGGGCTCCTCTACTACTCGATGGCGCTGACCCATCCCGGTTCGTTTCACTTTCCGGTTGACGACGAACTCGGTGCGATCCAGGCCGCTCGGGTCGATCAGGGCTCCAGCAGCACCCTCACGGTTGCCGATGGTGATTTGAGGCGTGTCTCAGACAGCGCCCAGGGCACGCTGATGTACTACAGCTTCGTCACCCTCACGACGCTGGGATACGGGGACATCTACCCGGTCAGCGACGCCGCCCGGATCCTGGCGATGCTGGAGGCGACATTGGGACAGCTGTACCTGGTGATCCTGGTGGCCCGCCTGGTGGGGCTGTATACGTCGCAGGAACAGGAGAGGCGGAGGAAGGCGACGCCTACCTGACGGAGGCGCTCGCGGCCTACGCTCCCAACCTCTGAACCGCTGGGTAGGCGTCAAAGCCCGTGTCGAAGCTCATGATCACTCGCACCCCGTGTCGTTCCATCGTCGCGACATGGACCGAATCTCGAGCCGACAGTCCTTTCACGCCCAGCAGGATCTCCTTGGCACGCTGTACGTCGGCCAGGTCGACGGGAAACACCTCGTCCACCACGCCGATAAGGACCTCGAACGCGGGCTGGATGGCCGTCGGTTTCTCGACGGCCGAGTAGCGGTGCAGAATCTCCTGCAGCACCTCGGCGTCCGTTACCAGGCGGTGGCCTTCCGAGATGGCGCCCTCCAGGAGGCGGAGGGCGTCCAGCTTTCGCGGGTGTGAGGCCCCGATGACGCACATCGGGATGTTGGAGTCGATGAAGATCATGGAGATCCGCCCTGGTAGCCTCGCTCGATCTCGGCGAGCATCGCCTCGACGTCGGCCGCGGGAAAGCTGTGTTCGGTTCCGGCTCTGAGAGCGGCCAGCTTCTGCTGCCTGGTGCGGGCGGGGGCTGAGCTACGCGCGGCGCGCAGGGCCCGCCTCACCCATTCTGCCACTGTCGTCTTCTGAGACCGAGCGATCTCCTTGATTTCCGCCATTTCCTCGTCATCCAGGATGACCTGCAGTCGTTTACTCATGCGATGAGTATGTTTACCTCTCAATGATGAGTCAACGCGGTGAAGTCCATTCTTCAATTGCAGGCCAGGCTACCCATTTTGCTGGCGACCGATCCGCCATCCGGGTAATCTGTCTAGCCGAGTCCGTCCGTTCGACCACCGGAGAAGCGATGGAGCAGGAGACGAAAGCCCTCAGACTCTCCGTGGTCATGAACCTCATCATGGCAGCGCTGGGTCTCGGTTTCGGGTGGGTTTCCGGCTCCCAGGCCATCCTGCTGGACGGTTTCTTCTCGCTGATCGGCTTCGCCATGGCGCTCGTGACCATCCGGGTCGCCCGCCTCGTGTCTCAGCCGCCCGACGAGCACTTTCACTTCGGGTACGCGCAGTTCGAGCCGTTCCTCAACACGATCAAGGGCTTGCTCATGCTCGGCGTGGCCGGGTTCGCGCTCGCCGGAAGCATCGGTTCGATCCTGAAGGGGGGTCGCGAGGTGCAGCCCGGCCTCGGGATCGTCTACGCGTTGATCGCGCTAACGGGCTGCCTCGTCGTGGGAGCCATGCAGCGCCGGGCAGCCGGGCGGCTCAGATCGCCACTCCTCGAGGTCGACTCAAATAACTGGCTGATCGACGGGCTGTTGAGCGGCGTGGTGGCTGCGGTGTTCGTGCTCGCCCTGATCCTCGGGCGGACCCGCTTCGCCTACGTGGTGCCCTACATCGACCCGCTTCTGGTCATCGTGCTGATCCTGGCCATCGCTGCCGTACCGATTCGCACGATACGTGACGGACTCCGCGAGATCCTGGCTTTCGCCCCCGAACCGTCCGTGCAGGCCGACGTGCGCAGGCGCGTCGAGGGCGCGCTGGCCGACGTGCCCCTCTCGGCGTCCCACGTCCGGATGATGAAGGTGGGCCGATTCCTGTACGTGTTGAACCAGCTCGTGGTGAGTCCGGAGTTCAAGGTCGGAAGCGTAGCTGATCTGGACGCCGTGCGAGCGCGGATCGCCGCCGCCATGGAGGGGTTCGAGCCTACTCCCGTGCTGGACACCGTGTTCACGGAGGACGAGAAGTGGACGGAGTGACGCCCCTGGCCGCGGCTCTGTACATGTCGTCGGCGGCCGGCCTCACGGTCGGCTTGCTGGCCGGCTCCGTATGGCTGGTCCGGCGTGGATCGACAGCGTACGGGTGGTTCGGTCTCGCCGCGCTGGCATTCGGGGCCGCGACTCTCATGGAGCCGCTATTCTACGGAGCCGGAACGGTCCCGGAATTCGTCGGTCCGCTTCGCTGGCAGGTCGTGTTTCTGGCCGTCTTCCTTGGGGGCTTCACGTGGTTCCTCGTGGAGTACCTGGGAGTCAGGCAACGCTGGCTCGGCTATCTGGTGCTCGGCGTGCTGGCGGGCCTCATTGTCCTCAACTTCCTGTCACCCTACACGCTGTTGTATGAGGAGATCACGGGCCTGCGTTCCATAGATCTTCCATGGGGCCCGGACATCGTCTTCGCTGATGGCCGCGCGCCCCCGTACTGGCCCCTGATCAACCTCCCGGGATTGCTGATCGCAGTCATCCTGATCATAGGCGTCCGGCGGATGTGGCGAAGCGGCGAGCGGCGTCGGGCCGCGAACCTCGGCGTCGCATTCATTCCGTTCGCCGTGGCCTTCTGGGTGGTCGATCCGCTGACCGAGCTCGGCGTTGTCGACGCGCCCTATGTGGGGTCCTTCGCCTATCTGGCCATGGTCCTGGTCGTGGCGTACGAGCTGGTCGCCGACGTGGCGCGCACGGCCGAACTCAGCGACGAAGTGAAGGAGGGCGAACGGCGCTGGAGGGCACTGCTGGACCACGTCGAGCTCTTCGTCACCGAAGTCGATGGCGATGGACGAATCACCTACGTGAATCCGTATTTCGCGCGGGTAACAGGCTGGCAACCGGGCGACGTCCTGGGGCGACCCTTCACGGAGCTGGTTCCCGCTGAGCACCGGGCGGACCTGCTCGAGAGCTTTGACGAGGCTGCCTCGCAGGGTGGAGGAGGCGCGCCGCGCGATGCGTCGTTCCTCACCCAGACCGGCGCGACGCGGGATGCGGTGTGGGCGACCGTGTCGTTGCTGGATTCCGGGGGAGCCCTCGCCGGGGTGCTCAGCGTCGGATCGGATGTAACCGAGCGTCTCCATGCCGAGGCGGCCCGTGACAAGGCCATCGAAGAGCTGGAGGAGTTCAAGCGCCAGCTCGAGGAAGAAAACCTCTTCCTGCGTCGGGAACTGGAGACCAGCCACGGGTTCAGCGATATCGTTGGCGAAAGCGACGCGCTGAAATACGTCCTGCACCGGGTGGAGCAGGTCTCAGATACCGACACCACGGTGCTCATCGAGGGAGAGACCGGAGTCGGAAAGGAACTGGTCGCCCGCGCCATCCATCGGCGCAGCCCCCGTGCGGATCGTCCCTTCATCACCGTCGACTGCGGCACGCTGCCCGCCAACCTGATCGAAAGCGAGTTGTTCGGTCATGAGAGGGGCGCGTTTACCGGTGCCACCGGGATACGCAAAGGGCGATTCGAGATAGCCGACGGCGGGACCATCTTCCTGGACGAGATCGGCGAGCTGCCGCCGGACTTGCAGGTCAAGCTGCTGCGCGTCCTCGAGACGGGGGAGTTCAACCGAGTCGGCGCCTCGCGGCCCCTTTCCGTGGACGTCCGGGTCATCGCCGCCACGAATCGGCACCTGGAAGCGGAGGTCGCGGAAGGACGACTGCGCGAGGACTTCTTCTACCGCGTCCACGTGTACCCCGTCACGGTGCCGCCGCTCAGGGAGCGTCCGGAGGACATCCCGCTCCTGGTTCACCACTTCGTCCGCAGGCTCGCTGCTCACCTCGGCAGGGCGATCGACTCCGTGCCAGGTCCCACGATGCATCGTCTCACCGAATACTCCTGGCCGGGAAACGTCCGGGAGCTTCAGAACGTGCTCGAGCGATCCGTGATCCTGTCCGAGGGAAGGGCGCTGAGCCTTCCGGAGGGATTCGGGACCTCCCGACCCGCCAACTCCGGCTCGATCCGAACCGACACGCACCTTCCCCTCGAGACCCTCGAACGCGAGCACATCCGAAACGTACTCGTGAGCACCGAGTGGAAGATCGAGGGCGAAGAAGGCGCCGCCGCCCGATTGGGTCTGAAGCCGAGCACGCTGCGTTCGCGGATGAAGAAGCACGGTATTCAGCGGACGAGCTGACCCTACCTCCTACAACCGTCAGTTTCCGCCCCTTTCGACCCACGACATTTCGTGGCAACTCGAAATGTCGTGGCATACGGGGTCATCCTACGGATGCTCGTCGTCTCCCGTCATATTAGTTAAAGGCATACGATACCTATAGGTACGGCAATTCTACGGGTTCCGCGGATCCTCGAATCGACCTGGCACGGCCTGTGCCATTCGAAAGCACGCACTGTCAGCCGATCGACGCACCTGGCGACGGCGGGAAATCTCCTTGCAGGAGGCAAAGATGAACGGGCGAAGCGAGCGCGAGCATTCAAGGGGTGCGGACGGGAGGCGGTGGTGGATCTGGATCGCGGCGGTGGCTCTAGCCCTGCCAGTCGTCGCTCCCGCGGCGAGCGCTCAGGAAGCGCCGGAGGCCAGGTCCCGCAACCTGAACGGCCATAATTTCATTCCGTCGGCACGCCTGTTCGATCCCTTCATCGTGACCTACGTCAGGAACAACACGGGGGTCGGCACCGCCATGGACGTGGTCACGAATGTCGTAGACCTGGACGGGAATCCTCAGCAGCTGGTCGGGGACGTCACCTTCCTCGGGATCGGCTTCGGCTACCAGCAGGCACTCGCAGACTGGGTCGCGGCTTACATCGACGTGGGTGGGGGCGGCCGGTTCGGCACGGCGGTCGAGAGCATCGTCTCAACGGGACTCAACGCCTACGTGGATTTCGCGCTTGGGGCCAAGTTCCGCTTGTGGCGCAACGAGCGCTTCTTCCTCTCCGGCAACTTCGACTATGCCAGTACCTCTGTGAGCGCCGTCAACGTCCTAAACTGGGTCCGCAACGTCGTGGATTCGGGCGACCTCACGGACTCGTTGCTCGTGGCCACGGGAAGCACGGGCAGTCTGCGGGGCGGCCTGAACATCGCCTATTCTCCGGCGCCGTGGCTTGGACTGACCGGGCTGGCACTCTTCGGCCTCGGGAACGCGGTAAGCGAGAACCTGGACAGCGAATTCGCCTTCGAGGGGGCAATCTCGGCTGACATCGACTTCGGCGCGATCAGCTCGATCCCAATTGGTCTCCTTCTCGCCTTCGACTCTAATAGCTTCACGCAGGAAGGTGGAGACATCACGACGTCGATCGAGTCGTTCATCTGGGGGATCTTCTACACCGGACGGGACGATTTCAGCATCGGACTCGAGTTCCAGAACTCGAAGCTCCCGCTTCGGTTCGCGGACGAGACCACCCGAGCCAGCGAAGTGAGCATCAACCTCAGGTACTGGTTCTGAGATCCAGTAGCCGTGTGCGCAAGAGAAAGGTCGTGACTATTAACGGACGTGCGTGGATCTCAGAGCGCTTGTTGGGGCGGTGTGCCGGCAGCCTCGTCCTCCTGGTACTTGGAGGCTTGCTACCCGGGTCGGTTCAGGCCCAGCTGACGAGCTTCGAGAAGGCGGGTCTCTCGGGTCCGCTGGACCCGGCGCTCTACGCGGGTGAGTGCAACTTCAGCAACCTCCCGGGCATCGTCTGGTGGGGCACGGAAACTCAGATGACCATAGAGCGCCTCGCCTCGCTGGCGGCACCCATCTACTGGTTCTCTCCGGATGAGCCGCTCCTCCGGGGCACCGAGGGCCGAGACATTCGGATGCCCGCGAACCTCCCGTTCGAGGACAGTGCATCGGCGCCGGTGGTCTACTACCAGCTGGATGAGATGGTCTCGCTCGAGGACAACACCGTACAGGAGTGGACGCTCGATCCCGACGACAAGGGGCAGTCGATGCTGGACTTATCGGGGATTGGACTGCTTCGGCTCGGTTACTTCGCCTACTATCCGTCCGAGGCCGGGTTGGGGGCGCATCAGCATGACCTCGAAGCGGCGGAGCTGAAGCTCGGCATCATGAATACGGATGGGGAGATCCTGCCGGACCTCACGGAGGCCCGGTGTGCCGAGAACAACTACGTGATCGTCGTGACCCGGGTGGTCGGGAAGGCTCACGGAATCGAGTTCTTCTGGAACATCAGCGAGGTGGACGCCGAGACCAAGATGCCGTTCACACTCCTTGTGGAGGAAGGCAAGCACGCGGTCGGCACCGACAAGAACGGGGACGGTTACTTCACGCCGACGTACGACGTCAATGTACGGGTGAACGACGCCTGGGGGACCCGCGACGTGATCTCTTCCGGAGGGCTCCTCTCGGGAAGCTACCAGTCGTGGATGACCAAGGTCCGGTACCCGGAGTACCGGATCTTTCCGCCGCTTCCGGAGGACAGCCCCAATCGCGCGCAGCTCGCTCGTAAGCGAGGGGCCGAGAACTGGGAGACCGAGA
>JBATJK010000174.1:0-4367 GCA_049668445.1 Gemmatimonadota bacterium
GCTCAGGCTGAAGCAAAGAAGACCCGCCTGACGACTTCTAAGACGACGTACAGACTGGCGATCCCGGCCACCACCAGGAGGGCCCGTCGACTGATCAGGGGCCAACGTTTGTTGGTTGCGGCCGCCACTTCAAATGTACCCGTCCGCCGAACTCCCTCCCGGCTGATCTCGAACAGCCAGGCGAGAGCGACCGCGATCGGAAAGCCGAGGGCCGCCGCGAGCCACACATAGCCGTCCATTCCCGACACCTTCAGGACCTTCATCAACTCCGTCGTCGCCTCAACGACGACCCAGGCCGTCATCAGGTACACCGTGACCACATTGAGCACCTTCCGTCTCTTCAGCTCTTCAAGGAAGGTCAGCTTGCGCGACCCCGCGGCCGCCTGGTTGACGGCCCTGGTTTGAGTCGTGGCTGTGGCGGCCGGCATCAGCCCAGGCGTGCTGACGCTGGCATACGCACCCGATCCCATCCCGGCCCCCAGCTGGACCGCGTCACCATACTGACTGGCGGTCGGATACCGGTCCGCCGGAAGGCGCGAGAGGGCCTTCAGCACCACGGCATCCAGGACCTCGGGAACGGTATCGCGGAGCAGGGTCAGTGATGTGGGGGACTCGGACTGCCTGCGCGCCATCGTGATCTGGGGCGACCTGCCCGCGAGGGGAGCCTCTCCCGCCAGCATCTCGTACGTCAGACACGCCAGCGAGTAGATATCGGTTCTGCCATCGAGAACGGCCTCCCCCCGCGCCTGTTCCGGGCTCATGTACGCCGGGGTGCCGACTGCCATTCCGGTCTCGGTGAGGCGCTCCCCTCCCCCGAGCGTGATCGCGCGCGCGATTCCGAAGTCGGTGATGAGAGCGTGGCGACGTGAGAGGAGTACGTTTTCGGGCTTGATGTCCCGGTGAATGACATCGTGCGCGTGCGCGAAATCCAGAGCGTCCGCGACCTCGACCGTGATCCGCACGGCCTCCTCGATCGACAGGTAACGCTCCCTCTTCAACCGGTCCCGCAGCGTCTCCCCCTCGACACATGGCGTCACGTGGTACAGGAGCCCCTCGGCGTCTCCCGAGTCGTACAGGGGGAGGATATGCGGGTGCACCAGACCGGCGGCGATCTCGATCTCGCGGAGGAAGCGCTGGGCTCCTACGGACGCCGCCAGCTCGGGCAGCAGCACCTTGACGGCCACGGTGCGGTCGTGTCGGACATCCCGGGCCTCGGAGACCATGGACATCCCTCCACGGCCCAGCTCATCCAGGATCTCGTAGCGTCCCTCGACCGCCCGCGCCAGGCGCTCACTCAGCTTGGACACGCCTACATCCCCGTCGGATGATCGAGGAATCTGCACTCGAGACCGTATCGGTCGGCCAGAAGGTCTCCGAGCGCCCTGACACCCGAGGTCTCCGTCGCGTAGTGCCCGGCGTAGATCACGTTCAGCCCGATCTCCGTGGCTTCGTGGAACGTGTGGTGATTGCCCTCACCGGTCACGAACGTGTCGAGTCCCTCTTCGTGCGCCTGCTCGATCAGAGATCCCGCCGAACCCGTGGCGATTCCCACCCGCCGCACATGCTCCGGACCTCCCTGGATCACTCGCGGCTCGCCCCCGCAGGCGGCCTGTACCTTCACCACGAAATCGTGCAGCGAGACGTCCGTAGCGGCCCACACGCCGAGGCCCTCCAGGTCCGACCAGCGCCCGAACGTTCCCTCGGTGACCAGACCCAGCGCGCGAGCGAGGAGCACGTTGTTGCCAACTTCGGGGTGTATGTCCAGGGGCAGATGCGAACTGTAAAGGGCCATGTCGGCGTCCAGCAGCGCTTTCAGCCGGCGGTAGGATCTTCCGGTGATAGGGAGCGCCTCGCCCCAGAACAGTCCGTGGTGCACCACGAGGAGCTGAGCCCCCTCGCGAGCCGCATCCTCGATCGTCGCCTGGCACGCGTCGGTCGCCACGCAAACGGTGTCGATCGGTGAGCGGCAGTCCACCTGAAGCCCGTTCCATGCACCCGGGTAGTCCGGCACCGCACGTGCGTCGAGGTAGTCGTCGAGAAACTCGACGAGCTCCTGCAGATCCGCCACGCAGCCCTCCTTACAGCGAAAGAAAGCCCGATCGGTCAGTAGGCTCGAGCCCTCACTACCTCGCACACCGAGGGGGCGCCGCACAGGCAGCGCGTGGGGGTCTCGGCAGACCGGAACTCCTCGTCCGGGATGACCCGGATGGTAGCCTTGGTGTCCTCCTTGACCTTCCTCTCGCACTCGGCTTCACCACACCAGCCCGTGAAGACGAACCCGCCCTGGTCCGCGATCAGGGTCTGGAACTCGGAATAATCCTCGAGGCCGCGGACTGTTGCCGAGTCACGCCGTTTCGTGGCCGCGGCGAGCAACTCATCCTGGATGCCGTCGAGCATGGTCCGCAACCGACTGCCCACGCCATCGATCGGCATCGGCGTCTTCCGATCCGCACCCTCGGGAGTGAATCGGCGAACGACCATGACACTCTCGGCCTCTACATCCCGCGGCCCGATTTCCAGTCGAAGCGGCACGCCCCGGCGCTCCCAATCATAATACTTCGAGCCGGGGTTCATTCCCTCACGATCGTCCACGTGCACGCGGATGCCCACCGCCTCCAGGTCGGCCCGGACACGGTTGCCCGCGTCCATGACCGTTCCCAGTTGTTCGTCGTCTCTCCAGATCGGCACGATCACGACTTCGTACGGAGCCAGTTTCGGTGGAATGACGAGGCCCTGGTCGTCCCCGTGCGTCATGATCAGTCCGCCGATAAGGCGGGTCGATACTCCCCAGGACGTGCTCCACACGTAGGTATGTTCGCCCTCCTCGGTCTGGTACCGCACGTCGAACGCGCGAGCAAAGTTCTGACCCAGGTTGTGACTGGTCCCCGCCTGCAACGCCTTGTTGTCCCTCATCAGGGCCTCACACCCGTACGTGCGGAGGCCTCCGGCGAATCGCTCCGTATCGGTCTGCATGCCGGTGATGACCGGCATGGCCATCCACTGCTCCATGAAGGTCCGGTAGACGCCAAGCATGCGTCTCGTCTCGGCCTCTGCCTCTTCTTCACTGACGTGAGCCGTGTGCCCCTCCTGCCACAGAAACTCGGTCGTCCTGAGGAAGGGGCGAGTTCGCATCTCCCATCGGACCACGTTGGCCCACTGGTTCAGCAGGACCGGAAGGTCCCGGTAGGAGTGGATCCAATCACGCACGATCGGCCAGATGATGGCCTCAGACGTGGGGCGAACCACGAGCGGCTCCTCCAAAACGGCCCCACCCGCGTGGGTCACGATCGCCGTCTCCGGCGCGAAACCCTCCACGTGCTCGGCTTCCCGGTCGAGCGCCGACTTCGGAAGGAACAGCGGGAAGTACGCGTTCTGGTGCCCCGTTTCCTTGAACATCTGGTCCAGGGCGGCCTGCATCAGTTCCCAGATCCGATAGCCATAAGGGCGAATCACCATGCAGCCGCGCACCGGCGAGTGGCTCGCCAACTCCGCCTGCTGCACGATCTCGTTGTACCAGGCCGAGAAGTCCTGGCTCTGGGAGGTCAGTCCCTTACCATTCGACATGCTCTATCATCCCCTGGGCCGGACTCTTCGCCCGGCCGGCTGTGGTTCAATTGGTCAACCCGCACCCGCAAGCAGATCAGCCAGCCCCATCCGCACCTCTTCTCCGGTGCCCATCGAGCGCACGACGCACTCATCTCGTTCAACTTCTTCTGGCCCCACCACGATCACTCGCCCCGCCCCTGCCTGGTTTGCCACCTTGAACTGCCGGCCGACACTGCGACTCCGGTAGTCGAACCCGACCCTGCGCCCCCGGGCTCGAAGGGAGTGCACGATACGAAGCGCCGCCGGAAGCTCCTCCTCCGAAACGTGAATCACGAAGTCATCCAGGACGCGCTCGTCATCCGGGACCAGGTCCCGGTCCCGCAGCAGCTCGCCGAGCACCACGTCTCCCATCCCGAAACCCAGGGCCGGAAGGGCCGGTCCCCCGACGGCTTCGAGGAGATCGTCATACCGCCCGCCGCCACAGATCGCCCTGAACTTGCCCTTGCGATCCCAGATCTCGAAGACCAGGCCGGTGTAGTAGGCCAGGCCACGCACGAGGCGAAGGTCCAACTCGACGAACTCCGCCAACCCGGCGGCCTCTACCTGCTCCCGAAACTGCCCCAGGCGCGACAGGCTCTCCGTCACCGGCGCGACGTCACCGAACTGCTGAGAAAGATCGGCCAGGTCCATGCCCGCCAGGTCCAGGACCCGCTTCGCAGGCTCCTCTCCGATACCCGCCTCGACGAGCCGGTCGAGTACCCACTGCTCGGATTCCCGATCCGCTTTGTCCAGCGCAGCGAACGCAGCCGGAAGCGAAGCCT
>JBATJK010000175.1:0-2920 GCA_049668445.1 Gemmatimonadota bacterium
GCCATGCTGATCGGAGCGGTACTCGGCCTGGCACAAGGAAGCGGCCACCTGCTTCTGGGACCCGAGCTCAGCGAGGCGGCGGACGCGGTCGCGGCGCTGGCCGAACGCTGGGAAGTGGTGTCGCTCAACAGCGCCCGCCCGGCCCACGCGGCACGGTCCACGAATGTCAGCCGAATCGTCGTGTCGGGAGGCGGGTCCCCGCCCGTGCTTCCCTCGCGCTTCGGGGCGGCCGCGCTGGCCGGAGATCCGGCTCCGGAGCGAGTCGGGCAGTTCGCGGGCGCCCTTCGCTCCCTGGGACGCCTCGCGATCGTCGCGCCGGGTCCGGGAGCCGTCCGGGCGATGCAGGAAGCCGGACTGGAGGTCATCGCGGTGGATGAACGGGTCGCTGTCGCCTCGCGACGGTCCTGACACCCGGCCCCGACTTCGTTGCCTCAACCATACGGTGCGTCTAGTTTTGCCAGTGCTTTCGCGATCGAGCGGAGGCGTACCAATCATGAACCGAGGACGAGCCGAATGCGCCTTCAGACGAGAGCGTTCGCCATGGCGACCGGGGCGCTGGCCAGCGCCGCCGTCTTCATGGTGACACTGCTCGCGTTGGCCGTGTTCGGCCGGGGCGCTGACCCGGGCCTGCTGGCAGGATTCCTCTTCGGTTATTCGATCAGCGTGGAGGGAGCTTTCATCGGTGCCATGTGGGCCTACGCGTATGGATTCATGGTGGGCGCTGCCTTCGCATTTGCCTATAACATCGCCGTGATTCCCCCGGCGCCGCCCCTCGTCGACTGGGATGTGGCGGAGCCGGGAGAGGAGAGCTGACCATGCCCTGGTGGAGCTTTCTGACCGGAGCGAGCGGCAAGGAAGAGGGCCTGCCCGACTACTACCGGGAAGGCCTCGAACTGGCCCAGGAAGAGCGCTACCACGAGGCGCTCACATCGCTGAGGCTGGCCCTCCGCGAGCATCCCGGAGACGTCGCCACGCTGGAGCAGATGGCGATCGTCTATACCCGCATGGGGATGACCGACGAGGCGATCAAGATGTACCAGCGGGCGCTGGAAAAGGACCCGGACAGCGCCGGCGCCCACTACGGCATTGCCTTTCTGTACCTGAATCGAGGGCGTGATACCGAGGCGGCGGTCCACCTGGACGCCTTCCTCAGGTCGGGAGCCGAACTCCCGGGATCTGAGAAACACGCGAGCCACGCCCGGGAGACCCTGGAGCGATTGCGCTCGAAGGACACCGGGGAGGCCCCGCCCGAGCAGACCCCGTCACCCGATGCCGGATAGCGCTCCTCCGCCGATTCGAGAGGCGGCCAGGCCTTTCGAGTACGGACCCGGCACGCTGGTGGACGTATTTCTCCATGGACTCGAGCTCAACCCCGCCCGCAAGGCCCTGACCTCCCGCCACGACAACGGCACGTGGCGTTCCCTGACGGCCGGAGAAGCCGCGGAACGCGTCCGGAATATCTCCCGCTTTCTCCTGGCGGGGGACCTCGAGCCAGGCGATCACGTCGCCATCCTGTCCAATACGCGCATGGAGTGGGCTCTCGCGGATTGGGCCTGCATCATGTCGGGCCTCGTGGTGGTGACCGTATACCCCACCCTTCCAGCCGACCAGGTGCACTATATCCTGAAAGACTCCGGGGCGAAGGCCGTGTTCGTGGAGGATGGCGACCAGTTGGCAAAGGTGCTGCAGGTACATGACCGCCTGGAACACCTGAGCGGCGTCTTCGTGATCGATCCCCCGGAAGACGACGAAGTCGTCGATCATGCGGGTCTCCAGGTGCGCTCGCTCGACCAGATTGAACGGGCCGGCCGGTCGGGGAGCGGGCCAGATGACGGGTGGGCCGACGCTGCCGCGGCGGTTCGACCCGAGGATACGGCGACCCTCATCTACACGTCTGGCACGACGGCACAGCCAAAGGGAGTGATGCTCAGTCATCACAACCTGTTCACCAACACTATCGCGGCCACGATGGTGCTTCCGATCACGGAGAAGGACAAGGTACTGAGCTGGCTGCCTCTCTCGCATGCGTTCGAACGGCTGGCCGGGCACTACCTGATGTGGTACTCCGGGGCGGAAATCGCCTACGCCGGGTCCGTCACGACGGTGGCGCGCGACATGGTCGAAACCGGGCCCACGTTCGTGGTCGGTGTGCCGCGCCTGTACGAGAAGTTCTACGACGCGGTGATGACGTCGGTGCAGGAAGGTGGAGCCGCGAAGAAGATCGTGTTCCGCGCGGCCAAGTGGGTGGGCGACCGACGGGCCGAGCGAAGACTCGCACGCAAGCCCGTGGGGCGGGTTCTCGAGGGAGCATACGGGGTAGCCGACCGGCTGGTGTTCAGGAAGCTGCACGAACGGACCGGTGGCCGCGTGCGCTTCTTCGTCTCCGGCGCCGCGCCGCTGTCGGCCGAGATCGCCCGCTTCTTCTACGCCGGTGGCCTGGTGGTGCTGGAGGGATACGGGCTCACGGAAACGTCACCCGTGACAAACGTCAATCCGCCCGACGACATCCGGTTCGGGTCGGTCGGTCCGCCGGTGGCAGGGACGGAGATCCGGATCGCGGATGATGGTGAGATCCTGATTCGTGGGCCGCAGATCATGCAGGGCTACTTCGGTCGCCCGGAGGCGACGCGCGAGGCGATCAGCGAGGACGGGTGGTTTCACACCGGGGACATAGGGGAACTGGACGGTGACGGCTACCTCCGAATCACCGATCGCAAGAAGAACATCCTCGTTACGGCGGCGGGCAAGAACATCGCTCCGCAGCCGATCGAGGAGTTGATTGCGCGGTCGCCCTACGTGGAGCAGGTCGTGCTCCTCGGCGATCGGCGCAAGTTCCCGCTCGCCCTCGTTGTACCCAGTTTTCAGGCTTACAGGACCGCTTTCCCCGGCCGTCCGATATCGGAATCCGATATGGAAGAGC
>JBATJK010000176.1:0-6024 GCA_049668445.1 Gemmatimonadota bacterium
GCCCCTAGGTAGTGGAAAGGCAGATACATGCCTCCACAAACCGTCTTGAGGGCTGTACGCGCGTGGCTTCCGCCACGTGGTCGTCCCCCTCCGTCCTGACATCGGGACGATTCAGCACTCGCTCGGGACAGAGTTTCCCGATTAGAGGACGTCCGTACCCCCCGAAGTCCGCGGATTGCGTAGGGACCTCCCCCCGGTCCTGGCCCTCAGACGCGGCGAACTGGAGGCTCTATGAGGAAGATGTTCTTGCTGTTTGGAATGCTGGCGCTGGTCGGAGTGCTGTTCATTGCGTGTACGGATGAGCAGGCAACCGCTCCGCCGGAGCCGGCTGAAGAGGCTGGCGAGATGGATTTCTCCTTCACTTTCCCAGGCTGCGAAGCCTATTTCGAAGCGGCGCGGCCTGAGAATAAGGCAAGGGCCCTGTTCCGGGTCTTCGATGGCCAGATCATCGCGGTCAGTCTGGTCCGCCAGGTTCGCCGCAACGCAAGGTACGGCCGCTACGACCGAGCAGCCGCGAAGGCGTGGCAGTTGGCGGCGCTCGTGGACAAGAAGCTACCCGCACGACTGGTGGACCCATGCGGATCCGGTCCGCCGACGACCGAAGCGGGTGCGGCGATGTTGATGAACGATGTGTTCGAGCTCGCTCATGTTGAGTTGCCGGATGGTGGATTGCCACCTGCGGCTTTCTTGCCCGGCGGCGGATACGGGCAAGTTGATCCGGCTGTCGGTGGGACGATCCTTGCCAACAACGAAGAAGCAGCGCTCATCGCCGACCCGACATCGTTCCCCGGTGTCACAGGTCCAGTCACGATCGCCTTCTTCCGGATCCCCGACCCACAGCCCGGAACTCCGGACTACCCGATACCTGGATACCAGGCCTACCCTGAGGCCTACGATTTCTCAGGCAGCGCTGAGCCGACGGGTGGTGTGGATTTCTGGATGTGCGTGGTCGAGGACGCCCTTCCCGTACCCTTCGACAATCTCGTGATCGGCCATGATCTAGGGGACGGTGAAGCTGAACTGCTTACGCCTCGGCTCGTCGAGGCGTATCCCGGGGAAATACTGGACTGCTCCAACGCGTCCTATCAGCCGAGTGGTCTCGTGAACGCGGCTCCGCTGTGGCTGCAACTGGCCGGTCGGCTCCTGCAACCTCTGGCCGATCAAGTCTTGGGCGTGCAGCCCCTGAACGCCATGTACTTCGCGGGCAAAGGACTCGGTGGGCGAGGAACGTCGTTCAGTGACTTCGCCCCGGTAGATGCGGGTGAAAATGGAACATATGACATCACCTTCGCCATCGAGGGAGGAGATGGTCGCATCTATGACGAGAGCACGCTCTGTGAGGAAGGTGGCGAGTGGTTCGGGAGCTGCACTCACACGTACGCGGCGGGAAGCAGCGTGCAGATCTATGCGGAAGCCTATACCGGATTCGAACTCGCGCCGGACGGAGCTTGGGATGGCTGCGAGAATGAGGATGGGTCCTGGTGCAGGGTCGCGGTCGACGCGAACAAGACGGTAACCGCATACGTGATTCCGCTCGTACCTGAACTGTACGTCCAGGTCTTTGGAGAAGGAACCGTCACCGACGGAGGGGCCATCAACTGCTACCTGCCCGATCCGTTAGGGGGCAGCGAGTGCCTCGCGACCTTCGCGCTGGGGCACGAAGTTACGCTTCAGGCGGCCCCAGCGGTGCCCGGGTGGATCCACTTAAGCTGGGGCGGTGCATGCAGCATTTTCGAGCCCGGCGAGGCCTGTGTACTCACAATGGACCAGCATCGGTATGTGAGCGCCACGTTTGAGTTGTTCAACTAGAAACAAGCATAGCGGGGCGGCTCAACCGAGCCGCCCCGCTGTCGAGTTCAGCCTGGTCCGGGCTTGCGATTCCGTCGTCAGTACCCCCGCAACATCTGATACCTGGGTATCTCCTCCAGCGGCGTGAACCACCAATAGTCGATGTCCGAAGGATCCCGCCCCGAGGCGGCCATGTACTCCGCCAGAAGGTCGATGGCGACATCGAAGTCACCTAGCAGCGTGCGTACGAATGCCTCGGCGTAGGCCAGGTCCTTGATAGGGTCGACGGTGGCGTCTCCGTGGGACCGATCGGCCACAGCGCGCGCGCTGTCGGCCATCCCTTCCCTGGCGAGCACGGCGGCGACCGCCATTCCCGCCCAGCGACGGTCGAACTCCCGTGTCTGCGGACTGCGGAGCTCAACGAGCTCCGCGGCGTACGACCAGGCGCTGTCCACGTCCGCCTCCGCGTCGGGCATGGTCATGAGCCAGAGCCTGCACTCGGCGAATCGATCGTCCCCGGGGAAGCGGCGCCCGAGTTCTCCGCACCAGTGATTCGCATCGACCGGGTCCTGGAGATCGTAGGAAGCAGAGGACAGGCGCCACAGGATCACGTCCGCGTTGCGCAGGTAAGCATCAGCCTCGTATGCGCGCGTCGCGGCCAGCTTCGCCTCCGCCATCTGGTCCTTGTTCAGCAAAAGATGACTGAGCGCTGCCCACGCCCCGGCCTGGCCGGAATTCTCAATCGCCGCCTGCCGCAGGTCCGCCTCGGCCCCGTCGAACAGATCGTTCGCCGCATCGACGCCCGGCACGAGGTCCATGATCCACTGCCAGTAACGCAGCGTACCCCTGAGCTCGAGCGCGTCGGCATTCGCCGGCTCGAGCCGGAGCGCGACGTTCGCGTGCTGCAGACCCGCCTCGATCCACGGAAGGACGTCTCCCTGCTCCATCACGCCCGCCCACCTCGACCGCTGATAAGCCAGCCAGCCCCGGCGTACCGTGGGTTCGACCCACTCGGGGGCGAGGTCTTCGGCTGCCGCGAGCAGCGAATCGGCGACGGCGATCCGGTACCACGCCGTCTCGTCCCCTGCATCCGCCAGTTCGGCGGCCAGATCGCTCTGGGCCCTTGCCCTCTGCAACAACTCCCATGCCTCGACGTTCTCGGCGCCCACCTGACGTTCGATCAACTCGACCTCCTCGCCCAGCATCTCGCGCAGGAAGAAGGCGACCTGACTGGAGAGTTCGTCCTGGAGCTCGAACAACTCGGTGCGCGGCCGGACGACCGTGTGGCTCCCCTGCCTCTCTCTCGAGAAGGCTCGGAATATCTCGACTTCGACTCGGACCTGGTCTTCCGAGAGCGCCACGGTTCCCTCCACGATGGTGCCCACCTGGAGGACTCTGCCAATGCTGTCCATCGGCACGGACGCATCACGGAACAGTGCCGAACCGTTACGCGAGGTCACGTTCAGGGCTTCGACCCGGCTGATCTCGTTGATCAGAGCTTCTGTGAGTCCGGCCGCGAGGTATGGCACTTCCTCGCCCGAACTGCGGGGCTCGAAATAGAGCACCGCGATGTTGCGGGGGTCCTCGGTATCCTCGAGCGACTCGAGGGCCGACGCCCGGGTCTGCCGCGCGTCCCTGCGCTCCAGATTGCGCGTGGTGAGGTCTCCGATCTCGAACCAGCCCGGGATGAACAGGAATGCGGCCGCGGCGACCAGGTTGCCGGTGAGAAAGACCACATCCGACCTCGTCCAACCGTCCGGGCCCCGGGCACCGTGGTGCCACGCCAGCCACACCACGGTCGGGATGAGGAGCAGCAGGATCGACAGCACGAATGTAGGCAGGAGAGGCGACAGGCCGTACTGCTCCACCGCGAAACTGATGAACTCCAGGAAGGCCCACGACCCGACGAGGAACAGACTGACGAACTGCGGAACACGCCGGCGCAGCAACTGACGCTTCAGGCCGCTCTTCTTCATTTGGCCCGGAATGGACCCCGCCTCTTCAGGATCCACGAGAACCCGGTACACGTGGACGGGTTCGTCGATGTTCTTGACGGTATGGGGCCCCATGTCCTCGAAGCCCAGCTCGACCTTGCCCCTGACCTGACTGAAGGCGCTCCCGGAAATGAACACCCCGCCGTGTTCCGCCAGGGACTCGATGCGGGCCGCCACGTTCACGCCCTCGCCGTAGATGTCACCGTCTTCAGCGGCGACGATGTCTCCGACGTTGATCCCGATTCGGAACTGGATCTTCCGCTCTGCGGTGACTTCTTTCTCGAGGTCCGGCATGGCGCGCTGGATCTCGGCCGCGCACTCCACCGCGTCCACGGCGCTGGCGAACTCGGCCAGCAGCCCGTCTCCGGTCCCTTTGACGATGCGTCCGTGGTGATCCGCGATCGCGGGATCGATCAGATCGGTGCGGTAGGTCTTCTGGCGCGAGAGGGTCCCGGCCTCGTCGCCTTCCATGAGGCGAGAGTACCCGACCATGTCCAGCGCGAATATGGCGGCGAGCCTGCGTTCCATCCGTTCCCTCCGGGGGGTGTCGGGTGGACGACCTTCACTCAGAAGCGGGACCGCACAATACGCGTGATTCTATGAAATTGCGCCCACATCCGCGACTTCGGATGACTCCTATAGGACGGTTTCCGCATATCGCTTCAGGCCCTTCAGACCCTCTCTCATTTCCCGGCGCACCAGGTGGCTGACGATCGTAGCGTCGAGGGCGGTCCCGAGAGGTCCCAGGTGGGTGTCGTACTCGACGCGCGTGGTAACCGTGACGCGCCCATCACCATCCTCGATTCTCCACGTCTCCCGCACGTCTTTGATGGGAAAGGGAACTCTCACCACGTCGAACGAGTAGCCGACGCCCTCGTCCCATTCCACAACGGATTCTTCGAGCCGGAAGCCCCAGAAATGGCGCATCACGCGGTAGGCGCCGATTCCCGATTCCACGTCGCCAACCGGACTCGAGCTGCGCAGGTAGGGAGCCCACGTCACGACGCCGCTGAAATCGCTCAGAAGCCCCCACACGACAGGGTGCGGCGCGTTAATCTGGATCCGATCCTCGAGCGTGCGCATTCGGGAATTCTCGCCGTCGAACAACGGTCAGGGAAGTTAGACATCGAGCCTCTGAGCCCGTAGACTATCATTCTGGCGGTCCCACTGCCAAAGGGGTTGGAGATGAGACTCTCCTCGCAGTCGTCTGTAGCTGACTCGTTCTCTTCCCTTGTCGCTGACGAGGGGTCCGAGTTCGCCCTGACCGATGGATCACGGGTCGCCGTCGTAGGCGGTGGACCTGCCGGCTCGTTCTTCACCTTCTTCCTGCTCAAGACGGCCCAGTCGCTGGACCTCGACATCGAGGTAGATATCTACGAGCCCCGGTCGTTCAGCCACTGCGGTCCCGCCGGGTGCAATCACTGCGGGGGCATCGTCTCCGAGTCCCTGGTCCAGATCCTGGCCGCCGAGGGCATCAACCTTCCACCCGAGGTCGTGCAGCGCGGCATCGAGTCGTACGTGGTG
Source organism: Gemmatimonadota bacterium (assembly GCA_049668445.1). Classification (GTDB taxonomy): domain Bacteria; phylum Gemmatimonadota; class Gemmatimonadetes; order Palauibacterales; family Palauibacteraceae; genus Benthicola. The sequence goes on from JBATJK010000176.1 coordinate 5,307, forward strand.
CACATGGATGTGGGCAGTGTGGCCATCCAGAGCCCCTCGGGTGAGCAGCGCATCGCAGCCCTGTACCGGGGCAACGGCCCACGGGAGGGCGGTGACAGCCCGTGGGACAGCTTCGACGGCTACCTGCAGGGCATGGCGGTCGAGCGAGGCGCCCGCGTGGTCCGCCGCCTCATCACCGACGTGGAGTGGCGCGACGATCGCCCGTGGCTGATTGGAGCCGACGGAGAGGCCGAGGGCTACGACCTGGTCACGGTGGCCAGCGGCGTGAACAGCAACTTCATCAAGCTGCTCCAGGACCTCCCGGCGGGCGTCCGGCAGCCGAAGACGACTCGTACCTACATCTGCGAGTTCCGTTCGACGCCCGAGGAAGTGCTTCGCGTGCTCGGCAACTCGATGCACGTGTTCCTGCTCACCATTCCGCGCCTGGAGTTCGCCGCGATCATTCCGAAGGGCGAGTTCGTGACCGTGGTGATGCTGGGCGACGATCTGGACCAGGAGATGGTGCACGCGTTCCTCCAGGACCCCGTGGTCCGGGAGTGCTTCCCCACCGATGCCACGCCGTGTGTGTGCAGTTGCTCCCCCCTGATCAACATGGGCGCGACGAAGCGGCCCTACGGCGATCGGGTCGTGATGATCGGAGACAGCGGCGTCACCCGCCTCTACAAGGACGGAATCGGAGCCGCCTTCCGGACCGCCAAGGCCGCCGCTTCCACCGCCG
>JBATJK010000177.1:0-5778 GCA_049668445.1 Gemmatimonadota bacterium
TGCCGGGCGTTCGCCGAGGCGGCGATCGACGGCGAGGTGGCCCCGGCCGGCTGCACGGTGATGGGAGAGGCCGACCTGGAGGACGTGGCGACGATGCTCGGCGTCGCCGCGGGGGAGGCCGACAAGGTCGTGGCGCGACTTCTTTGTGCCGGCGGCACGGACGTCGCCCCTCGCAAGGCCCTGTACGACGGGATCGAGAGCTGCGGGGCGGCCGTCGCGGTGAGCGGTGGTGGAAAGGCCTGTGCCTGGGGGTGTATCGGATTGGCGGACTGCGCCGTCGAGTGCACCTTCGACGCCATCCGGATGAACGACGTGGACCTTCCGATCGTGGACACCGAGAAGTGCACGGCCTGCAACGACTGCGTCGAGGCGTGTCCGCTCGACCTGTTCGTGCTCATGCCGATGGACCACCGGCTCATCGTGCAGTGCAAGAACCTGCTGGATGGCGACGCGGCGACCGACGTATGCGCGGTGGCCTGCAACGCCTGCGGACGGTGCGCACAGGACGCGCCCGAGGTAGTGACCATGAGCGACGGCCTGGCCGTCGTGAACTATGATAGAATCGACTTGGCCGACCCGAGTGCGGCGGCTCGCTGCCCGACCGGAGCTATCCGGTGGGTGGAGGGCGCTCAGCGTTTCGAGGTCGAACTGACAGCGGCGGGGAGCTTAACAGGATGATCAGGCGAAATAGAGGCGACGAGCAGGCGACCGAGGCGAAGTACCCGGGCGTCCCGATGGCGATGGACGGCAGCGCGGCGGTCGTGGAAATGGAGACCGCGGCCAGCGAGGGTGCGGGAGCCTACCCGATCACTCCGTCTACACAGATGGGCGAAGGCTGGGCCGCGGCGAAGGCAGCCGGAAAGACGAACGTCAACGGCCGGCGCCTTCTGTTCTTCGAGCCCGAGGGCGAGCATGCCGCTGCCGGTGTTACGGCGGGGATGAGCATGACCGGGCTGCGAGCCACCAACTTCTCGAGCGGCCAGGGCATCGCGTACATGCACGAGTCGCTGTACGCGGCCGTCGGCAAGCGCCTCACGTACGTGCTCAACGTCGCGGCTCGAGCCATGACCAAGCACGCCCTGAACGTGCATGCCGGTCATGACGACTATCACGCCGTCGACGACACCGGCTTCTTCCAGGTGTTCGCGAAGGACGTGCAGGGGATCGCCGACCTGACGGTGATCGCGCACCGCATCGCGGAGCTCAGCCTGAATCCGGGTCTCGTGGCACAGGACGGCTTCCTCACCAGCCACGTCATCGAGTCGATGCGGCTGCCCGAGCGCGAGCTGATCAAGGAGTACCTGGGCGATCCAGCGGACATGATCGAGTCGCCCACTCCAGCGCAGATGCTGACCTTCGGGCCCAAACGTCGCCGCATTCCCGAGATGTTCGACCTGGACTACCCGGCCCTCCTGGGTTCCGTGCAGAACCAGGACGCCTACATGCAGGGCGTGGCCGCGCAGCGCCCGTTCTACTTCGACCATGTCCGGGAGCTGACGGACAGGGCGATGGCGGAATACGGCGAACTCACGGGCCGGCTGTACGAGCGGACCATGGGGTACCGTCTGGACGACGCGGAATACGTTCTCGTCGGCCAGGGCTCCGTCGTCTCCAACGCCGAGGCCGTGGCGGACTACCTGCGGGCGGAGCGCGGACTCAAGGTCGGCGTGATGGACGTGGTGATGTTCCGTCCGTTCCCCAGCGACCTGATCAGCGCCATGCTGAGCGGTAAGAAGGGCGTGACGGTCCTCGAGCGCTGCGATCAGCCATTGGCCGTAGACCAGCCGCTTCTCCGGGAAATCCGCGCCGCCATGTCCCAGGGGCAGGAGAACTACCGGGCGAGCCGCACGTCGAAGAACGGTTCCCGGCCCTTCCCCGGTGTGGCCGACGTCGCGCCGGATCAGGTGCCCGACTTCTACTCGGCCGGATTCGGATTCGGCAGCCGCGATCTGCAGCCGATGGACCTCGTCATCGCCGTCGAGAACATGCTGCCCACCGGTAACCGGCGCCGGCAGTACTACCTGGGCATCGACTTCGTGCGTGAAGGCACGAATCTGCCGAAGCTCGAGATCTGGCAGGAAAAGCTGCTGGAGCACTACCCGGACCTCGCCGAGCGGGCGCTCGTTCCGGACACCAACATCAACCTGTTGCCCGAGGACGCGATCTCGCTCCGCATCCACTCGGTCGGTGGCTGGGGCGCCATCACGATGGGCAAGAACGTGGTCATGACCGCGAACGAGCTCGCGGGCCTCAACGTGAAGGCAAACCCGAAGTACGGATCCGAGAAGAAGGGTCAGCCCACCACGTTCTACGGGGTGATGTCGCGCCAACCGCTCAAGCTGAACGGCGAACTCAAGTTCGTGAACGTGGTGCTGTCACCCGATCCAAACGTGTTCCTCAATTCCAATCCGCTCGCCGGCATGCAGCGAGGCGGCGTGTTCGTCATCCAGAGCGACCACGAGCCGGAGGCGCTGTGGGCTTCCCTGCCGCCGCAGGCCAGGCAGTTGATCCAGGAGAATGACGTAAAGGTCTACGCCGTGGACGCGTTCAAGATCGCCACGGAGGAAGCTACCGATCCTGACCTGAGGTACCGGATGCAGGGCACGGCCTTCATGGGCGCCTTCTTCCGCACCTCGCCTTTCATGACGGCGGAGGGCCTGGACGAGGAGACCCTGTTCGAGGGTATGCGCAAGCAGCTCGCGAAGAAGTTCGGGCACCTGGGCGAACGTGTCGTGGACGCCAATTTGAAGGTGATCCGACGCGGTTTCGACGAGGTTCGGGCGGTGAACGTCGAGGGGGAGCTGGTGGCGGCCGGCCAGGTCATGGCCGAAGCGGCCGTGGGACAGATTCCCACCCTTCTCGACCACCCCGACCAGGAATGGGGTATCGGGAACCAGGGGCGGTTCTGGGAGCAGGTGTGCTCGCTGTGCGGCATCGACCAGGACGTGATCGCCGATCCGTTCTCCGCCATCAGCGCCATACCCGCGGCCACGAGCACCGTACGCGACATGTCGGACATCCGATTCGAGATCCCCGAGTTCATCGCCTCGAAGTGCACCGGTTGCGCCCAGTGCTGGACCCAGTGCCCGGACGCCGCGATTCCAGGCCTGGTGAATTCGGTCGAGGACGTGATCCAGACGGCCATCAAGACCGCCCAGAACGGAAAGCCGCTGGACCGGATTCAGTCCGTGTCGGCCAATCTGGCCCGCGAGACGCACAAGGTCCTGAAGGCTGTGCCGTTCCAGACCTTCGGCAACACGGTCTCCGCGGCCTACGCCAACCTGGCCGAGAAGCTGCCGTGGGACGCCGAGCGCAAACAGGCTCTGAACGAGGAGTTTGCGGCAGTCTATTCGGTCCTCTCGGACTTCCCGCTCGCTAAGACCGTCCCGTTCTTCGACCAGCACGAGAGCAAGGAGAAGGGCGCGGGCGGCCTGCTGTCGATCACGGTGAACCCGGAGGCCTGCAAGGGCTGCAACATCTGCGTCGATGTCTGCGCAGACGGGGCGCTGGTCACCGTGCGGCAGGACGAAGAGAACCTGGACCTCCTGCGGCGAAACTGGAAGATGTGGGAGAACCTTCCGGATACGGCGGACCGGTTCATCAACATCCGAAACCTGGAAGAGGGCATCGGCGTTCTGCCGGCGCTCCTCCTCAAGAAGGAGAACTACCGCACGATGGCGGGCGGTGACGGGGCCTGCATGGGCTGCGGTGAGAAGACGGCCGTACACCTGATCGTCTCAACGGTCGAATCGCTGATGCAGCCACGGGTCGAGAACTTCGTCGTCCAACTCGAGGAACTGATCGAGACGCTCGATGGACAGGCCCGTGAACTGCTGTCGGCCGACGCCGATCTCGACCTGGCGGCCCTGGCGGAAGGCAAATCCGCTGAAGTACCGCTGGACGACGAGAAGCGGGCCCAACTCCAGATCTACACCGATGCCATCGCCGCTCTGAAGGACCTTCTGTGGCGCTACACGAAGGGACCAAGCGGCCAGGGCCGGGCCAACATGGGTATCAGCAACAGCACCGGCTGTTCGTCGGTGTGGGGCAGCACCTTCCCCTACAACCCGTACCCCTATCCGTGGGTGAACCACCTCTTCCAGGATTCACCCTCGGTGGCGATCGGGATCTTCGAAGGCCACATGCGGAAGATGCAGGACGCGTTCGTCGCCGTGCGGCGAGCTCGTTTGCTGGCCTCCGGCGAGTACGATGCGGCCGTGCACGAGCCCGAGTTCGTGGCTTTCACGTGGCACGACTTCACGGACGCGGAGTTCGACATGTGCGCCCCGATCGTGGCGATCGGGGGCGACGGCGCCATGATGGACATCGGGTTCCAGAACCTGTCCCGGCTCCTGGCCTCGGGTAAGCCGATCCGCGTGATCGTGCTCGACACCCAGGTCTACTCGAACACCGGCGGGCAGGCCTGCACCAGCGGGTTCATCGGGCAGGTCTCGGACATGGCCGCGTACGGCCAGGCGCAGCACGGCAAGGAGGAGACGCGGAAGGAACTGGCGCTGATCGCGCTGGCACACCGCGGAGCCTACGTGCTCCAGTCCTCGCAGGCGTCGGCGTCGCACATGATCGGCGGCGTGATCCGCGGTCTGAAGACGCACCGGCCGTCGATCATGAACATCTACACCCCGTGCCCGGTCGAGCACGGCCTGGCGGACGAGTGGGCGCCCAACGCGGCCCGCTTCGCCCTCGAGGGACGGGCCTTCCCGTTCATGATCTTCGACCCGGACCAGGGTGCGACGATCGCGGACTGCATGGACCTGAGCGGAAACCCCGACCTCGACCAGACGTGGCCCAGCTACGAGCTGGAGTACGTGGACGAGAGCGGCGAGACGCAGAAGATGGAGCTGCCCGTCACCACCGCCGACTGGGCGGCTACCGAGGGACGCTTCAAGAAGCACTTCAAGCGGATCAAGCCGGCGGACTGGGGCGACGAGCAGGTGCTGTTCCACGAGTTCCTGGGCCTGTCCGAAGACGATCGGCTTGGGAAGACTCCCTTCATCTGGGTGATCGACGGCGAGAAGAAGCTGGGCCGGCTGGCCTGCTCCATGGAAATGGTGCTGCTGGCGGAAGACCGGCTCCTGTACTGGTCCCAGCTCAAAGAGCTGGCCGGACTCGAGGTTCCGGCTTCGGTCAGGGCCGACATCGCCGACGATATGGAAGAGGAATTCGAGGCCAAGGCGGCCGAGATCCGGGCTGGCTACGAGGCACAGCTGGCGGAGCTCAGGATGAGCTACCCGGCGCTGGTGGCCCGGCGCATGGCCGAAGGCCTGCTGTCCTCCGGCGACGGGGACCTGACGGTCGCCGAAATCCTGGCACGCGCGAATGCCGATCCGAACCTGGAGCCGATCACCGCCGAATCGGTGGCGGGCCTCTCGAGAGGGCTCGGTGTGGACCCGGGCGGGAATGGTGGCGCCACGGTCACGGTGGCGCCGGCTCAGACGGTCACCCGTGCCGGAGCGCTGGCCGAGGCCGCCGAGCTGGCCGAGACCACCGTCGTCGCACCCGCTCCGGAGGCAGCTCCGGTCGAAGAAGACGATGATGATGACCTGGTGATGGACCCGTACATCGAGACGGCCCGATGCACATCGTGCGACGAGTGCATCAACATCAACAAGAAGATGTTCGCCTACGACGAGAACAAGCAGGCGTACATCAAGGACAAGAACGCCGGTACGTTCGCCGAGATCGTCCAGGCAGCCGAGCGATGCACGGCCGGGATCATCCACCCGGGCACGCCGCTCAACAAGAAGGAGAAGGATCTCG
>JBATJK010000178.1:0-4736 GCA_049668445.1 Gemmatimonadota bacterium
GGTCGTGACTCGCGGATATCCATGGCGGCCTAAGCTACCTGCCCGTCACTCAGCCTACCAGTCACAAAAAAAACCCCCGGATCTCTCCGGGGGCCGCGCCCGCCGGTTGGCCCGCGCGGGGGCGGGGCCAACCTACGTTTCGGGGTACGTCGCTTCGCTGTACGTCTTCGCTCACGCTTGGCGGGCGCTGGTTTCCTTCCAGAAGGCGTCGAAACGGGAATCGAGCAGGCGGCGACGCTCGCGCCGCATCTCGAACTCGAAGGCCGAACGGTTCGCCGCGACCGCTTCCCGAAGCCATCGCCTGGACAGCACCGGGTGCTTCCGTCTCGAACCCACCGTCAATCCAGCCACTTCGACGGCATTTGGGAGCCTGGGCATCCTGGTCCTCCTCGATCCTGCGCATCGGTTCGTCCGCAGCTTTCGAACATCCGCGGATCATGCGTGGGGCCGCTCAACTTCCGGTCCGGCACCGGCTTCCCGGGATTGAGGCGCGCGCGACCTCGTGGAGCAATCCACCGAGGCGCCGCCGTTATGCACGTCCAATCCACGAAAAACGTGGCTTTTTCCACAACAAGCGCAACATCTTGGGGCACTTCTAAGGTAAGACCACTAGATATAGTGGTCAAGGTGGCGGGGCGGCTCTCAGCCCTTCTTGCCTCAGCGCTTCACGACGGGCTCGAAGCCAAGGTACTTCCGGATCAGCCCCATCTGTCCCACGTGATACGCTTCGTGGAAGGCCAGGAACGCGATACCACCGAGCAACGAGCTGTCTTCTGTGGGGAACGGGGCCTGGGATTCCGCGTCGAGCTCAGCCGTGGTCAGCGCCTCCAGGCATGCCAGGGTCGCCTCGTGCAGCTCGTCCCATTCGGCCAGTACTTCGTACAGCGGCGGGTACTCCTTCATCGTCGAGATGTCAGTCGACTCGTCGAACAGGGTCTGCCAGGGGTTGGTCCGCTCGTGGCCCGCGAGCTTCATCAGATGGAACCGCGCGTCCAGGGCGTGACAGGCGATGAAGGCCAGGCTGTTCGTGTGGTCGTTCGGGCGCCGCTCGCAGCTGGCCTGATCTACTCCTTCGAGGGATCGACGGAACAGGCTCGCGTTCAGCTCCAGGATTGCGATCACGGGCCTAATGCGCGGGTCCATTGTGGCCTCCTCTAGCGCTGGCGTTCGGTGGCGGTACGCGAACCGTCTGCAAAAGTGGGCATGTGGGTATTTCTCCGACGTTCGTGAACACAGGGCTGCGACGGAGGTCTGAGAAACGCCGGCAGCATCATGTGCGAACGGCCCTCAGTCGCTCGACCGCTTCTCTCAGCAGCGCCTCGGTCTTGCAGAAGGCGAAGCGGACGAGGTGCCGTCCGTCGGACGGATCCAGGAAGAAGCTGGAGCCGGGCACCGAAGCCACTCCGTGCTCGGCCGTGAGCCACACCGCGAACTCGTCGTCGGGAAGCTCACTCAGTTCGCTGAAGTCACACAGCACGTAGTACGAGCCTTCGGGCGGATCACAGCGGAACCCGGCCTCCTGGAGGCCCGCAACGAGGAGGTCGCGGCGGGCCCGGTACTGCCTCGCCATGTTCGTGTAGTAGTCCGGTCCGAGCGTCTCCATGGCGACGGCCACGGCCTCCTGGAGGGGCGCCGGGGCGCCGACGGTCAGGAAGTCGTGCACCTTTCGGATTGCCGCGGTCGCCTCGGGAGGGGCCACGATCGTGCCCACCCGCCAGCCCGTCACGGCAAACGTCTTCGAGGCTCCGCTCACGGTGATCGTCCGATCCCGCATGCCCTCGAGGGTGGCCATGGGAACGTGCTCGCCCTCGTAGTAGATGTGTTCGTAGATCTCGTCGGTGATCGCGTAGGCGTCGTGGCGCCGGCAGAGTTCCGCGATCCCTTCGAGGTCGCGGCGCGACGCCACCCGGCCGGTGGGGTTGTTCGGCGTGTTGAGCACGATGGCGCGAGTCCGATCCGAGAACGCCGCCGCGAGGCGCTCGAGGTCGAGATCTTCCCTGCCCCACATGGGCACGTACACCGGCTCGGCGCCGCACAGCAGCGTGTCCCGGTCGTAGTTCTCGTAGAACGGCTCGAAGACGATCACTTCCTCGCCCGGATCCACGACCGCCAGCATGACCGAAACCATGGCCTCGGTGGCGCCGCACGTGACCGTGACCTCGGTCTCCGGGTTCACGTCCATGCCGTACCAGTCGTAGTACTTCACCGCCACCGCATCGCGCAGGCGCTTCGCACCCCACGTGATGGCGTACTGGTTGAGGTCGGAGTGGATCGCGCTCGCCGCCGCTTCCTTGAGGAGATCGGGCGCCGGAAAGTCGGGGAATCCCTGCGCCAGGTTGATGGCGTCGTGCTCCTGGGCCACCCGGGTCATCTCCCGGATGACGGACTCCGTGAAGAGCTGCGTACGGTTTGAGGTATGCATCAGAAGACCAACCCCTGAGTCCGCAGAACAAGCAGCAGAAGGTACGCCGCGTACGCCACAAGAAAGATCACCCCCGCCGTGCGTCCGACCGGGCGCTTCAGCCAGGCCAGGGCGCTGATCGCGAGTGCCGCACCGAGCATGACCGGGAAGTCCAGGGAGAAGAACCCACGGGGCACGACAATGGGCTGGGGCGAGATCGCCGCCGCCACTCCGAGAATCGCGAGGATGTTGAACATGTTGCTGCCGACGATGGTCCCGATCGCCACGTCGGTCCGCTTCCGGATGGCCGCGGACACCGTCGTCGCCAGCTCCGGGAGGGACGTGCCGACGGCCAGGACCGTCAAGCCGACTACGGTGTCGCTCACTCCGAGAACCGCCGCGATCTCGACGGAGGCATCGACGACCAGCTCGGCTCCGATGGGCAGGAAGACCGCTCCCGCTGCGATGAAGAGCAGGATCACCCACATGTTCGTTGGGAGCCCAAGCACCCACTCGAGCGGGGCCTTGAGCTCCGAATCCCGGAACGCTCGCGCGGCTTCGCCCGCCGTGAGGGCGTTCACAACGACCAGGCCCCCCAGCATGATGGCGCCATCCAGAAGGCCCAGGGCCCCGCTCCAGCTCAGGAACACGAGCAGCACGCTGGCGGCGACCATGAACAGGGTGTCCCGGCGTATCGAGTGCTCTCCGTAGGTCAGAGGGAATACGACGGCGGCCGCCCCGGCGACCAGCAGCACGTTGGCGATGTTGCTGCCGACCACGTTGCCCAGGACCAGTCCCGGATAGCCCGTCAGGGTGGCCTGCACCACGACCACCAGCTCCGGGAGTGACGTCCCGAAGGCCACGACCGTGAGAGCGATGATCATGGGAGGCACGTGGAACTTCCGGGCCAGCGCCACGGCCCCGCGCACCAGCAGGTCGCCTCCGAACAGCAGGTAGATGAGCCCGCTGAAGAGCTGGAGGAAGAGAAGGACGTCCATCAGGCGTCCTGCGGACCCTCTATCTCACGCGCGATCGCGTACAGCAGGCCGCTCTCCGGCTCCGGGTAGGAGGTCCAGTGCAGCCACTTCCACGACCCGTCCGCGCACCGGAACCGGTTGACGAACGAGATGGTGGGAATGCCTTGGGCCAGCTTGTCGATCTCGTCCTGAGTGGCCTTCAGGTCATCGGGGTGAACGAGTTCCAGGAACGGGTGCCCGAGCAACTTCCCGCGGTCCCACCCAAGCGCCCTTTCGAAGGCGGGGTTGGTGCGCTTGAAGTACCCGTCGGTTCCGGCGATGCAGAGCAGGTTGAGCGACACCTCGAAGAACTTCTGAAACTCGTGCAGTTCGGTGACGCGCTCCTGGAGCTCGTCGGCCATCTGGTTGAGCGTGCGCGCCAGGAGTCCGATCTCGTCTTCCCTCTTCACGGTCGCCCGCGCGCTCATGTCGCCCTCGCCGATCTGTCTGGCAACCTCGGCGAGGCTGTGGATCGGCATCGCGAAGCGGAAGCCCAGGATGACGGCCACGAAGATGCCGAAGCCGGCGAGGGTCAGAGCGACTGAGACCATCTCCTCGCGGAACCGGTAGACCGCGTCCCGCTTCTCGGCCTCGTCGAATTTCACCACGAGGCCCCAGCCGGTCTTGGAGATGTAGCGGGTGGCGGCCCAGACTGTCTTGCCCCGATAGTCGACAAGACCTTCCTGGAACAGGCCCTCTTCCCCCCCGACAGCGAGTCTCGCGGGATCCCTCTCACCCACCAGCAGGACGTCTCCCAGCACCTCGGGCCCGCTGGCCCGGACCGGGTGGAGAGTGCGGGCGCCTTCCGGATCCGGCATCACGATCATCAACTCGCCGGTGTCCCCAAGTCCCGCAGAATCGGCAGTCAGGTCGACGAGCCGCCGTCCGTTCAGGAGGACGAACAGGAATCCCTCCCGCTCGCCGTCGATCGTGAGTCGCGTGCCGTACGCCACCCTCGGGAAGCCGTCCGGAGTAAATGAGACTCCAAGGAACCGAACGCGCTCCGTGGATTCCGCCCTCGACATGGGATACAGGACGGCCAGGATGGAGTCCGCGTTGCCTCCCGACTGAGCCACCAGGCGGCCATCGCGGCCGTAGGTGGCCAGGGCGGCTATGGTCTGAACGGAGCCCGCGGCGTCGTCGAGGATCCGCTCGATGCTCGTGCGGGCGTCGGGATCGCTGGAGGCGTTGAACTCGCGCAGATTGATGCGCAGTTGCGTCCGGCTGGCCACCAGCTGGACCCGCTCCTCCCAACCATTGACGATGTTCTCGACCGCGTCGGTGCTCGACTCCGCCAGGCCTTCCAACTGCTCCGCCGC
>JBATJK010000179.1:0-77984 GCA_049668445.1 Gemmatimonadota bacterium
CCTGGGCCCTCACGATCCCCATCATGGCGTGGATGGTCCCGGAGATGTTCTTCGGGACGCCGTGGCCGAGCGCCGCCGCCTTTCATGTAGGCCTGGTGGTGCTGGCGCTTCCCGTGCTCCTGGGACCGGGACGCGAAACGATGACCAGCGGGCTGCGCGCTCTCTGGAACCGTCGCCCCAACATGGACAGCCTGATCGCGCTGGGCGGTGGAGCCGCCGTATTGACGGGCTTCGCCGCGCTTCCCCACCACTTCGGCGCCGGCCCCATGATCATGAACTACGCCGGCGTGGGCGCGATGATCATGGCCATTCACCTGACGGGCCGGTTCGTGGAGACGAAGGCTCGTGGCCGCACGTCGGCCGCGATCCAGAAGCTGCTGTCCCTGGAGGCGCGGACGGCCCGGGTAGTCCGCGACGGCCAGGAGATCGAGGTTTCGATATCCTCGGTCGTGGTGGGAGACCTGATGGTGGTTCGCCCGGGAGAGAAGATCCCCACCGATGGCGTCGTCGAATCCGGACACAGCGCGGTGGACGAATCGCTCGCCACCGGCGAATCGATGCCGGTGGACAAGACGGTGGGCGACCCGGTCATCGGCGCTACCTTCAACCGGCAGGGCCTGCTGCAAGTACGCGCGACGGGAGTGGGCGAGAACACGTTCCTGGCGGGCGTCGTCCGGATGGTCGAGCAGGCCCAGGGCAGCAAGGTGCCCATCCAGGAATTCGCCGATCGTGTGACGGCCGTGTTCGTTCCCATCGTTCTGGCGGTCTCGCTGGCGACCCTGCTCGGATGGCTCCTTTTTCCCGGGTTCTTCCACGCCGTGGTCGAGCGGGCGGCGGCGTTCATTCCCTGGGTGCAGCCCGACCTGGGACGGGCCTCCCTGGCCTTGTTCGCCGCTCTTGCCGTGCTGGTCATCGCCTGCCCGTGTGCTCTGGGCCTGGCGACGCCCACGGCACTGATGGTCGGTACCGGGCTGGGGGCCGAAAACGGTATTCTGATCCGCGACGGGGCCGCCATCCAGACTCTCGAAGGCGCCGGTGTCGTCCTGTTCGACAAGACAGGAACGGTTACCCTTGGCAAGCCATCGGTGACCGACGTCGTGGCGGCGCCAGGACGGTCGGGAGAGGATGTGCTCCGCCTGGCCGGTTCGGTCGAGCACGGCTCCGAACACCCACTCGGCCAGGCCGTGGCGAGCGCGGCCTCGGAAAGGGGCCTCGAACTCTCCCCACCACTCGAATTCCAGGCTCATATCGGACTCGGAGTCTCGGGGGTCGTCGACGGAGTCGTCGTGCTGGTGGGCAGCGAGCGCCTGATGCGGGAGCGCGAGGTTGACGTGGCTCCGCTGGCTGACACCGCCCGTGACCTCGAGGCCCGAGGCCGCACGGCCATGTTCGTGGCGTCGGGAGGTCAGATGCTGGGCGTGGTGGCGGTGGCCGATCGGATCAAGGAAGACAGCCGCAAGGCGATCCAGGACCTGTCGGCGCTGGGTTTCCGTACGGTCATGCTCACGGGAGACAATGAACGCACCGCCCGCGCCGTGGCCGACGAGGTGGGCATCGACGACGTCAGGGCGGGCCTCCTTCCCGACGGCAAGGTGGAAGTGATCCGGGAACTTCAGGCGGCCGGCCACGTCACCGCCATGGTGGGAGACGGAATCAACGACGCCCCGTCTCTGAAACAGGCCGATGTGGGTATCGCGATCGGGGGAGGGACCGACATCGCGATCGAGGCGGCGGACATGACCCTCGTGCACGGCAGCCTGACCGCGGTCGTGCGCGCGGTCATGCTGTCACGCGCCACGTTCCGGAAGATCCGTCAGAACCTCTTCTGGGCCTATTTCTACAACACGATCGCCATACCGGTGGCGATTCTCGGCCTGCTGCACCCGATCCTCGCCGAGGCGGCGATGGCCCTGAGTTCGATCACCGTGGTCACCAACGCGAACCGGCTGCGGGGCGCGCGTCTCGACCCTTAGGCCTTCGCCCCGCTGGACCGGTCGGGCTAGTTCCGACCGGTGGCTTCCCGCGCCCGCACGGCCTCCGATTCCAGCATGTTGTCGTGCATCCCGTATTCCGGCTTGCCCGAGGCCAGACCCGCCGGAAGTGCATCGAGGAACTTGGTGTAGGCAGCCTGCTGGGCCTCGGTGTCACCACGAACCGCGGCGGCGCGCGCCTTCACGGCCAGAGCCAGCAGGTGCTGGCTGTCCACCGCGAGCATCAGGTCCGCCTCTCGATCCGCCGCGTCCGCGTCGTCCAGCACCAGGTTCAGAAGTCCGAGGTGAAAGCGTGCGTCCGCGTCGATCTCGGCCGGAGGCAGCATTCCGTAGGCCTGGATGGCCATGGTGGCGAACTGCTGGGCCTGCGCCTCATTCCCGGCCTCGTCTTCGCGCATCACGCGGTCAAACAGCCGGTCCGCCGCCTGGCGCGCAGACATGGAGCCGAGGTCGATGGCCCCCGGTCCGGCGCCGGCGGCGCCAGCCACGGGAGTGCCGTCCGGATTGACCCGCGGGGCGACTGGCAGGGCACCGGTCGGTGGCATGTCGCCCACGCGATCCGCCGTCTGGCCCTGGATGAACATGGTGAGAGCGACGGCGAACGCGACCAGCGCCATCCCGGAAAGCACCCACGGAAGATAGGCGGCCATGCCCTTGGCGGGCCGGTGCCCGGTGGGCTCACCGCACTCCGCGCAGAACAAGGCCTTCGGTTCGAGACCCTTGCCGCACTTGGAGCACTTCGCTCCACCGCCGCCACCGGCCTTCCGCCGCACCTCGGCTCCGCACTTCGAGCAGAACTTCCCGCTTTCGTCGCTACCGCACTTCGGACACCGCATCTTCACTCCTGTTCTGTGTCAGGCCCCGAATTTTCCAAGCCGGCCGGCCCGGGCCGCCGCCAGCGGCATGAGCTCACACCCGCGGATCATCCCGATCGAACCACGCGCGCATTCCGACTCGCCAAAGCCCGCCGTCCCCTCGCTTCGATGTCCTCGACCGGGACCACCGTGCAGGAGAAACGGTACCGGGTGCCAACTGTGACTCTTCATTTTCGCCGGTGTCGAGTGATCGCCGGTGATCAGCGTCACCCCGATGCCGGTTTCCCTCAGGGCAGGCAGAACTTCGTCCACTCGCTCGATCATGTCCACTTTTCGCTGGAAGTCGCCGTCCTCCCCCGCCTTGTCCGTTCCCTTCACGTGCAGGAAGAAGAAGTCGTAGTCGTCAATCCGCGCCTCCAGCGCAGGCAGCAGGGCGGCGGGGTCGTCATCCACCGCCGTAGCATCCATCCCCACCAGCCTCGCGACGCCACGGTACATCGGATACGCGGCCATGGCGAGCGAGCGCATCCGGAACACGTCTGGGAAGAGAGGCCAGTCCGGCAGGGTCGCGAAGCCCCGCAGGAGAGCCATGTTCGCGCGGGGCTGCCCGGACAGCGTCTCCGGCACCCGGGCCAGCCACTCGCGCGTGACTCGCGCCGCGAACTCCGAGGACGGAGAAGCCGCCACCACGTCCAGCGGCCGTACTCCGCTTACCCCTGGATCGGTGTCGGCGATATCAGCCCCGGTGGCTTCCTCGGGTCGCAGAACGAGCAGGAATCGATGCTCCTTCACGGGTCGGACGAAGGTCTGCGCCCCAGGGACAACGATGCGGTCGAGCATGTCCAGGACGGGCGCGGCCTCTTCCGTCGCTATGCGCCCGGCCCGCCGATCGGTGACGACACCCTCTCCGTCGACGGTGCACAGGTTGCCGCGTACCGCGACGTCGCCCGGCTGCAGCGGAAACTCCACGCCGAGGGCCGCGAGGGCGCCACGGCCGACCCTGTACCGCAGCGGATCGAACCCGAACAGCGCCAGGTGACCGGGGCCGCTGCCGGGGGTCACCCCCGTCGCGACCGGTACGTGAAGGCCCGCGTCACCGTTGGCCAGCAGCCCGTCCATGTTGGGGGTACGGGCCGTCTCCAGTTCGGTCAGCCCGCCGGGCTCGAGCGGAAGTCCGCCCACTCCGTCGAGTACCAACAGCATGATCTTCTCGCCCGTCGGCTGCGCGAGCGCTGCGACATCGGTGAGGTCCACGGTTCCTCCGGTTGTTTCGAGCGCGTTCCCTGTCCACGGTTCCGACCTGCGCCGAGCCGAACATATCGCGTATGAGCGAGCGGTTCCAGAACATGCCGAAACGGGGCCGAAAGCTTGCATCAGGAAGCGTCAGGCCGCATAACCAAGTGCTCGTGTGAGGCCGGAACAGGACCCGGCACATCTGAGTCCGAGGAGGTCACATGCTCTCGTCCCGAACAACGACATGGCTCGCGACCGGGATGGTCGCCGGAGTCCTGGCCGCATGCGCGTCCGGATCCGGGAGCCAGGGCATCAGTCGCGGGCCGTCCAACAACGCGACGATCGTGCGGGTGGCGGCTCCGCCGGACACCGTGATGCAGAGAGCCTGGGAGGTCCTGCGCAACGACGGAATCCAGCCGCGGTGGTTCTCCCGCTCGGCGGATGACTCCACGAACATCGCCAGGATGGAGTCGGACTGGATCTACGTTCCGCGGGTACTGGACTCGGCTGCGTTCGGCAGCCTCTCCGAACCCGAGAAGTACGTGAAGATGCTGCTCTGGGCGGAACCCGAGAGGGGCGGCACGCTGCTGTACGTCGAGGCCCTGTACAACCCGATGACGGAGCCCACCGAACCCGTGCAGTGGGGTCTCATGCGGCCCGTGCCGGGCGCGCACCCCGCGTGGCAGTACGTGGATCGGTTCGCGCGGCAACTGGTGCGGCGGCTCGAGGCGGGGGCCGAAGAGCCGTCCGGAGACTGAACGAGGAAGCGGACCATACCGATAGACCGTGAGACCCGGGCCGCGCTCGAACTCGAGGGACTTTCGAAGCGGTTCGGGTGGAACTGGGCTCTGCGCGACGCCAGCGTGCGCGTGGAGGCCGGAACGACCTTGTGCCTCGTCGGGCCAAACGGAGCCGGGAAGACCACGCTCCTCAAGCTCGTCGCCACGTTGTTGCGCCCATCCGGGGGCGACGCTCACGTCATGGGGCATTCCCTGCTCAAAGACCCGGACGAGATCCGGAAGCGTACCGGCCTTCTCACCGTGCGTGGTTTCCTGTACGACGACCTCTCCGCCGCCGAGAATCTCCATTTCACCATGCGGATGGGAGGCCTCAAGCCCAGGCGCGAGGTGATCGCGCGCGTGCTCGAGAGGATCGGCCTCGCCGAAGTGGCGGACAACCGCATGCGGACCTTCTCCACCGGAATGCGGAAGCGCCTGGCGCTCGGGCAGCTCCTGGTGCGCCCCATCGAGGTCGCCCTCCTGGACGAGCCGTACTCGGGGCTCGACTCGCAGGGCATGCGACTCGTGGATGAGGTCGTCGCCGACTTCAAGGCCGCCGGGACCACGGTCCTGCTGGCCTCGCACCAGGACGGTGAAGCGGTGCGCGAAGCTGAGCAGACCGGGATCCTGCGCAAGGGACACCTGGAGATTCTCCCCGAGTCGGAGCCCCTGAGCCGCCACCTGTCCGTGGGCGGCCCGGCCGGCGCGCCGGAGGTCGACTGATGTCCCTCCTTCATCGGGCCTGGGCCATCGTGTGGAAGGACCTCCTCATCGAGGCTCGCACCAAGCAGAGCTTCAATGCCATGGTGTTCTTCGCGGCCCTGGTCCTGTTCATCTTCAGCTTCGCTCTCGGACCGGACACGGAGTTGCTGCAGGAGGTGGCCGGCGGTCTTCTGTGGGTCGGAATCGCGTTCACCGGACTGCTGTCACTCAGCCGCACGTATCAGAACGAGGAGACGAGCGGTGGCCTGGAAGGCCTGCGGGCCTACCCTGGTGATCCCCGGGCGATTTATCTTGGTAAGTTGCTGGGCAACATCGTGTTGCTTCTCCTGGTCGAGTCGGTGTTGATTCCGGCGGCCGGGATCCTGTTCCAGGCGAACCTGTGGCCGCACGCCCTCGGGCTGGCGGCCGTTTCGATCCTGGGCACGATCGGGTTTTCCGTGGTGGGCACTTTCTATTCGGCGCTCACGGTGAACCTGCGGGCTCGCGAGGTCATGCTGCCGCTGCTGCTGTTTCCGGCCCTCGTGCCGGTGCTGCTGGGAGCGGTCAACGCGACCACGCTGATTCTCGAAGGCGACCTGATGGGCGAGGCCGTGGTGTGGCTTCGAGTGCTGGGCGCATTCGACATCATCTTTTTTGTGATCTGTATCTGGATTTTCCCGATCGCTCTGGAGGAGTGAAGTGGGATTCAAGTCAAACATCGAGAAGTTCCTGGGCATCCTCGCCCTCGTGGCCATGCTGGTGGGGAGCTACGTCGGCCTGGTCGTCGTTCCCGCGGACGCTGCCCAGGGCAACGTCCAGAGGTTGATGTACGTGCACGTGCCTGCGGCTTGGCTCGCGTTCCTGGCGTTCTTCGTCGTGTTCGTGATGAGCGTCCTGTACCTCATTCAGAGGGATGAACGGTGGGACAGGGTAGCGGCCAGTTCGGCCGAGATCGGCGTGGTGTTCACCGTCGTCACTCTCCTCCTGGGCATGATGTGGGGTAAGCCGACGTGGGGGGTGTACTGGACCTGGGATCCCAGGCTGACGACCACCGCGATCCTGCTCGCCATCTACGTCGGCTACGGGGCACTTCGCAGTTTCGCGGAGGATGGGGAGAAGCGGGCCCGCTGGTCGGCGATCGTCGGTGTGATCGGTTTCGCCAACGTGCCGATCGTCTACATGTCGGTTACCTGGTGGCGCACCCTGCATCAGCCGCCGTCCAGTCCGCGCAGCGTGGCTCCGGACATCCTGTGGACGCTGATGCTGAACCTGGCCGCATTCACGCTTGTTTATGTCTATCTGATGGTGCGGCGGATCCGGTTCGCCAAGCTCGAAGGGGAACTCGAGAAGAGAATGGCGTACAATGCGTAAGTGGAGCGCCATCGGCGTGGTCTACGTTCTGGCCCTGATCCTGCTATGGGTCTATACGGGCCAGGTGGGCATGGAGAACCGCGGCTACGTATTCGCGGGCTACGGACTCACCTGGGGCGCGCTCCTCTGGTACGCGTTCAGGTTGGAATCAAGGGAACAGACGACGGCGCGCGCTGTAGAGTCGTTCGAAGTCGCAGTCGCCGGAGACTGATGCTCCGAGGCATACAAAAGGGACAATCTGACACATGAAAAAGTCCAAGAAGATATGGGCCGGGGTTGGTGTGCTCGCGATCGCCGGTGGGATCGCGATGCTGATCGCAGGTGGCCTGAGCAGCAATGTCGTCTACTTCCTGACCCCGAGCGAACTCCGGGCGGAATTGGCGGAGCGGGCCGATGAGATCGTCGATCAGCCTTTGCGGCTCGGTGGCCAGGTGAAGGCCGGATCGCTGACGTGGGACGCCGAGGCGCTGGACCTTCGCTTCGTGGTCGCTGACAGCCTGGGCGAGGTACCCGTGCGCAGCACCGGTGCGCCGCCGGCAATGTTCAAGGAAGGCATCGGGGTCGTGGTCGAGGGACGCTACACGCACGACGGCGTCTTCGAGTCCAAGAACCTGATGGTCAAGCACTCCAACGAGTACGAGCCGCCCCACGGTGAGAAGCCCGAGCAGATGTACGAGTCTCTCATCAAGACGGACGGGTAGCGGCGAATGCTGAATCTCATCGGAAGCACTTCCATCGCCGCGGCGCTCCTCGGCGCCCTGGTGGTGACGATCACGGGCATCGTCGGCGGATTCACCCGGAAGCCGGGCCTGATTCGAGCGGCGCGGTATGGCTCGTATTTCGTGTTCGCCGCCATGTCGACGGCGTTCATCACGATGGAGATCGCGCTCCTCTCGCACGACTTCAGCGTGTCCTACGTGGCGCGGGTCGGAAGCCGCGAGACACCGACCTATTACACGGCCATATCGCTGTGGAGCAGTCTCGAGGGCTCGATCCTGTTCTGGGCCTGGATCCTCTCCGGGTACGGCGCCCTGGTGGCGTTCGTGAACCGGAAGTCGGACTCCAGGGTGATCCCGTTCGCGCACGGAGTCATGGGCTTCGTGGGGCTGTTCTTCTACGGACTCATCACCGGCCCGGCCAACCCGTTCGGCACCGTGTTCCCGGTTCCCGCCAACGGACCGGGGCCCAATCCGCTGCTGCAGAATCACCCGCTCATGGGCCTGCACCCGCCGATGCTGTACCTCGGCTACGTGGGGCTCACGGTTCCGTTCGCCTTCGCGATCGGCGCCCTGCTGAGCGGCAAGCTCGACGAAGAGTGGATTCGCCTGACACGGCGCTGGACCGTGGCTGCCTGGGCGTTTCTCTCCGTTGGGATCGTAGGCGGTGCATGGTGGTCGTACGAAGTATTGGGGTGGGGCGGCTACTGGGCCTGGGACCCGGTGGAAAATGCGTCCTTCCTTCCCTGGCTCACGGCGACGGCGTTCGTGCACTCCGTGATGGTGCAGGAGCGGCGCGGAATGATGAAGACCTGGAACCTGTCGCTCATCATCGGGACGTTCCTTCTCGTGTTGTTTGGGACGTTTTTGACTCGATCGGGAATTCTTGACTCAGTTCACGCGTTCACCGAGGGAGTGATCGGCCCGATGTTCCTGGCCTTCATCGCCCTGATCATGATCGTGTCCCTGGTCCTGATCGCCTGGCGCTCGGACCGGCTGCACGCCCCGGGGTCACTGGACGCCGTGGTCTCGCGGGAAAGCGCGTTCATCCTGAACAACGTGTTGTTCGTGGCTTTCACGTTCACCGTTCTGCTGGGGACGACCTTCCCGCTGATGGTGGAAGCGGCCAACGGAAACCGGGTGAGCGTCGGACCGCCGTACTTCAACATGGTCTCCATTCCGATCGGCGTCCTCCTCCTCTTCCTGATGGGAGTGGGACCGGCATTGCCCTGGCGTCGGACGACCCCCGGGAAGATGAAGCGGACCTTCCTGGTTCCGGTGGTCGCCGGACTCGTGGCGGGTCTGCTGGGATTCGTTCTGGGTACCCGGAGCTTCTGGCCCCTGGTGACGTTCACGTTCGCCGGCTTCGTGACGGCGACGATCGTCGAGGAGTTCACCAAGGGCGTGAAGGCCCGGAGTCGCATCGCGGGTGTCTCGGCGCCGGTCGCGCTCGGGCAGATCCTGACGCGAAACAACCGGCGCTACGGCGGCTACACCGTGCACTTCGGTATCGTGGTCATCATCGTGGCCCTGGCCCTCTCGGGCACCTACCGCTTCGAGCGCGAGGTGACGCTGCAGCGTGGAGAGCTGATGCAGCTCGGTGACTACGGGATCCTCTTCGACGAACTGTGGGCCGAAGAAGAGCCACAGCGGTTCGTGGTCGGCGGCACCTTCAGCATTTTCCACCGGGGGGATGAGGCTGGGACGATGCAGCCCCGCCTGAACTACTACCCGAACTCGCAGCAGCCCATCGGCACGCCGGACGTCCGGTCCACGCTGAAAGAGGACCTCTACCTGACGCTGATGGCGTTCGACCGGGAAGAGGGGAGCCACGCCACCATCCGGGCGATCGTGAACCCGGCCGTGCCCTGGTTGTGGATCGGGGGCATGATCGTGGCCCTTGGGGGCATCCTGGCCGTCATGCCGCAGCGGGGCAGTGGCCGTCCGGCGGTGTCGGCGGTCGAGATCGCCGAGGAAGAGGAATCCGCCGGGCTGCCGGAAGAGTCCGCCGCGGTGACCGTCTGATCGCAAACGGACGATATCAGGCTGCTGAGAGACGATATGAAGAATAAGCAACTTCGCTGGCTTCTCCCGCTGGCAGCGCTGCCTGTGCTGTGGCTGTTGTACTGGGGAATGGGCCGGGATACGTACGTGTTGCCCTCCCCGATGGCGGGCCTGGCGGCGCCGGACTTCGAGCTGGTCACGTTCGAGGGCGATACCGTGCACCTGTCAGACCTCGAGGGAAGGGTCGTGATCCTCAACTTCTGGGCCTCCTGGTGCATTCCGTGCCGACAGGAGCACCCCGTGCTGGTGCAGACGGAGCGCACCTGGGATGACTCCGAGGTCGTGCTACTGGGTGTCGTCTACCAGGATTCGCGTGCCAACGCCGAGCGCTTCCTGGACGAGTACGGAGGTGAGTGGACCCATGTCCTGGATCCCTCGCAGCGAACGGCCATCGACTACGGAGTGTACGGGGTCCCCGAGTCGTTCTTCATCGGAACGGACGGAACGATCTCCCTCAAGAAGGTCGGTCCGGTCACCTGGGATCTGGTCCGGTACCAGGTGGACTCGCTGCTGGCGGCACCCATGACCGCTGCAAACGCCGCCGGGGCGGGAGGCGCGCCATGAACCGCACTCTGGCCTGGGTGATCGCCCTGCTCGTCGTACTCGTGGCCGGACCCGGTGCGGTGTCGGCCCAGGAAGTGGAGCCCGAGGCAGCCACCTCTGAGCAGCAGGCGGTGGAAGCGCCGGCGGAGCAGGCCACCAATGATCGAAGCGCACTCACGGACCCGGAAGAAGAAGCGCTGGATGCGCTGGCCGCCGAGGTGGCATCGGGACTTCGCTGTCCGGTGTGTCGCAACCAGTCGATCGTCGAGTCCAACGCGGATCTCTCTCGTGAGATGCACGCGGTGGTGCGTGACAGGCTCGCGGCGGGTGAGACCCCCGCCGAAATAGAGGCCTATTTCGTCAGCCGGTACGGAGAGTGGATTCTCCTTCGGCCGCAGGCGAGGGGCATCAATCTCCTGGTTTACGGGTTGCCCCTGGTGGTGCTGGTGCTCGGTTTCTTCGTGGCGCGAAATCGTCTGAGGAAGTGGGCCAGCGCCGGGAATGAAGCTGCCATGCCGGACGGGCCCGCCGCTCTGGGGGCCGAGGATGAACAATGGCTGCGCGAGGCGATTCGCGAGAGCTGAGGGTTGACGGAACCTGACAGACATTCAGTGTAGTACTGGGGCTTGCGGGCGAACGGGTGTCGCCCTCGTGTGAGAAGCGCCGTTGTACAGCCAGAGATTCGGAGCCTATGAACGCTGCCGCTAGAAAGCAGATCTTCTTCGACGCGCGAGCGCTCGATTCGTTCGACCAGTACCTGCAGGATGTCGAGCGTTATCCGCTGATCGAAGATCCAATGGAAGAACGAGAGATCGCACGCCGGGCGCGTGCCGGGGACCGTGCCGCTGCGGAGCGGCTGGTCACGGCCAACCTGCGGTTCGTGATCTCGTACGTGAAGAAGTACCAGGGACGAGGCCTCAACCTGGCCGAGCTCGTGTGCATCGGGAACGAAGGCCTTCTAAAGGCCGTGAAGAAGTTCGATCCCGACAAGGGGGTAAAGTTCATCTCCTACGCCGTGTGGTGGATTCGACAGACCGTGCTGCAGGCACTGGCCGAGCAGACACGTTCGGTGCGGATTCCGCTGAACCAGAATTCGAACCTGGTCAAGCTGTCGCGCACGGAGACGGCCCTCACGCAGAAGCTCGGCCGGTCACCGACCGATCGTGAGATCGCGGAGGAGATGAAGGAGCCGGTCGAGACGGTGCGCGCACTGCGTCGCGTGGCCTCGGCGGAGCTCAGTCTCGACGCGCCGCTCGACAAGTCGGACCGCGACAGCGCTTCATTCGGAGAGCGGTTCTCGGGCGCGGACGAGGGGGACATCGAGATCGACGTCGAGGCCCAGGCCCGGCGCGAGTTCCTGGAAAAGATGTTCGAGAGCTATCTCACCGAGCGGGAGAGGAAGATTCTCGTCCTGTATTACGGACTGGACGACGGCGAGGAGATGACGCTCGAGCAGATCGGCGAGCTCCTGGGCGTCACCCGCGAGCGTATCCGGCAGATCCGAAACCGCGCCTTCGACAAGCTTCGGGGGTCGGAGCACGGCGACGCGCTGGAAGGATTCTGGCGAGCCAGCGCCTGATCGCCGGCGAAGCCAGCGCCTGTGGAGCAACGAAGAAGGGGCGGCCGGTTGGCCGCCCCTTCGCTCATCCGTCAGCTGCTGACTGTGACCCTCGAAGCACTCTCCATGGCCGAGCCAGCACGAAGAGGATCACGGTGAGGACGGCGCTGATCACGCACCACATGCAAACGGCGTGCAGTACGAACAGCTCGATCCCGGTCAGGTAGGCGGAAAACAGGAGCCCCCCGGTGACCGCCAGGGCCAGCAGGACGTCCAGCCATCGCCTTCCGTAAGCCGGGCCAAGGCCGAGGAACGCCAGCACCAGCACGCCTGCGTACCACAGGGTGCCCCACAGCGGCACCGGCTGGCCTAGAAACCGGGCGTACTTCGAGGCCTGGACCGTCTCACACGAACCCGCACCGCACAGCAGGGACCCGTAGAAGCCCATCTGATACAGCAGCAGGTAGACCGCCACGAACAGGCCGACCAGGCCGACCAGGACGATTCCGCGCAACCGCGTGTCGCAGGACATCGACCGAAACCGCGGCCTACTCGCCGTCTGCTACGATCGCCTTGATCCGCTCTTCCATCGCCCCGTAGCCATAGTCACCACCCGTGAGCCGGTACGGCTCTCCATTAAAGAAGATGCTCGGGGTGGAACTGATTCCGAGGGACTCGCCGTACGTCCTGGCTGCCTGCACGGCGGCAGCCGTCTCCTGGCCGTCCACGCAGCTCTTGAAAGAACCCGCGTCGAGACCGAGGTCCCTGGCGTAGTCCACGAACTTCCGGTTGGGGTTGCCGCCCCCGCTCCAACTCTCCACCCGGGCGAACAGGAGGTCCTTCATTTCGAAGTACTTTCCCTGCCGCTTCGCGCACTGGGCCGCGATCGCGGGAGCCCAGGACTCCGGCCACAGGGGGAAGTCGAACGAGATCCACCGCAGGGAGCCTGAACTGGCGTAGTTCTGCCGGAGCAGCTTTCCGCTCAGGCCGTTGAACGTCCGGCAATGCGGACACAGGAAGTCCGAGAACTCCATGATCACCACCGGCGCATCCTCGGCGCCCATCGCCGTGCCTGAGGACATATCAGCGGCGATATCCCCTCCCGCCAGCGAAATGGGCGTCAACTCCGGGGCCTCGTTGGACCCGCCCGCGTTCATCAGAAGAACACCACCCACGACGACAACGGCGGCGATCAGGATGAAGAAACCCTTGCCACCCTTAGCTTTTGCCTTGGCCAAGAAACACTCCTTGTCGAGCACCGACTATGACGACTATGATCGGCCCCGGCCATTTGCGCCGGAAGCCCGCAACCTCGGCCGCACAAGATAACACGGCCGGCGTTTCGCGCGACCTCCGCACGACGTGTGGGCCGCATCCGCGGGAACGAACCATCTTCTCGTGGGTGAAACGCGGTGTAGACGAGCGCTCATGACTGACAAATACCCACCAGGACCGGTTCATTAATGGGGTTCTTGATATCGAATCGCGTCGTTCCCGTTTGGTGCGGCGCCTTGATTCTGGCAGCAACGGCATGCGGAGACTCGGATGACGGCGGGAGTACCGATCCCGGCGCCCGCGGAGATTTTGCCGTCGTTACGGTCACCACGGGCGTAGAGTTCGACACCGACCGGTACGAGATCCGGGTCAACGACATCTTCGCGTCGCTCATCGATGTCAACGACAGCGTGATCTTCACCAGCCGCGCGGTCGACACTTACTCGGTCGAGCTGGCCGAGGTCGCGCCGAATTGCGCCGTGAGCGGTGACAATCCTCGACCCGTCCAGGTCACCGCAAACACCCAGACCGCTACCACCTTCGAGGTGACCTGCTTCGTCACCGCGGGCGTTCTCCAGGTGGTGACCGCCACGAGTGGAGAAAACCCGGACGACGCCTACACGCTGGCGGTGGACGGCCTGGATGCCGGAGTGATGGGAGCCAACGACACGGCTCGCACGGCGGATCTCCAGACCGGAGAACACACCGTGCGGCTGGGAGACATCGCCCTGAATTGCCGCCTCATCGGGGACCCCGAACGAACAGTCTTCGTGCCGAGCGAGGACATGATCGAAACGAAGTACGAAGTGGTGTGCACCGACCAGGTCGGCAACTTGAGGCTCGTCACCTCCACCACCGGGCTGTTTCCTGACGCGGACGGGTACGAGATCGTCATCGAGTCCGGAAGTCCGATCACGATGCGGAATACGGAAGTGAAGACCGTGGGTTCGGTCGCGGCCGGAGTGACCCAGGTACGGCTGCTCGAATCGAGCGTGGCTGACAACTGTACGCTGCAGGGAGAGAATCCCCGAACGCTCGACGTACCGGCCGGTGGACTGATAGACACGCTGTTCGAGGTGACCTGCGTAGTTCCCTGAGAAGCGGACTCCCGGGCGGGCTCAGCGCGCCAGGACGAAGACGAGCACGGCTGCGAGCAGCAGCGTAATCGCGGCGAGGGCCGCCAGTTGGACCCATTCCGGAATCCGGGGCTTGGCCATCCGTCCTACGAGGGTCAGGCGCACGAGCAGGTCCGTCGACCACGCGCGTTCGATCTCCTCGACCATCTCGCGCCACGCCCCCTCGTAACCCCTGTCCAGGCGAACCATCGCGGCTCGCCATTCCTCCGCCGCATCGTGCATCTCCGAATCGTCCTGGTCCGGGTGCCCGGCTTCCAGCTCCGCGATCCGGCGCCGGAGTTCGGCTTCCTGGTCCCCCTGGTCGCCAAACCTCTCCCACAGCCTGTCGAACGGATCCTGCATGCGCTCGAGGAGGAAGGTCTTCCCGGCTTCACCGAGAGTCAGGTCCCGGTCACCCGTGATGTCGACGCCCCGGGAGGCTGCCACGCGTTCGAGTTCGCTCGCGTAGACGTCCGCCATCCGGTTCGCCGCGGTAGCCACGGCTGCCCGCGTGTCCTCCTGGAGACCGCCGGAGTTCATGGCGTCGATTGCCCTCTCGAGACTGTACGCCCCCCCGGCGGCTGACTTCCGCAGCAGAAGCGGTCCGAGCGCAATCTCTCCCAGTTCCTGGAAGTGGGTCTCGAAGAAGTACTCCCGCATCCCGACCTTGGCCTGCAACTCGCCCGGGACGTTCGCGGCCGCACGTTCCGCCACCTCCTGCAGGGAGCCGGCGGCCAGGGAGAAGGGCGGTAGCCCCGCCTGCGGCGGCGGCGAGACCTCACCCCGGCTGAACAGTTCCAGGGGACGGCCCTCGCTGCCCTCCGGTGGCTGCTGCGAAGCGGCGTAGAGCACCGCCCCGAGCTCTTCGGCGAACAGGTACCGGATGGTAAGTGAGGTGTCGGGCTTTCCGATGACCAGGTAGTCGTCGTCGCGCTCGTCCGTGTCCGTCTTCTTCGCCGGCCGGCGGCTGGCTGCCCTGGCCGGCCACGAAACGGTCAACTGGCGGTCGCGCGACAACAGGTAGAGCGCCCGACGGGTTACCGCAGCGACGTGTAGACCTCCGACCTTCTCACCGTCGATCGTACCCGAGGCCGCGCAGCCGGCCGTGAAGAGCACGACCTCGTGGCCGAGCAGCTTGACGATTCGGCGCCGAAGCTCGGTCAGGTCCACCCGTTCAATGAGGAGGTCGTAGAGCTGGTCGAGTTCCTGGGGCGTGCCCTTGATCGCCAGGGTGGCACGACCCGCGAACAGAAGCAGCATCCCCTTGCGGCGCGATACCCAGAACACCTCGCCGTACGGCACCATCAGCTCGTCGCACAGAAGCGCGACGCCGGCGATCGTCACGCGGGCGCCCCGGCGGACTCCGCTGCCGTCAATGAACACGTCCGTTCTCAGCGACTGACTATTCATCGGCAAGCATCCGCACCACTCGAGATGTGTCGCTCAGGTTCTCGAACACGGCATCGGGCCCGTGCTCCCGCAGTTCCTCGACGGAGTGGCGCCCTGTCGAGACTGCCAGTGCCCTGGCCCCGTTGGCCCGCGCACACCGGATGTCCTCTGGCGTATCCCCCACGACGACCGCCGCCTGCATGTCGAACAGACGGCCGTACCGCCGCTGCGCTCTCTCTCGCGCCAGTGGAGGCAGATCCTCTCTCCACTCGGAATCCGATCCGTAGGCCCCGAAGCCGAACCGACCGGCCAGACCCGCGGCTTCCAGCTTTCGCCGCGCGCCACCCTCCATATTACCGGTGACGAGCCCCTGCGCGAACCTCCCGTCTCCCTCGATCGCGTCGAGGAGCTCGATCACGCCCGGAATGGGGCGAACCTGCCCATCCCGCTGCGCCAGTTCCCGATCCAGTTCCGACAGGTAGGATACCCACGTGGCTTCGAACCCCGCCTCAATCTCGGCATCCGGCCAGTTCACCGCTCGCAGGAGTCCGCGCACGATGGCCGGGTCCGTTCGGCCGTGGAAGTCGAACGAGGCGATGGGTCCGGTCTCCCCATAGACCGCGATCATGGCGAGCTCGAGCGCCGCTTTCCCGGCCCCAAGCGAGTTTACCAGGGTGCCATCGATGTCGAACAGTACGAGGCGCACCGATCACTCCCCCGGGTGGTGCGACGAGGCACGTCGCACTTCCTGGCCGAACACCTCGAACAGCCTGCGGTTCGTGCCGGTGGTTTCCTCGATCTTCCGCTCCGGATGCCACTGTACGCCGCAGGTCCAGGCGGCCCCTTCGGCCCTGTACTCCACGGCCTCGACCAACCCGTCCGGGGCCCACGCCACCGCGGTCAGTTCCGGAGACAGGTCCCGGATCCCCTGGTGATGGGCCGAATTCTGTACGAACTCCTCTACTTCGAACACCTGCGCCAGGAGGAGAGGCGCCTCCGAGCGAATGGAGTGGATGTGACCATCGAACTCACGATAGCGATCGTGGTCGATATCCTGTCCACGCTGCGTGAAGAGGTCCTGGAACAGAGTGCCGCCGAGAGCCACGTTCAGAATCTGGATCCCACGGCAGATCGCGAGAACCGGAATGCGGCGCTCCAGGGCCTGCTCCAGGAGGAGCAACTCCATGGCGTCGCGCTCGGGAGACACGGTACGGGTCCCCTCCGGCGCCTGGCCGTAGCGAGCTGGATCGACGTCCTCCCCGCCCGTCAGCAGCAACCCGGCTGCCAGGTCGAACATGCGCTCACGCGTATCCTGGTCGTCGAGGGGAGAGAACACCAGCGGAAGACCGCGAGCCACGCGCACGGCCTGAAGGTATCCCGCTTCCAGCACGACCCGGGGCATGCCGATGTCGCTGTCCCGGACGGGGGCGGTGACCGCAATGAGAGGGTCGCTCACTCCGAGGTCCCATCGCCCGGCGCAGCGCCGGAGGGGTCCGCGAGCCACGCGCGCAGAATGGACGGGTCCAGGTTGCCGCCAGACAGGACCGCGACGGTGGCCCCGTCGCTTGCCGGCTTCACCTTCCCGGACGCCAGCGCCGCGATCGTAGCCGCACCGCTCGGCTCGACGAGAATTCGCTGGCCCAGGCACCACAAGACGGCCGCGCGGATCGATGCGTCGTCTACGGTGACCACCTGGTCGACAAGGTCACGTGTGTGCTCGAAGGTCAGGTCGCCCGGGCGAACGGGCTTCAGTCCGTCCGCGATCGTATCCACGCTCTCCAGCGTGATCGGATGGCCGGCCTCGAGCGAGCGCGTCATCTTGGGCGCCCCTTCCGGTTCCACCCCGATGACACTGGCCCCGGGCTCGAGCGCCCGAATCGCGGCCGCCACCCCCGAGAGAAGACCACCCCCGCCGATCGGCACGAGCACCCTCGACGCCCTGACTTCCTCGCCCCGCCGCTGCGAGGCCTCACGAAGCTGCTCGACGATCTCGAGGCCCGCGGTGCCCTGCCCCGCGATGATGTCGCGATGGTCGAAGGGAGGCACCATGGTTCCACCGATCTCGGCGAGAAGCTCCTCGGCCCGCGCCTTTCGCTCGGTCGTCGTGGTGCCGGCCATCTCGAGGCGTGCACCCAGTCTCCGGACCGCCGCGACCTTGATCCCCGGAGCGTCCACCGGCATCACCACCAGCGCCGGGATACCGAACGCGCGAGCGGCATAGGCGACCCCCTGTGCGTGATTCCCGGACGAGTAGGTCACGACTCCGGCCTGCCGCACTTCGGGAGGGATCGAAGAAATGAGGTTGTAGGCGCCCCGGAGCTTGAAGGCCCCGGCGAACTGGAGGCACTCGCACTTCAACCACAGGTCCTGCGCGTCTCCCGGAACCGCCCCCGCGGACCGGTCCACCGGGAGAAGGGGCGTTCGGCGGATGGCGCCGCGAATTCTGTCCGCCGCGGAACGAATCTCGTCCAGGGTCACCAGGCCGGTGCTCGCAGGCATGGAGCTCTACTCCCCCGTTTCGGGTGTCTCCCCGGCTTCTTCCGTGGCTCCATCCTCCAGGACGGCGACCTCCTCGGTATCCGCATCGTCCGCCTCGCCCACGTCCAGGTCAGCCGCGACCTTGGCGATGTCCATCAGCTCGTCACCCTCGTCCAGCGCGATGATGCGCACTCCCTGGGTGGCCCGGCCGATCACTCGGATCTGTGACGCCGGCTGTCGATTGATCACTCCGCCCCGGGTCACAAGCATCAATTCGTCATCGTCGGTGACCTCGCGCACCCCCACCACGTCCCCGGTCTTCTCGCTCAGGCGGAAGTTGATCAATCCCGTTCCACCGCGGCGCTGCACGCGGTAGTCCTCGACCTTCGTCCGCTTACCCCCGCCACGGCTTGTAACCGTGAGCAGGCTCGATCCTTCCTGGACCACGACGGCTCCCACCACTTCGTCGCCGGCCCGCAGGCGAATCCCACGCACTCCCCGAGTCGCTCGACCCATTTCACGCGCATCGCCTTCGTTGAACCGGATGGCCATGCCCTTGCGAGTGGCGAGAATCAGGTCGTTCCCCCCATCCGTGAGCCGCGCGTCGATCAAACGGTCGCCTTCGTCGATGTTGATCGCGTTGATCCCCTTCACCCTCACGTGCCGGTATGCGGCCAGGCTCGTCTTCTTCACCTGCCCGCTCCGGGTCGTGAACAGCACGTAGCGATCGGGATCGAATTCACGCACTCGAAGGATGGAAGCGATCTTCTCGTCCTTCGAGATGTCGAGGAGGTTCACCACGGGTTTGCCGCGGGAGGTACGGGAGGCGAGAGGAATCTCGTGCACCTTGAGCCAGTAGACCTGGCCCCGCGCCGTGAACACGCACAGATAGTCGTGCGTCGAGGCGAGGAACAGGTGCTCGACCCAGTCCTCCTCCTTGGTGTCCATCCCGGCGATTCCCCGGCCACCACGGCGCTGCTGGCGATACGTC
This sequence comes from Gemmatimonadota bacterium, assembly GCA_049668445.1. Lineage (GTDB taxonomy): Bacteria > Gemmatimonadota > Gemmatimonadetes > Palauibacterales > Palauibacteraceae > Benthicola. The sequence continues at coordinate 19,021 of JBATJK010000179.1, forward strand.
GCCGGAGCGATCCGCTTGATGTAACCCTGGTGAGTGATCGTGATCACCATCGGCTCGTCGGCGATCAGGTCTTCGGGGTTGAAGCTGATCTCAGCGTCGATGATCTGCGAACGCCGATCGTCGCCAAAGCGGGCCGCGAGCTCGACCAGCTCTTCACGAATGACCTCCATCCGGGAGTCCCGTGACGCCATGAGAGCTTCGAGTTCCTCGATCGTGGCCCGTACCTCGGCCAGTTCCTCCTCGAGCTTCTCGATCTCCAATCCCGTGAGACGCGACAGCCGCATCGCGAGAATGGCCTCCGCCTGCTTGTCGCTCAGCCCGAAGCGTTCCTTCAGGTTGGAGGCCGCTTCCTCGGTGTTCTTGGATGCCCGGATGATGCGCACGACTTCGTCGATGTTGTCTACGGCGATCTTCAGGCCCTCGAGGATGTGCTCGCGTTCGCGCGCCACCCGCAGGCTGAATTCGGTACGCCGGACCACCACCGTGTGCCGATGCTCGATGAAATGGGCGAGGATCGTCTTGAGGTCCATCACCCTGGGCACACCGCCCACGAGGGCCAGCATGATGACGCCGAACGTGCTCTGCATCTGGGTATGCTTGTACAGCTTGTTCAGCACGATCTCCGGGATGGAGTCACGCTTCAGATCGATCACGACCCGGATGCCGTCGCGCGCCGATGACTCGTCCCTCAGGTCCGAGATGTCCTCGATCCGGCGATCCCTGACGAGCTGGGCGATCTGCTCGACGAGGCGGGACTTGTTCACCATGAACGGGATTTCCGTGACGATCAGCCGCTCACCACCGCTCGGCCGATCCTCCACGTGGGCCCGGGCACGCATCACCACGCGGCCCCGTCCCGTGGTGTACGCTTCCCGAATACCCGTCTTCCCGTAGACGAGACCTCCCGTGGGGAAGTCCGGTCCGGGGACGTACTCGAGAAGTTCTTCGACCGGGGTATCCGGCGCCTCGATCAGGCGTACGCACGCCGCGACGATCTCACGGAGATTGTGGGGCGGAATGTTCGTGGCCATTCCGACCGCGATACCCGATGAGCCGTTCACCAGAAGGTTGGGCAACTTCGACGGGAGAACGGTCGGCTCCTCGAGCCGATCGTCGAAGTTCGGCGCGAATTCCACCGTCTCCTTGTCGATGTCGGCCAGCATCTCGGTCGCCAGCGAGGCGAGACGCGCCTCGGTATACCGGTACGCAGCGGCCGCGTCGCCATCGATGGACCCGAAATTTCCCTGCCCATCCACCAGCGGATAGTGGAGCGAGAACTCCTGCACCATCCGAACGAGCGAGTCGTACACCGCCGAATCGCCGTGCGGGTGGTACTTGCCCAGCACGTCACCCACCACGGTCGCGCATTTCTTGTAGGGCCGATTCGGCGACAGGCCGAGCTCGTGCATGGCGTACAGAATCCTGCGGTGCACCGGTTTCAGCCCGTCTCGCACGTCGGGCAGAGCCCGCTGCACGATCACGCTCATCGAATAGTCGATGAACGACTCCCTCATCTCGTCTTCGAGAAGTCTCTGCTCAACCCGATCGGTTCGTTCAGTCGTCTCCATGCGCTCGTCACGGAAGGGTGGTTTTGGCAGCCCTGACGGGGACCCGCGCTCGGCGTGCCACATCGTCGCAGGTACGGCCGGGCAAGCCCGGCCGCGATCCCTGGCTGACGGCCTCCTGGGGCCGCCTTCGCAATCTCAGAATAACCGGGAAAATATAGCCGTTTGGGGACCCCCGCGCGACCGTTCGGCTACGATCGCGCAGGGGTCGGATTGAACCGCCGAAGTGGGGTCAGAAACCGGCTCCCTTGAACGCCGGGCGCTCCGCGTCAAGCTCCCTGTATCGCCGGAACAGCTCGAGCTGTCGATGATCCAGGGACGTGATGGTGCCGCGGATCACGACGGCCTCGGCCCGGGTCGAGAGCTCGAAGGGATCCCCGGTCCACACGACCAGGTTGCCCACCTTGCCAGGCTCCAGCGAACCATATCGGTCCGCCACTCCCAGGGCCCGCGCGGGCGCCAGGGTCACGGCCCGCAGTGCGACGTCCCAGGGCAACCCGAAGCGCACAGCGTTTCCCGCCTCCAGGACCAGCCAGCGAGCGTTGTGCGAGTTGAAGCTCCCGATAATGACGTCCACCCCGGCGCGCTCGAGCAGCGTCGCGTTGTCGAACCGCGAACCGAGGCGATCGAATCCACCCGGACTGTTGGTGAGCGGCTTCAGGATCACCGGCACTCCAGCAGCGACAATGCGGTCCGCGACCATCCAGGCCTCTTCCCCCCCGGAGATCACGAGGTCCAACCCGTACTCATCGGCGATGCGCAGGACGGCCTCGATGTCGCTGGCCCTGTGGACGCTCACGATCAGCGGTGTTTCGCCGTCCAGCACCGGACCCAGGGCCTCGAGGTCCAGCCTCGAGGCTGCGAGCTCGCGCGTGCGGCCGGCCGAGAACGCGGCCTGGTTTTCGCGCCAGAACCCGGCGTCGTCGAGCACCTCGCGGAGACGCAACGAAGTGCCGCCCCTGGCTCCGCCGGCTACCCCGGCGCTGTAGCTCGCCACCATCGCCGCACGGGATCGTACGATCATCTCGCCGACGGATGAGCCCGCCAGGTCGATGATCGCCGCCTGCCCGGCGATCAGTCCTCCGCCGGGAGCTGAGAGCACCGTGGTGAGCCCGGCCGCCCGGTTCACCGGGATCAGTACGCTGCGCGGGTTGATTCCGTCGACGACGTCGAAGGCTGCCCTCACCGGGTCACCCTGCAGCTGTGCATCAACGGTCGAACTCACCATGCCAACCTCGACCAGGCCCAGCGACGTGGTGGCGTCGAACAGACCTGGAGTCACGACCCGACCGGTGGCATCGAGAGTCGGGACGCCGGCGGGTACCTCGATGTCGTGCCCGATCGCGGCGATGACCCCATCCCTGACGAGCACGGTGGCGCCCTCGAGCACCTCGCCAGTCACGGTGTGCACGGTGCCTCCGGTCACGGCCAGATCCTGCCCGACAGCGATCGCCGGGGTTCCCGCCAGCAGCGCGAACAGGATCGCCAGGCGCGCCGTTCTCCTCGGACCTCTGCTCAGCCCGTTCATCGTCCACCTCCCTGGCCGGCATCGGGTAGGATCCCGAGTTCGAAGTCACTGCTGGGATTGCCCTCGGTCCGGGAGCGGTCGTAGACCACCGCGCCGTCGATGAACACCTGGTCGGCGCGGCTGTACACGCTGAACGGATCGCCGGACCAGACGACCACGTCGCCCGCCTTGCCGGATTCCAGGGAGCCCGTCTCTTCGTCGATTCCGAGGGCCCAAGCCGGGTTGATCGTGACCCAGCGCAGTGCCTGGTCACGAGTCACGCCGATGCCCGCGCTGCGTCCGGCGTACATGGCCCGGGCAGCGTTCTGGTTCAGTATCTGGATCTCCAGCCCGCTGTCCGTATGAAGGATGGCGCGCGCTCCCGCTTCGGTCAGAAGGGCCAGGTTCTGCGGAATGCCGTCGAGGGCCTCCATCTTGAATCCCCACCAGTCCACCCACACGGAAGCGGCCACGTTCTCCTCCGCGAGGCGGTCCCGGATCTTGTAGGCCTCCGTCGCGTGATGGAACGAGCGAATCGAGAACCCGAACTCGTGTGACAGCTCGAGCATCGTGAGCATGTCGTCGGCCCGGTAGCAGTGGTTCTGAATCAGGATGTTGCCGCGCAGGACTTCCGCCAGCGTCTCGAGTTCGAGATCTCGATCGGGGCGGTCGGCCTGCCGGTCGCCCGCGAGCCACTCGTCCCAGCGTTCACGGTACTTCTCGGCCCGGATGAAGGCCGCGCGATACCCGGCCACGTTGCCCATCCGGGTGGATGGACCACGACTCGCGTACACGCGCTTCGGATTCTCTCCGCACGCCATCTTCAGGCCCATCGGAGCGCCCGGGAACATCATGTCCGTCGCGCCACGTCCCGGGACCAGCTTCAGGGTCACACCTCGACCACCGATCAGGTTGGCGCTTCCCGGCAGGGACTGCAGCGTGGTCACTCCGCCGGCGAGAGCTCTCCAGAAGCCCGGGTCCTGGGGCCACACGCCGTGCTCGGCCCAGACTTCGGCCGTGACCGGGTTGGTGGCCTCATTGCCCTCCCCCATGCCCTCGACGCTCGGCGACGGATACACGCCGAGGTGCGAGTGGGTATCGATGATTCCCGGGGTGACGAATCGACCGGCCGCCTCGATCACGGTCGCTCCATCGGGTGCGTCGAGCCCGACCCCGATCGACTCGATTCGACCGTCGACGAGCAGCACGTCCCCGCCCTCGATCTCCTCGCCAGCGGCCGTCATGACGGTCCCTCCGCGAATCAGAACCGGGCTCGAGGCCAGCGGCTCGTACGATGACTCCCAGGCACCATTCGGTGTCCCGTTCAGAAGCTGCCGATCCGCTACGGTCCGGCCCGCTTCACCGCCGGCCGAAGCGTCGGGTCCGCTTGCCGGGGTGCTGCCCCCGGAAGCGCATCCGGCCGCCATGAGCGCGGCGAAGAAGAGGGACACCGCCCTCGAACGGGAACGTCGTTCTGCCATCTCGAATCTCCTTAGGAACTTGTTGCGGACCGCCCCCCATCCACCGCCGGATCCTACCCGGCGCCCGGAAGCCGCCAATGTAGCCGATTCTCGAGAAAATCCGGCAATCGACGAAGATCGAGGCGGCTCGTCCGGGCAGCCCCTAGGCGCAGACCCGGTAGTCCTCGATCTCGCGCCGCCCCAGGGCGTCAAGGGCTCCGCGAATTTCCTCGCGAGCTCCCGATGACCCGACCGCGGCGAGCACGTACGGGTCATCCCTGGAGGCCAGAATCTTGAAGCCACCCGGATCCAGCACGGGCGCCCCGTGGATCTCCTGGCCGATCTTTCGCACGTCGAGATCTACGAACGCTGTGACCGGGCGCCCCTGCCTGATGAGTTCGCGGGCCAGCGGTTTCCCGACTTTGCCCGCTCCCCAGACGACGAGGGGACGCGATACCGGGAGAAAGGCCTGGTCGAGGAAGTGCACCTTGCAGCGCCGGAAAGCCCCGGCTGAGTACCGATCCGAGGCGAGCGAATGACGGTCGGGACGCACCCGCCAGCGCAGCAGCGGCTCCGGGAGGTTCCCGATCCGCATTCCGGCGGCGTGCAACCTCAGAATCAGGTCGTAGTCCTCTGGCCAACCCGGATCACGATAGCCGCCAAGACCGGAGAGAACCGATCGGCGGATCATCAAGGTGGGGTGAGCCACCGGACACTCGACGAACAGGTCGCGCCATAGCTCAGCGGGATCGGAGAGCCCGTTCAGCCAGGCCTCGTAGCGTCCGTAGCCTTCGCCGACTTCGGAGCGCGGAAACAGCTCTACCGCGGTTCCACACGCACCGAGGCCCGGACGGGCCGCCAGGAAGTCCCGCTGGAGCTCCAGGCGCCGGGTCCCGGCGATGTCGTCTCCGTCCATGCGGGCCAGGAGCGGGGCCCGGGAAGCGGATACCGCCAGATCGAGGGCACGGACGAGGCCGTCTTCGAGCATTCCTTCCTCGGGCGTCCCGTCCTCCCCGCGCCGCGGGGACCCGGGGGCGACTTCGAGAACCTGCACCCGGTCGTCCCTGGCGGACCACCGACGTAGCAGCGCCCCAGTCTCATCGGTGGACCGATCGTCGACGGCCAGGACCTCGTAGTCCGGCAATGACTGCGCCTCGAGACTCTCGATGCACTCGGGCAGCCAGAGGGCCATGTTCCGGCACGGCAGAAGAACGGAGACTTCAGGCACGTTTGGCCCTCATCCGGCCCGGGCGTCGGAATCGCGCGTGGACGGCGCGACACCCTCCGCGGCGCGAGCGACCTCCAGGTGTTGAGCCAGGTGTCTGCCCGTATGGGATCCCGGAGCCTTCATGACGTCGGCCGGTGTCCCGGCCACCACCACGCGTCCCCCGGCGTCCGCCGCCTCGGGTCCGAGATCCACGATCCAATCCGCGGCGGCGATCACGTCCAGGTCGTGTTCGACCACGACGACCGTGTTCCCGGCCTCCACGAGTTGCCCCAGCACCCCCAGGAATCGCCCGATTTCGCCCAGCCCCAACCCGACCGTCGGCTCGTCCATGATGTAGATGCGTTGCTTCTTCGACGAGCGCCGCGCGAGTTCCCGAGCCACCTTGAGCCGCTGCGCCTCACCTCCCGACAGCGTCGTCGCCGACTGTCCGAGCCGCAGGTACCCGAGCCCGACCCTCTGGAGCTGCCATAGCGCCTGTCCCAGGCGGTCCTGCCGGATGAAGAACCGGATCGCCTCGTCCACGGTCAGGTTCAGCACATCCCTGATGCTGCGACCGCGATACCGCACCTCGAGGGTCTCGGGCTTGAACCGGCGGCCCTGGCACACCTCGCAGGGCATCGACACATCAGCCAGGAACACCATCTCCACGACTTCTTCGCCGGCGCCCTTGCAGGCTTCGCACCGTCCCCCCTGGACGTTGAAACTGAAGTGGCCGGCCCCGAACCCGCGCCGCTTCGCCTCCGGCTGTTCGGCGAACAGGCGGCGAATCTCGTCGTATGCCTTGATATAGGTGATCGGATTCGAGCGCGGCGTGCGCCCGATGGGGCTCTGGTCGACCAGGACGACCTCCTCCAGCAGCTCGGCCCCGGCCAGGGATCGCCACTGCCCCACGGCTTCTCCCAGGTGACGCCGGGTGGACGAGGTTCCGCGCAGGGTCTTCTCCAGGGCCTGATACAGCACGTCGTGCACGAGCGTGGACTTGCCCGAGCCGGACACTCCCGTCACCACGGTGAGCCGCCCCAACGGAATCGCGACGTCGAGCTCCCGCACGTTGTGGAGCGTCGCGCCCTCCAGTCGCAGCCACGCCCCGGGGAGCCCTGGCGCCGCCCGGCGGGAGGATGGGAGACGCTCGCGGAGGGCTCGGCCCGTGGCCGTGTCCGCCTTCGCCAGGCCGGCAAAGGACCCGTCGAACACGAGCTCCCCACCGTGCTCGCCGGCCCCGGGGCCCAGTTCGAGCACCCTGTCCGCTCGACGCATCACCGACGTTTCGTGCTCGACCACCAGGACCGTGTTGCCCCGATCTCTCAACTGGCACAGGACCCCGAGAAACTGCTCGACATCTCTCGCGTGCAGTCCTATCGTCGGCTCGTCCAGGACGTACAGGGTGTCCACCAACCGGCTCCCCAGGCTCCCGGAAAGACGGATTCGCTGCATCTCACCACCCGACAGGGTCCGTGCCTGGCGATCCATGGACAGGTAGCCGAGGCCGACGGAGGACATGAACTCCAGGCGATCGGCGAGTTCACGAAGCAGCGTCTCCGAGACGCGCGCCTCGAACGGCGACAGGTCGAGCCCGGCCAGCCACTGCCTCAGCTCGTCCACGGTGAGCGCCGCCGCCGCGGCGATGTCGAGCCCCCCCACACGCACGTGCAGCGCCGCGGGTTGGAGCCGCGTGCCCTCGCAGCGATGACAGGTCTCCGGCAGCTGGTACTGACGGAGGAAGACACGGATGTACTGCTTGTACCGCTTTCGCTCGCGGGAGTGCAGGAAGGGAATCATGCCAATGAAATCGGACGTGCCATCCAGCAACTCCTCGCGGAGCGACTCGGGCAGCGCCCGCCAGGGGAGGGTCGGGTCCACACCTCGACGCGCCGCCAGTTCCAGTACCTCGGCCGCTTCGCGGTAGTAGCGGGGTTTGGTCCACGGGTCGAGCGCACCATCCACCAGCGGTCGGTCGGGGTCCGGTACGATCAGGTCGAGTGCGTACTCGAGGGTGGCCCCGAAACCGTTGCACACCGGACACGCGCCGGTCGGGTGGTTGAAGCTGAACAGGATCGGCGTAGGGTCCGGGAACTCACGGCCGCAATCCGAGCAGCGGAATGCCTCCGCGAAGGGAATTCGCCTCTGCACTTCCGAGGTGTGCCCGCCCGGGCGCACAACCACGAGTACCTCGGCGAGTCCGTGTCCCTCCGCGAATGCGCCGGCGAGCGAGTCGGACAGTCTCTCACGGCTGTCCTCAGCCACAACGACCCGGTCCACGACGACCAGCACCTCGCCGGCCGAGTCGAGGCGCGTCGCGTCGGGCGGCGGCGACTCGTCCCCGTAGTCCAGGTCGTCCACGTGGTGCTCGGCCCCATCGATCATCACCCGCACGTAGCCCCGGGCACGGAGATTCTCCACCGCCGCCTGGTGCGTAAGCCCCGCGCTGCGCTCGAGCGGAAACGTCACGTAGACGGGTGTGTCCGCGGGGAGAGCCAGGACCTCGTCGGTGGCGGACTGCACGGTGTCGGGGACGACGCGCTTGCCACAATCCGGGCAGACCGTATGCCCCACCCGACTCCACAGCAGACGCATGTAGTCGTAGGTCTCGGTCGTGGTGCCCACCGTCGAGCGGCTCGACTGCACCGTGTTTCTCTGATCGATCGCCACGGAGGGAGCGACGCCGTCGATCCAATCCACGGCCGGCTTGGGCATCCGTTCGAGGAACTGTTTGGCGTAGGTCGAGAGGGATTCGACGTACCGGCGCTGGCCCTCCGCGTACACCGTGTCGAATGCCAGGCTCGACTTCCCGGAGCCGCTGGGTCCGGTCAGTACGGTCAGCGCCCGGTGAGGGATTTCGACGTCAACCCCCTTCAGGTTGTTCTGCCGGGCGCCGCGTACGCGAATGGAGGTGAGCATGCGGCGATGATGAACCCGCGACGGGGGAGCGTCAAACGACACGGGTGGAACGCCACCCTCATGCCGGGTATGTTCGGGGAGCCTGACCCTCGAGCATCGGAGAATCGACCCTGCAGACATCGCCGGAAGGGCCCGTCCAGGAAGAAGAAGCGCTGGGCAAGGCGTACGACGCGCGCCTCATGCGGCGGCTGCTGGCCTATCTGCGCCCCTATCGGTGGTACGTGGCGACGGCCGTCGGAATCCTCATCGCCGCTTCGGGACTCGCCCTTGTCGGACCGTGGCTCACGAAGATCGCCATCGACCAGGCTTTTCCGGCCGGAGACCTGAGGTTGCTGGCCCTCCTTGCCGTCATCTACGTGGGCTCCATGCTCGTGGCAGCGGTGCTCGAATATGCCCGCACGCTGCTGACAACCTGGATCGGCCAGCGAGTGATGGAGGACCTGCGGGGCCAGATCTTCGGCCATCTTCAACGCCTCGAACTGGCGTTCTTCGATCGAAACCCCGTGGGCCGGCTCATGACGCGGGTCACGAGCGATGTCGAGGCCCTGAACGAGATGTTCACCTCGGGCGTGGTGACGATCTTCGGGGATGTGTTCACGATCGGCGCCATCGTCACGGCGATGCTGATCCTGGATTGGCGGCTGGCCCTGGTGACGTTCACCGTCCTGCCGATGGTCTTCGCGTCCGCCTGGCTGTTCCGGACGCGGGTGCGACGGGCCTACCGGGACATCAGGCTCCGCCTCGCGCGCATCAACGCGTTCCTCCAGGAGCGGATCAGCGGGATGAGCGTGACGCAGCTCTTCCGCCAGGAAGGGGAGACCTTCGACCGCTTCGAGGAGATCAACCGCGACCACCTGTCCGCTCACCTCAAGTCGATCACGTACTACGCGCTGTTCTTCCCAACGGTGGAGATCCTGGCCGCCGTGGCGATGGCCCTGATCATCTGGTACGGCGGATCGGAGTCGCTGCGCGGCGCCATGACCGTCGGTACGATCGCGGCGTTTCTCCAGTACGCGAGGCGTTTCTTCAGGCCGATCCAGGATCTGTCCGAGAAGTACAACATCCTGCAGAGCGCGATGGCCAGTTCCGAAAGGGTGTTCAGACTGCTGGACCGGGAACCTCACCCCGTCGAGTCCGAGCCCGGGGTGGCGCAGGCCGGCCACGCGCCGGCGGGCGCGGAACGCGTATCGACGGCGGATTCGGCGATACCGGCCGTCCCGACCCGGGGAGGGCGGATCGAGTTCCGGAACGTCTGGTTCCGGTACGGCGACATGGAGACCGACGCCGCACCCCTCGACGCCGAGGATGTCGACTGGGTGCTGAAGGACGTGTCGTTCACGGTCGAGCCGGGACAGCGAATCGCGATCGTCGGGGCCACGGGGGCGGGCAAGTCGACCCTGATCAACCTCCTGATGCGCTTCTACCGCCCGCAGCGAGGGACCATCTTCCTCGACGACACGGACGTCTCGCTCGTCCCCGCGTCGGAGGTGAGAAGCCGGATGGGACTGGTGCTCCAGGATGTCTACCTGTTCTCCGACACGGTTTCCAGGAACATCGATCTCGGCCGGCCCGGCGTCGGCGCGCACGAGGTGGAGGAGGCCGCGCGCCGGGTCGGAGTGGCGGCTTACGTGGACCGTCTTCCGGGCGGTTACGAGCAGCGACTCGGCGAGCGGGGCAGCAATCTCAGCGCCGGCGAGCGACAACTCCTCAGTTTCGCGCGAGCCCTTGCCGGCGACCCGGATCTGCTGATCCTGGATGAGGCCACGAGCGCCGTCGACTCAGAGATCGAGGCCCGGATCGAGATGGCCCTCGAGGCCTTGATGGAGGGTCGCACGAGCCTCGTGATCGCACACCGCCTCTCGACGATCCGGAACGCAGACCGCATCCTGGTCATGCATCATGGTGAGATTCGAGAAACCGGAACACACGACGAGCTTCTGGAACTCGGTGGGCTTTACATGCGCCTGTACCGACTCCAGTTCGCCGGATCGCCGAGCGCCGCATGAGTGAACTCCTGGACTTCGTAGTAGGACTGGACTCACGGTGGGTGCTGGCGGGACTGCTCGTCGTGCTCGACGTGTGGGCGATCGGGATGATCATCCGGGCGCGCCCGGCCACGAAGGTCGGGATCCTGTGGAGCGGGATCATCATCCTGTGCCCGATCATCGGGCTGCTGTTCTGGTACGCCCTCGGGCCGAAGCCCATCCCGGGAACGGCAAAGCAGGGGAACTGAGTCAGATCGCGGGCTTCTCGCTCAGAAGGCCCATGATCAGACGTGCCGAGGCCTCCGTCGCTCCCCGTCCGCTCTCCACGTAGCGCCGGGCCTCCCGGCCCATTTCGGCTCTGCGGCCCGGATCACCCGCAAGACCTGAGAGGATCGAAGGTACGAGGTCGGGTTCCGCCTCCACGGCGATCTCCCTCTGAACCATCTGGCGGGCCTCCCAGCGATCGTATACCGGGCCGAACAGAACGGGCAGCCCGGCCGCCGCCGGCTCGACCACGGAGTGCAGGCCCTCTCCCCCGATCCCTCCGCCGACCCAGGCCAGGTCGCACTCCAGGTACAGCTCGGCAAGGAACCCTACCGCATCCACGATCAGCGGGGGCGGCATTCCCGATCCGGGGCGGGCCGCGCCAGCCGGGGCCGGACCGGCGGACCAGAGACGTGGCTCGACTCCGAGGTGCTCCAGGCAGAGGTCGCGTATCCGCCTCACCGCCGACGCATCCGGCTCGTGGGGCACGAGAATCAGCTCCAGGTCGTCGTCCGCCCCGGTCGGCCGCGATGCCGCGAGCACAGCCGCCGCCTCGACCAGGATCCTCTCGTCCTCGGGCCACGTCGATCCTGCGCATAAACGCACCTGCCCGGACGTCCCATCCGGCAGGCGCCGACCGCTGCCGGAGCTTGCCTGCCGGGCCCGATCCACTCTCTCCAGGGCCCGTTCGAACGAGGCATCCCCCGTGACCTGGATCGCCTCCTTGCGAGTTCCCAGCAACTCGAGTCGTTCGACTTCCTCCTCGGACACCGCGCCCACGGCGTCGAGTCGACCGTAGCTCGGGACCAGGAGTTGCCGCCCGGGACCTCGCAGTCTGCTGCTGCTCGGCCGGACCGTGGCGTTGATCATCCCCAGGGGTATCTCCAGCTCCGCAGCGGCCCGTGTGAGAGCGGGCCAGGCGTCCAGCTTGGCGAACACCATGGCGTCAGGCCGGGAGCGTTCGAGCGCCTCACGGCAGGCCGCCATAGTCTCGAGTGGAGGATATCCGGCGTAGTCCGCCGCCAGTTCGTCGAGGACGCTCTCGGCGGAGGGAGAAGAATAGCTGACCAGGAGCTGAAGGTCGGGCCTCTCCGCGCGCACACGTTCCACCACGGGGATCGCGCCGGCCAGCTCGCCCGCCGATGAGCCGTGCAGCCAGAGCAGCGGGCGGAACGGATCGCGCTCGCGCTCCGCCCAGTGCACGATATCGCCGGCGGCCGCCCGGCGACCCTCCACGGCGGCCGAAACCTTGGGGGAAGCGGCACTGAAAGCCGGAAGCAGGGGCCTCAGCGCGTTGACCGCCACGTTGTAGAGGTTCTCGAGCAGGCTCACGGGTCCTCTGGGGTCCGGTGCCCCGGCCAGGCGCCCTCTCCGGTCCACTCCCGGAAGCTGTCGGGTCCCGACCGTCCACGTACTGGTTCATTATAGTACGGCAATCGTCCATGTCAGGTACAGGATCGCCCCCGGTCGACCTCGACGTCGCGGACGGGACTCGCTGCACCCATCCGGGACGCGGTATCATTCTCACGGAATCGAACCCCCGTGAGGAGCGCGTGCGCTACATAGGAAACAAGACGAAGCTCGTCCCGTTTCTCCTCGAGACGATCGGCGAGCTGGACCTCGCACCGGGGGTGGCCTGCGATCCGTTCGCCGGCACCGCGAGTGTCGGGCGCGCGCTCAAGAGCACAGGCTGGCGCGTGCACTGCGGCGATCTCCTGGCGGTGTCCTACGCGTACCAGGTGGCGCGGGTCGAACTCGACCGGACCCCCCGCTATCCGGGAGTCCTCTCGGGAGGCAGCGCGAGTCGAAGAGCCATGAGCTACGGGGCCGTTCTGCGCGTACTCGAGGCTCTGCCCCCCAGGCCCGGCTTCGTCACCGAACACTATACGCCGGCCGGCGAGGACGGGCGTGAGCATGGTCGCATGTACTTCACGCCGGAGAACGGCGCCACGATCGACGCGATCCGGGATCGAATCTCGGACTGGCGCCGCGACGACCTGATCGATCATGCCGGTGCACAACTTCTGTTGGCCACCCTGATCCAGGCCGCGGACCGGGTCGCGAACACCACCGGGGTCTACGCTTCCTTCGTGAAGACCTGGCAGCCCAACGCCACACGACGAATCCGCCTCAAGCCGTTGAGGCCGACCGTACCCCCGGCTTCCTCCGCATTGGGGTGTACGGCGTTCTGCGGACGAGCCGAGACCTTGTTGAGGAAGGCCGGACCGTTGGACCTGTTGTACCTGGACCCGCCGTACAACGAGAGGCAATATCCGGGCTACTACCACTTGCCGGAACTCCTGGCCCAGGGGTGGGAACCTCCCCCGGAGCTCCGGGGCAAGACAGGGCTGATACCGGATCGCGACCTGCGCTCCGACTGGTGCCGGCGGGGACGGTGTGAGGCCGCCCTGCGCTCGATCCTGGACCTGGCCGACGCCCGGCACGTGCTGCTCAGCTACAACGACGAGGGTCTGTTGCCGCGCGAGTTAATCGAGGATGCGTTTCGTGCGTCCGGAAACCCGGACACCTTCCGCGTGTTCACGCGCGGCTATCGGCGGTATCGCAGTGACTCCGATGGGCCCGGCCGCCGGTACAGCACGGACGCCGTCCGGGAGCGGGTGTACTACGTGAGGAAGCCGTGACGCCCCGCGCAGCGAGCCGGAAGGGCACCAAAGTCGGTCCAGAACGTATAGCCAGCATGACACGGAAACGCCTGCGCCACTCACTCTGTGTGACAAGCATTGCCGCCATGGCACTACTCACGGCCTGCTCCCCGGGCTACGTACTGCGTGCGGGCTGGGAGGAAGCGAAGATCCTCACTGCCCGCCGACCGATCCACGAGATCGTGCACGACACGACAGCTTCGGCCGAGCTGCGCGGAAAGCTCAGGCTGGTGCAGCACGCCCGCGAGTACGCCGAGCGGACTCTCGAACTGGTACCGGAGGATGCGTTTACCAGCTACGTCGAGCTGGAACGGGACACCCTGCTGATGGTGGTCAACGCGGCGCACGAGTTCGAGCTTCGGTGGAAGACCTGGTGGTTTCCGATCGTCGGGCGCTTGCCCTACAAAGGGTACTTCGACTTCGAGAAGGCCCGACGAGAGGCAGGGAAGCTCGATGAACAGGGATACGACACCTGGGTCCGGCCGTCGAGCGCTTTCAGCACTCTCGGCTGGTTTCCCGACCCGTTGATGTCGACGACACTCCGGGCCGACAGTGTCGGAATCGTGGAGACGGTGATCCACGAGATCACTCACAGCACGTTCTTCCCGAAGGGGCAGGCCCGATTCAACGAGAGCTTCGCCAACTTCGTGGGCCATCGGGGGGCCATCTCGTTCTTCTGTGACGGGATTGCCGAAGAGGAGTTGTGCGAAGCCGCCGAAGACCGCTGGCATGACACCCGTGTGTTCGGACGGTTCTTCCACTCCGTGCTCGACCCGCTCCAAGCGTTGTACTCTTCCGAGCTGCCGGCCGACGAGATGCGTACGGAGAAGGCGAGGATTCTCCGGGAGGCGGCCGCGAGGTTCGAGACCGAGGTCCAGGCCGAGTTCCGGTCCGGGCGGTATCGCGGACTGGATCCCGAGCGCGTCAACAATGCCTGGCTCCTGTCCCGGGTGCTTTACTACACTCGCCTGGACGACATGGAAGACCTGTATCAGCAGTCGGGCAGCCTGTCGTTGGCCGTCCGCGAGGTGATCCGGGAAACCGGGAGCGGAGACCCCTGGGAAGCCCTCGACCGACTCCTCGCGCGACCGAAGGCAGTAGCCCGGGTTCCGCGGTCGGCTAGTGCGATCGAGACTGCGGTTCGCTAGGTTCGAGCGCCATGTACCAGAGCATCCTGATCGGCGTCGACTTCTCCGACACGTCCGTAGAGACCGTCCGTTGGGCCGTGTCGCGCTTCCCCGAAGCGGACATCACCCTCTTTCACGCCATCGAGCGCCTTGGCGTTCCCGGTTACCTGACACGCGAACTCGGGCCGAAGCTCGGCATGGTCCAGGAACGTGAACTCGACGCCCGGGCCAATCTCGAAGAGATCGCGGCGCAGTGCGGCATCGATGCGAGGGTGGAAGTCCGGGCGGGGTGGACTCCGGAGGCGCTGGTTGCCGTTGCCGAGGAGATTCACGCCGAACTCGTGGTGGTCGGGGCCCACCAGAAACGGATGTGGCCGTCGGACGAAGTCGGGAACACGTGTGTGGCCATCGTCCGTAAGGCCACCGTTCCGGTCCTGGTGTGGAGACCGATTCGCCAGGAAACGGACAAGACGATCCTCGCGGCCCTCGACCTGAGGGACGGCAGCGCCCCGATCGCAGCCACCGGGGCCCGTTACGCTTCGTATTTCGGCACGCGCCTGGTGCTGATGCATGCCATGCCCGGTACCCTGCAGGCGTATGTGCGAGTGGTCAGTTCCCCGACCAAGACCGACGAGACGATCCGGCTCCTCGAGCAGCGCGCGCGGGACGAGGCCCTCGCGCGAGTCCCAGCGGAGTTCAGGGAGGGAATCGAGATCCAGACCGCGATCGTGCGCGGCCGACCGATCGTGCACCACATCCTCACCGTGGCCGAGGCCGAGGCGGTCGACCTGATCGTCATCGGCAAGTATCACGCACCGGGACTCAAGGGTCGAGTCATCCTCGGCGGTATCACTCGGCAGATCATCCAGGGAGCGAACTGCTCCGTTCTCACCGTGCCGGTCTGACCCCGTGTCCGGGCCCGACGTCCCCGCCCCCGGTACCCTTACATGCGTGAGGTGCGGCAAGCCCGACCAGGAACCCATCTCCAGGCCACCGTTCCCGAACGAGCTGGGGCAGAGGCTGGTGTCCGAGATCTGCTCGGAATGCTGGAACGAGTGGAAGCAGCGGCAAATGCTCCTGATCAACCACTACGGACTGAACGTGCGCGACCCGCAAGCCCGCGAGTTCCTGGTGACCAACCTGCGCACCTTCCTGTTCGACGAAGGCGATGACCAGGCCGAGATCGACACGTCCCGGGAAGGAGACGTCAGCTGGTGACCACCAGGTTCAGCATCCGATCGGGCACGTGGATCGTCTTCCGGATGGATCCTTCACCGATGTGACGCTGCACGGATTCGTCTGCCAATGCCGCAGCCTTCGCCACCTCCTCGCTCGCCCCCCGCTCCAGAGAGATCGTCGCCCGGAGCTTACCGTTCACCTGGACCGGGATCTCCACCGTGTCCGTGGCAAGCTTGTCGGGATCGAACGTCGGCCACGAAGCGTGATCGAACAGGCTCGACTCACCGCCGAGCTGCTCCCATAGCTCCTCCGCGAGGTGCGGTGCGATGGGACCCAGCATGATCACCAGCGGCCGGATCTCGTCGAGCGTGGGCACCCTGCCCGAGGCTCTAAGCGTATTCAGGAGCTCCATCAGAGCGGCGATGGCCGTGTTGAACGACAGACCGGCGAAGTCATCCGTGGCCTGGCTTATCGTCTGGTGAACCGCACGCTCCACGGCCGCGTCCGGAAAACCGGTGGCCCCCTCCTCCACCGCGGCCTCCACGGCGTCCGTCACGCGGGAGAGGAACCGCTGTGGTCCGACGATACCGCTATCCCTGAAGTCGCCACCCTCCTGGTACGGTCCGAGGAACATCAGGTACGTTCGGAAGGTGTCGGCCCCGAACCGGTCGATGTACTCGTCCGGGTTGACGACGTTGCCTTTCGTCTTGGACATCTTGGCGCCTTCCCGGATGATCAGGCCGTGCTTCCGGAAGCGCACGTACGGCTCCTCGAACGGGATGTGCCCCAGGTCGTGCAGCACCATCGTGATGAATCGAGAATACAGGAGATGCAGGACTGCGTGCTCCTCCCCACCGATGTACATGTCCACGGGTAACCAGCGTTCCGTGCGGGCAGGATCGATCGGACGGTCGTCGAAGTCCGTGCTCGGGTACCGCAGGAAATACCAGGAACTGTCGAGGAAGGTGTCCGACACATCGGTTTCCCGGCGCGCTTCCCCTCCACAGGACGGGCAGGTCGCAAGGTAGAACGACTCGTCCTTGGCGAGCGGAGCGATTCCATCGTCCCCCGGCTTGAAGTTCTCCAGGTGCGGCAACACGACCGGAAGGTCCTCCACGGGAACCGGCACGGTCCCGCACGCGTCGCAATACAGGATGGGGATCGGCGGGCCCCAGTAGCGCTGACGCGAGATGCACCAGTCGTGCAGGCGGTAGTTCACCTTGGGTTCGGCAAGCCCCTGCTCTCCCAGCCACTCGACGATCCTCTCCGAGCCCACGGACGCCAGGAGGCCACTGAACTCGCCGGAGTTGATCAGCCGCTCGTCCTCGGAGTGCTCCACGAAGGCCTCGTCGCCCAGGTCCAGCTCTACGGATGACGGATCGGCCAACCCTGCGAACACCTCGGCCGGAGTCACGACGGGCAGGATCTCGAGTCCGAACTGGCGGGCAAACTCGAAGTCCCTCTGGTCGTGCCCGGGAACGGCCATGATCGCGCCGGTGCCGTATTCCATCAGGACGTAGTCGGCGATCCACACCGGGATGTTCTCGCCGGTCGCCGGATTGACCGCGTAGCCGCCGGTGAACACGCCCGTCTTGGTCCGATCGTCGGCCTTCCGCCTCTCGACGAGGTCGATCGCGGCGGCCGCGGAACGGTACACCTCGACCTCCGAACGCTGCTCCGCAGTCGTCAGCGACTCGACCAGCGGGTGCTCGGGAGCGAGGACCATGAACGTTGCGCCGAAGATCGTGTCCGGCCGGGTCGTGAACACCTCCAGTGTCTCGTCGCCGTCACCGGCCAGGAGGAAACGGAGGAGGGCGCCTTCCGAGCGGCCGATCCAGTTACGCTGCGCCGTCAGCGTCGACGGCGACCAGTCGATCCAGTCGAGGTTCTCGAGCAGGCGCTCCACGTATTCCGTGATCCGGAAGAACCACTGGCTGAGAAGGCGTTGGCCCACCTCGGTGCCGCAGCGCTCGCACTTGCCACCCTCCACCTGCTCGTTGGCCAGGACGGTCTTGCACGAGGGGCACCAGTTGACCGGCGCCTCCTTCTTGACCGCGAGGCCCGCGCCATAGAGCTGCAGGAAGATCCACTGGGTCCATCGGTAGTAGTCGGGGTCCGTCGTGTCGACCGTGTGCGACCAGTCGAACATGATTCCCGAGCGCTCCAGCTGCCGGGTGAAGTTCGCGATACTCCGCGGGATCAGATCCATCGGGTGGACGTTGACCTTGAGCGCGTAGTTCTCGGAGTGGATACCGAACGCGTCGAATCCGATCGGCTCGAAGACGTCCTTCCCCTGCAATCGCTGGTACCGGGCGTGGAAATCGGCGCCCGTGAAGGCGTACAGGTTTCCGACGTGCAGACCCTCAGCCGACGGATACGGAAACATCATCAGGTTGAAGAACGGGTTCGACGCCCCGTCCATGTCGGGCTCGTTGATTCCTCGGGCCGCCCAATAAGCCTGCCACTTCTTTTCCAGCGTCGTCGGATCGTACATATCTCACTGCCGGCGCTATCCGGCCTGTCGAATCTCTCGGGGTGGCCGTCCGGTCACGGGGGGACCCCGGCCGGCGGCGCTCGATTGCCAAGCGGGGGATTATGGGACGGCCCTTCCCCGGTCACAAGCTGAAGGTCATGCAGGTCATGCCTTGCTCCAGCCCGACCTCACGCCTAGGCTAGGCTCTCATATGAAACAGACCACGGAAATCGACGGTTGGCTGAGCCCCAGTGTGGCCCTCGTACTTCTCGAGTCTCTGCGCGACGTGGACACTCCGCCGGAGGTGCTCGAGGACGAGGCGTTTCACATCAGCCTTCCGCGGCGTCTCGGGCTGAGCGACGTCATCGACGGGCAGATGCGACGCTACGCCGACATGCGGAAGCGAAGGCGGCAACTGGAAGCCAGTGAGTTCCTGGATCTGCTTCGGCTCATCGCTCGCCGGCCTGACGCTCGCATGGTCTTTGAGGCCGCCGGGGACCGGCTGGGGTCGGAGTATGTCTCGCGGACCCCGCGCGCCGCGGGCTTCGCGCGGCGGCTCTCACCGGCGGGATTCCGACGGCGATCGCTTCTGCGCCATCTGCGGCGGGTCGCAGAATCTCTCAGCCCGGGCAGTGCGATCCGGTCCGACCGGACGGACCCGTCGATTTCGGTGGCGCATTGTCTTCCAGCTGTGGCCGATGGCACCGGGTCGGCCTGCGGGATCATCACGGCTGCGTTTACGGCGTGCGCTCACGGGCTGGGCGAATCGACGCCGGTTCGTCACCCGCGCTGCGAGAGCCGGGGAGACGACCAGTGCCTGTGGGAGGTCGCACCGCTGCAGAACTAGCCCGCCGGCGATTCTCCTCCGTCCGGCTCACGATCGACCGCGTTCCACGGCTCCACGTGAACCACGGCGACCGAGAAACCCGCACCCTCCACGAGTCGGCGCTCCACCGCATCCGCCACCTGGTGGCCCGCTTCCACGGTCAGGTCTCCGTCTACTTCTACCGTGAGTTCCACGAACGCGGCGCCCTCGAGATCCCCCCGGCTCCGCACTTCGGTCACGTCTTGAACGCCGGCCACGTCTGAGACGAAGCGATGGATCCTGGCCGCGTCGATGGCAGCCTGGTCCACGAGGGAGGGAATGGCCTGCCTGAGTATCTCCCAGCCGCTGTGGGCGATGAGAAGCGCCACGACAATTCCGAGCCAGGCATCGGCCGCCGTCCAGCCCCGGCTCACGATGAACAGGCCCCCCAGGACCGACGCGGTGACCAACACGTCGGTGCCGGTGTGACGTGCATCAGCCTTGAGGAGCACGCTGTTGAGTCGTTTCCCCGCCCGATTCTCGGTCCACGCCACCACCACGTTGACGGCCATCGTACCCAGGAGCACGGCGAAGGTGAGGGGCTCCAGGCGGGGGGGCGCCGCATCGCCGAGCAATCTTCCGATCGCGGCGCTCACCAGTTCGAAACAGGTGATGGAGAGGAAGGCTACGACGGCGAGCGCGCCGAGCACTTCGAACTTCGCGTGGCCGTACGGGTGCTCGTCGTCCGGTGGAGCGGACGCGGCTTTCACCGCCGCGAGGCCGACCACGTTGTTGAGCGCATCCACCCCCGAGTGAGCGGCGTCTCCGAGGACCGCCAGGGAACCCGAGCGCAGGCCGATCCAGACCTTGGCGATGATCACGGCGAGATTCGCGAGCAGAACGGCCCACAGGACCCGGCGGACGGCCGCGTGTCGGTCCGAAGTCACCGGTTGGACCAGCGCCCGGTGCCGGGTCTTCGGCCACTCCCCCTGCGCCGGGATCCGCCCATTCGATCCAGGAGCAGGCGGATGGGGGCCCTGCGCGGAGCCTTTGCCCCCGTGTCCTCGTAGCGCTCGTACAGGCCCGGGTAGCCCAGACCGATCCAGACACCGACTGCCAGAGCCAGCACACTCGCGACAATCAGGAGTACGAGAAAGGTCTGGTCGGTCATTCGTCCATCTCCGGGTTGCGCTACGCCGCTGCCTGAACCTCTATATGCCGTGCCCCGCTGACCGGACGCAACCTCTCGCGGTCCGCCAGGCCAACCGACATCCGCCTGCTTGCACATTCGCCCAGGGGAGGCCAGCTTTTGGTGAAACGTCGGCGCGTCGTGCCGGCGTCGTGCCTGACCCGGCAATTTCAACTTCAGGAGAGGTTACCGTGCGCGACTCCGACCTCCTTCGCTGCTCCTTCCGTCGGACTGTGAGAGCCAGCCTGGCCGTGCTGGGGCTTGCCGCTTTTGCGGGCGGCTGTGTGGACGAAGACACCGTGTACAACGATCGGCCGTTCGGCGACGATCCGCCGGCCTCAGCCGGTGGCATGCTGGGATACGTGCAGGGACAGGCGGGAGAGCCGACGTGCGCCCAATGTCACGCCACGCCGAGCGCGAGCTGGACCACGACGGCGCACGCCGGTGCGTGGAACACTCTTCAAGACAGCGGGCACGCGCAGGAATTCTGCGAGGCCTGCCACGCGGTCAGTCAGCTCGGCAACGCGGCGACCGAGCCCGCCGGCTGGACGTCCACCGGGGATTCGAGGTACGTGGACGTGCAGTGCGAGGCGTGCCACGGGGCCGGTGAAACGCACGTGGCCAATCCGGAAGCCTCTCAGCCGCTGCCCTCGCTCGCGGTTGGCGCCGACCTTACGAACGGCTGCGGTGAGTGCCACAACGGCACGCACCATCCGTTCGTCGAGCAGTGGTCGTTGTCGAAGCACTCGGAGGTAGTCACTTTCGCCGCCAGTCGGCTCGAGTGCGCCGGCTGCCACCGGGGCCAGGGGACGCTGCTCGCATGGGGGGTCCGCTCCAACTACCTGGAGCGGGACTCTGAGGAGCCCCTCGCGGTCGTATGCGGCGTCTGTCATTCGATGCACGACAACACGTTCGAGGGTCAGCTCAGGTTCCCGGTCCAGACGCCGGACGTCGAGGTTCACCTTTGCGCGCGGTGCCATAACCGGCGTTCCGTCGCGGATCCCAACTCCAGTCACGGCCTCGAGCCGCACGCTCCGGAGACGGCACACCTGGTGGGCGAGTCCGGCTGGGTACCCCCCGGATCGGGACTGGCCCTTGGTTCGATCAGCATGACGCACGGATCGCCAAGCAATGAGAAGCTGTGCGCAACCTGCCACGTGGCCATGTACACGGTCACGGATCAGGCCACGGGGGAATTCGAGTTCCAGGCCGTTGGGCACACGTTCGAGTCAATCCCCTGCGTGGACGAGAGCGGTATCCCGAACGGCGAAGCGGACTGCGCCGTCGATGCCGGTGCCCGATCGTTCGCTGGCTGCGTGACCTCGGGCTGTCACTCGACCGCAGAATCCGCCGCCGCACTCCTGAACCTCCGGGCCGACAACATCGCGCTTCAGGTGGCGGTCCTGCTCGACCTGCTGGAGCAGGTGGATCCCAATCTCGATGAACCGGGTGGTGAGATCGACGCCACCGTCGCGACGTTCACCGTCGCCGAGGGCGGCTTCTTCAACTACAGCCTGGCGACCCATGGAGGCGACGTGTACGGGTCCACGACGCACAACGCTCCGTGGATGAGGGCGTTGCTGGAGGCCAGCATCACAGCGGTGCAGGACGAGTATGGAGTGAGTCCGTAAGGGAGGGTTCTCTCGCAGGCACTACCCGGCGGCGACGCTCTCCGGGCCGAGACAAACGAAAGACCCGCGGAAGCCACTGGCCTCCGCGGGTCTCTTGTTTCGGGAGAGGTCGTTTCCGCTCTCTCCTGTTCCGTTTACTGGCGTCCGACGATCAGCCGGCCGCCACGTGGCACATGGTGCACGTGGCGTCTGCCCGCCCTTCGTGGCTGGCGGGAGCCGCAGGCATCCCTTCCATCGCACCCGAATGGCACATGGCGCAGGCCTCACGTCCAGCGATCTCGTGCGGAGTCGCCGAAGCGGCACCGGTCTGCATCTCCGAGTCGGCGGCATGGCACAACAGGCACGTGTCCAGCTCTCGACCCTCGTGGTCCGCCGGGTTGGCCGGGATCCCTTCCATGGCACCGGAATGGCACATGGTACAGTTCTCCTTGCCCGCCAGGTCGTGCGACACGACCGTCGGCTTCTCCTGCGCAAACGCTGGAGCCGCGGCAAGCGCCACGAACAGCGCCGTACCGGCAGCAATCGACATTAGACGGTTCATACGAGCTCTCCTTTGAGTTTGCTTACCTTCCCGCGGCCGCTCTCTACCGCGTAAAACAAGCACGTATATGATAGTTTACACCGGTCGCTATCGCGAGTCTCACCCTATTGGACACCAGTGCAACGTCCACTGTTTGAATCCGTGGCGACTCGCATGTTCCGCCGCGCCGTTGACGAAACCGAAGTAGCCACAACGCAACGGTTTCGCGGCACGAAAGGTGCTGTGACTGATGGGTGAAGCGCTCCCCTCGCTTCACATACATCGGAGACTCGTCATGCTCCTCCAACGACCCCCAATCGCTCGTTGGCTGATGATGCTCACGTGCGTCCTCCTGTCGGCCTCGCCGTTCGCTCCGCCGCTTCGCGCCCAGGAGACGACCGACGATCCAAACCGCACCTGCTACATGTGCCACGGCGACCCTGAGAACTTCGCGAACCGGGAGGACGGCCAGCGACTCATCGTGACACAGGACGAATTCGCCGGCTCAGTGCACGGTGGTTTCGGGTTCGCGTGCACGACGTGCCACCGCGACTTCGCCTTTCCGCACCCGGAGGAATACGTGCCCGTGCGGTGCGGCGCCTGTCACGGTTCCGAGGACCGGCAGTACGGCGAGAGCGTGCACGGATATGCCCTGGCGCGTGCCAACGAACGAGCTCCGACGTGCGCCGGGTGTCACGGAAAGCACGACATACGCCGAAGCGACGACCCGGAAAGCCACACCTATCACACGCGCGTCGCGGAGACCTGCACGGACTGCCACAGCACCGCCGGACTGCTCACGGACCAGTATCTGAAGCTGCCGTCGCCCGCTGCTCAGTTCGCTCAGTCCGTCCACGGCGAAGCCGGTGAGGCCGGCGACATGGGCGCCGCGACGTGTACAGACTGTCACGGCGTTCACGATCTCAGGGGACACAACGACCCCCTCTCGCGCATCAATCGGTTGAACGTCTCTGAAACCTGCGGTGCCTGCCACCAGGAGATCACCACCGACTACGACCGGTCGATTCACGGGCGGGCGCTGGCGGCCGGAATCGGCGACAGCCCCACGTGCACCGATTGCCACGGCGAGCACCTGATCCTGCATCCGTCCGACCCGGACGCCGGAACGCACGCCAATCACATGGCGGCTGACCTGTGCGGCGATTGCCACGACGATCCGGTGATCGTGGCCAAGTACAGTCTTCGAGACGACGTGGTCCACTCGTACGCCGACAGCTACCACGGGTGGGCGACCGGACGAAACCACGAGCATGCGGCCACGTGCGTGAGTTGCCATACGGCTCACCTGGTGCTGCCGACGGCCGACCCGGAGTCGTCGGTCTCCGAGGCGAACGTGGTCGCCACGTGCCAGCAATGCCACGAAGGAGCGAGCGCGGAGTTCGCCGCCTCGTACGACCACGCCGCGGCTTCCGCGGCCACGAACAAGGGCCGACGGATCGTCACCGCCCTCTACATCGGACTCATCATCGTGGTGATCGGAGGCATGGCACTCCACAACGCGCTCATTCTCAACTACTACCTGGTCGAGAAGCGACGAAGGGAACGGCAGGAGCGCGGCGTCGTGCGGTTCGACAAGATCCAGATCGTGCAGCATATGACGCTGGCCGTGTCATTCATCCTGCTCGTGATCACCGGGTTCGCCCTGCGCTACCCTGATACCCTATGGGTGAAGTGGACGGGACTCACCTTCCTCAGCGAGCCGGTTCGGTCGTGGAGCCACCGAATCCTCGGAGTCGGCCTGATCCTGTTCTCGGTCGTTCATGTCCTCTACATCCTGTTCGCCCGCCGCGGACGCGACGAGTTCAAGGCCATGCTGCCGAACTTCCAGGATCTGAAGGACTTCATCGACAACATGCGCTTCCACACGTGGGGCACGAAGCGCAAACCGCGCTTCGGACGCTACGACTACACGCAGAAGGCGGAGTACTGGGCCCTCGTTTGGGGTACCGCCCTGATGGCCATCACCGGGCTGGTACTATGGTTCCCGGTTCTGGCCACCACGTGGGCTCCGGCCTGGGTGGTCTCCATCTCGGAGACGATCCACTTCTACGAGGCCTGGCTGGCGATGCTGGCGATCGTGGTGTGGCACTTCTTCTTCGTCATGGTGCACCCGGATGTCTATCCGATGAGCTGGATCTGGCTCACCGGGAAGATGCCCGAGCACGAGGTGCAGGCCGTACACGGCCGCTGGTACGATGAGGAAGTCCAGGACATGCTCGACGCGCTTCCGCCGGGTGAAACGACGGCGGGGCTACCGGACCGTCGAGCCGACGCAGGCTGATACCGGGCAGGCCGATTGCCCCCCGGGTCGGGCAACCCCCGACCCACGGGTTGTTGTGCCCACGAGCGTTGTGTCATTCTGACCCATTCCGAGTCCTTATCACGGTTCGGCAAGACTTGGACACACGCATATCTCGTTGTTCGGTGTAGCTTTGCCGAATTGTGTCCAGTTCTTGCAGGTTGTTCGTGCGGCGTTGCGGGTCTCAGCATTCGGGGTCCGCTCCGCCCTCGTGTAGGGACGACCACTCCTTCCGGAGGTCCAATGCGGATTCGGAAGTTCAGAATAGCGAAGCGACTGACCCCGCTGGCCGCTGCGGCCACGCTCTTGATATTGGCGGCCCCTGCCGCCGCGCAGGAAGTCAACTGTCTGATGTGTCACGAGAACCCGGCGTTCTTCCAGAGCCAGGAGAACGGCGAGCGCCTCGTGGTCACCCAGGAATCGCTGTCGGGCTCGGTACATGGCAGCCTTCGTTGCCAGGACTGTCACGCGGGACTCGAGTTCCCACACCAGGCAGACGCCCCGGCGCCCAGTTGCGGGCAGTGCCACGGGAGACAGTCGCGCCAACACCAGCAGTCGCTGCACGGGCAGGCCGCCGCCCGCGGCGATGCGCTCGCACCGGAATGCGAGGACTGTCACGGCACGCACGAGATCCTGTCGAGTCGGGAGTTGGCTTCGCCGACATCGGTGATGAACATCCCGATCCTGTGCGGCGAATGTCACCAGGAAGGCACGGAGGTATCGGAGCGAATAGACATTCCGCAGGACAGCATCCTGCACAACTACTCCCTGTCCATCCACGGGGCCGGCCTGTTCGAGCGCGGCCTGTCGGTGACCGCCGTATGCACTTCCTGCCACACGTCGCACTTCATCCTTCCGCACACGGATCCCCGCTCGAGCATCCACGTGGACAACGTCGCCGGGACGTGCATGGCATGTCACGCGCGGATCGAGGAAGTGCACACGCAGGTGATCGAAGGGCGACTGTGGGAAGAACAGCCCCATATGATCCCGGCTTGCGTGGACTGTCATGAGCCGCACGAGATTCGTCGCGTGTTCTACGATGCGGGGGTCGCGAACGCGGACTGCCTGGCCTGCCACTCCGATCCGGAACTCATGGGCACGGATTTCGACGGAAACAGCGTCTCGATGTTCGTGGACGAGGGCCCTTACAGCCTGGGGGCGCATCAGGGTACGACGTGCGCGCAGTGCCACACCGACGTGAGCGTCGCGTACGAGGAGCGTCCTTGCGAGACCCTCTCCTCGGCGGTCGACTGCGCGATCTGCCACGCCGGACCGGTCTCCGAGTACCAGGCCAGCAGCCACGGCACACTGGCCGCGGAGGGTGTGACCGACGCTCCCACGTGCCTGGATTGCCACGAGAAACACGCCACGGGGGACAACGACAATCCGACCTCGCCGACGTATGCCCGGAACGTCCCCGAGCTGTGCTCTACCTGCCACCGCGAAGGGGAAGCGGCGGCCCAACGCATCCAGCGCGAGGGCGCCGACATCGTCGCGGGCTACGAGATGAGCATCCACGGCAAGGGACTGCTTGAGAGCGGACTCGTGGTCACGGCCACCTGCAGCGACTGCCACGGACCTCACTCGGAGCTTCCGGCCAGCGACTCGACTTCGAGGGTCAATCCGAACAACGTCGCCGCCACCTGCGGACAGTGTCACCACGGGATCGAGGAGACGTTCCGCGAGAGCGTCCACTATCCGGAGAACGGGCTCTACACGGCCGAAAGCGAGCACCAGTATCCTACCTGCGAGGACTGCCACACCTCGCACACGATCGGTCGGACGGACCGGGATGATTTCCGGATGCTCATGATGAGCCAGTGCGGGCGCTGCCACGAGGACGAGTCCGAGACGTTCTTCGAGACGTACCACGGCAAGGTCTCACGCCTGGGCGGAGCGCGGGCGGCCAAGTGCTATGACTGCCACGGAACACACAACATCCTCCCGAATTCGGAGGTTGGTTCGACCCTCAGTCGTGACAACATCCTGGAGACGTGCGCGCAGTGTCACCCGGCCGCGAACGAGAAGTTCACGGGTTACCTGACGCATGCCACGCACCACGATCCGGACAAGTACCCGTGGCTCTTTCTCGCCTTCTGGGCCATGACGGGCCTGTTGGTCAGCGTGCTCACTTTCTCGCTCATCCACACCGGCGCATGGCTGTACCGCCTGTGGCGCGAGCCGGAGCACTGGAAGGGCCACGTCGAGGCCGTGGGCGAGGAGCGAAAGCAGCTCTATCGCCGGTTCACACAACGGCAGCGGATCATGCACCTGGTGATGTTGCTCAGTTTCATGCTGCTGGCCGCGACCGGCATGGCTCTCAAGTTCGCGTGGATGGGTTGGGCCAAGCTGTTCTCGCGAATGGTCGGCGGATTCGAGGCGATGGGCATCCTGCACCGCCTGGGGGCCGTGGCGCTGATTACCCTTTTCATCGTTCACCTGGTGGACGTGCGCAAACAGAAGCGCTCGGCCGGGCAGACGTGGAAGGAGTACATCTTCTCCCGAGACTCGCTGATGTTCAACAAGAACGACGGACGCGAGTTCGTGGCCTCCATCAAGTGGTTCTTCGGTAAGGGAGAACGACCGAACTACGGCCGCTTCACCTACTGGGAGAAGTTCGATTACTTCGCCGTCTTCTGGGGGATGTTCATCATCGGCTCCACTGGACTGTTCCTGTGGTTCCCGGAGCTCTTCACGACCGTGCTGCCCGGGTGGTTCGTGAACGTGGCCACGATCATCCACAGCGATGAGGCGCTGCTGGCAGTGGCGTTCATCTTCACCATCCACTTCTTCAACACGCACTTCCGCCTGGACAAGTTCCCCATGGATCCCGTGATCTTCACGGGCCGGGTTCCACTGGAGGAGCTGAAGCGCGACAAGCCGATGGAGTACGAGCGCATGAAGGCGGAAGGAAAGCTGGAAGAGCGGCTGGTCGATCCGCTTCCGAAGGAATTCGAGACTACCGTTCGCATCTTCGGCTTCACGATGCTCGCGATCGGGCTCACGATCGTGGGGCTCATTCTGTACACGATGCTGTTCGGCTACAGATAGCCGATCACACAGCGGGGGCGGGCGCTTCCGGCTCCGCATTCTCGAGACCGGCCGGCGGGCTTGATCCAGTCCGCCCGGCCGGCCATGTTTCATGGAGCCGTCCAGGAAGCTCCGTGACAGGTAACCTCAAGCGCGTCGGAGCAGGACCATGACTGTCCATCGCCGGCCGTTCTTCTCGTTTCTCGCGTGCGCCATGGTGTGGCTGCCCTCTGCGGCCCAGGCCCAGGGCATACGCGGAGACGTGAGACTCAACTGGGGCTGGATGCAGCTCCAACCGTTCGCACAGGACTCGGTCCCCGAGGGCGATGTCTCGGGGTCGGGCCTCCAGCGGCAATTGGCGAACGGGACCGTGGTGTCGTGCATCGAGGGCGATTACTGCCGCTGGTACGAGAACAACGGCCAGCGCCAGGACATCATGCCCTTCACGCAGGACCTGCGATTCGCCGGGTGGACCGGCGTCCAGGGTCTTTCGTTCCACGGGCAGATGCGCACGCGCCTGGGCAGTGACGACCTGTGGCCGCGCACCGATCAGAAGTTCGACCTCCTCACGGGCTACCTGAGCTACAATCGCTCGGCTTTCCAGATCAAAGCCGGCCGGATGTACAGGGCATCGGGACTCGGCTACTACAACTTCGACGGCGCGTCCGCCGTGTGGCGTGGACTCGGATGGCTGTGGGTCGAGGGATATGCCGGCTGGAGCCTGGCGCGTGGCGTCAACGCACCGCGGAACGGCAGCCTGTACCAGGATGCCGATCTCCTGGCCACGGACCGACGCGGCTATCTCTTTGGTGGCGAGCTCGGCTTCCGTGGCGGCAAGGTGTTCTCCGGCTCGGCGACCTACCAGCGCGAGCTCCGCACCGATGAGCTGGCCCTCTATTCGGAGAGGGCAGCGGTAGACCTCAGGGCCCTCGTGGGCGGCTGGGCATTCGATGGCGGAGCCAGCTACGACTTCGCGTACGACCAGCTCAACGACGCTCGAGTCCGGATCACGACGCCGCAGGTGCTGGGGATCAAGTTTGCCGCTCAGGCCAGGCACTACACCCCGTTCTTCGACTACTGGACCATCTGGAGCGCCTTCTCTCCCGTCGGCTTCAACGAGGGGCGCCTTTCAGGCACCTGGACCTCCAGGAGCCTCCCGCTGCTCGTCGAGCTCGGCGGGGCGTACCGCGAGTACGAAGACACGAACGCGGGCCCCTCGAACACCACCATCCGCAAAGACGGCTACCGTGGCTTCGGCCGGATCTACTGGAGCCCGGACAAGTGGTACGTGGACGCCCGCTACCGCGCGGAAGACGGATTCGGAGGCTCCCGGTACGGTGGCGACCTGGTCCTGGGCCGCTACCTGGCCACGGGCTCTGCCTCCTACGTGGCCCTGCGAGGCACCGCGACGGAGACCCTGTACGAGTTCCGAGAGGGTGAGCGTTACGTGGTTGGCGGCGCCGTCGAAGGATCGTACGACATCACCAAGGCCAACCTGACGCTCGACGCCAGCCTCGGTTTCTACCAGATCGAAGACAAGAACCGGCCCCTGGCCGATACCTGGACAGAAGGGCGCGCGAGCGTAGGATTGCGCTGGCGCTTCAACACTGGAGGTACCCGATGAGGCGGCTCGCTTACCTGGGCGCCCTCGTTCTGACGGTCGGCGCCGGAGCGCTGTTCGCGGCCTCCCGTGGATCTTTCGACTTCCCGCACGAAAAACACGCGGCCCTTGGTGGGGCCGGGTGTGAGAGTTGCCACGCGGGCATCTACTCCGGAGACGCCGCGAGCAACGTCTCGGTTGACCCGGCACTGTGCTCGGGATGCCATAACGGACAGGCGTTCCCCGAGGTGGGGTACACGGGATACAAACCGCAGGAAAGTGGCCTGAAGTTCCAGCATGCCACGCACCCGAAGCTCGGCTGCCAGAACTGCCACGGCGTTCCCGGCGGCGAGGGCGACATGGCCGTTCAGGCCGCATCGGGAGACACGTGCCTGGCCTGCCACGGCAACGGGGCGACCGACCATTTCGAGGTCGGCATCAACCCGTGCGAGACCTGTCACTACGATCCGGCGCCCGGGCACACGCCTGACTTCATGACGCAGCATGCGACGGCGGCAGCAGCGGGACTCCCGAACTGCACGCAGTGCCACAGGGAAACGTTCTGCGTCGACTGCCACGACGGCCCGACGAACCCGGGTACGCAGTACCATCCGGCGAACTTCGTCACCCGCCACAGCGCGGAGTCGTGGGCCGCTCCGATGGAGTGCTCCGAGTGCCATTCGAGGGAGGTCTTCTGCCGCGACTGCCACTCGAACCAGGGAGTCGCGCAGGATGGCAGCCAGAACGGTGGCTACCACGACGGAGTGGCAAACTGGCTGCAGCAGCACGGCGCGGCCGCGCGGCAGGGCATGGAAAGTTGCACCACCTGCCACCAGCAGACCGAGTGCCTGGCCTGTCACTCGGCCAGGGAAGGATGGCGCGTGAATCCGCACGGACCGGACTTCGATCCCCAGCGGGCGTCCGACCGCAGCACGCAGTCGTGCGCAATCTGTCACACGGGATACTGATTTCGGACCATTTGGAACCCATAGCATGAGGGGCCGCAGCCAAGATGGCTGGGGCCCCTCTGTCGTTCAGCCCTCCAGATCCCGCCACCTGCCGGAGGCCCGGCTAGAAGCCCTTCGAGCCGACTACCGACCCATCCAGCTGGCCTGCGCCGGCGCTGCCGGCTGCGGTGCCGTTTCGAGCAGCGTCCGGTGAAGAAACCGGGTCATCATCTCGTACAGGTTGACCGAGAGGACGCGGCCCCGAACGCCGTGACGTTGGCCCGGGTACAACCTCATGTCGAATTGCTTCCCCGCCTGTTCGAGCTCGGCGATCATCCTGAGGGTGTTCTGCGGGTGCACGTTGTCGTCCGCGGTACCGTGGATGATCAGCAATTCGCCTTCCAGGCCTTCGGCGTGTGAGAGCGGCGCCCCGACCGAGTACCCCTCGGGGTTCTCCTGGGGCGTCCGCATGAAGCGCTCCGTGTAAATCGTGTCATACAGCTCCCAGGAAGTCACGGGCGCGCCCGCGATCGCCGCCGCAACATGATTGCCGCCCAGGAGCGCTGTCATCAGCGACATATACCCGCCGTAGCTCCAGCCCCAGATACCGATACGAGAGGCGTCCACGTAGGGCAGGTCGCCGAGCTGTCGTATGGCCGCCAGCTGGTCCTCCGTCTCCAGCTGTCCGAGACGCAGGTAGACCTGCTTCTCGAACTCGCGCCCGCGCGCACCTGTCCCCCGGTTGTCCACGCTCGCGACCAGGATGCCCTCGCGCACCAGCATCTGGTGCCACAGGTACCGCGTGCCTCCCCACGAATCCCTCACGGTCTGACTTCCGGGTCCCCCATAGACGTACAGGAGCAGCGGGTACGTATTCCCCGGATCGAAGTCACGCGGCTTGATGATCCAGGCGTTCAGCGCGCTTCCGTCTCCCGCCTGCAGCGTGAAGAACTCCGGTTCGCGCAGGTCGAGACCCTCCAGCGTTTCCACCAGCTCGGCGTTATCGGCCAGTACCCGTACTTCGCTACCATCCGCTACCCGCCGAAGTCGCGTCACGGGCGGCGTTCCAATGGAGGAGTAGGTGTCGGTGAAAAACACGAAATCCGGACTGAACCGCGCCGAGTGGGTTCCACGCCCGCCGGCGAGCCGAGTCATGTCTCCACCCTCGAGTGGCGCGCTGTAAACCGATCGGGTGGTCGGGCTTTCCGAAGCCGCGGTGAAGAAGATCCGCCCCTCGGCCTCGTCCACTCCGTGGAATGCCGTCACGTCCCAGTTGCCGCGCGTGAGCTGGCGTACCATCCGCCCCGAGCGGTCGTACAGGTACACGTGCGAGAACCCGTCCCGGTCGCTAGTCCAGGTGAATCCCTGGCCGTCATCGATCCAGTGCAGGTCGTTGTTGGCATTGAGCCAGGCCTCGTCCCGCTCCGAGAACAAAAGCGAGGTCTGGCCTGTCTGCGCATCGCCAAGGAGGAGATCGAGTTGGCTCTGATGTCGGTTCAGTCGCTGGATAACCACTTCGTCCGAAGACGAAGCCCACTCCATCCGCGCAATGTAGATGTCCTCGTCGGACCCGATGTCGAACCAGGTGGTCTCGCCAGAAGCCAGCTCAACCGAGCCCACACGGACCTTGGAATTGGCCTCGCCGGCTTTTGGATAGCGAATCCCGTTGAGTTCGGGATAGAGCGGCATGGCGTCCACCAGCCAGTAGGTGCGAATCGGGCTCTGGTCGAACCGCCAGTAGGCGAGCCTCGAGCCGTCAGGACTCCACCGGAAGGCATCCCGCAGACCCAGTTCCTCTTCGTACACCCAGTCCGTGGTGCCGTTGATGATCGTCTCACTGCCATCGAAGGTGAGGCGCTGCTCCTCGCCGCTGGAGAGATCGTTGACGAAGATGTCGTTGTCGCGGACGTACGCGACCTGCCGCCCGTCGGGAGAGAACTTGGCGAACATCTGCCATC
This sequence comes from Gemmatimonadota bacterium, assembly GCA_049668445.1. Lineage (GTDB taxonomy): Bacteria > Gemmatimonadota > Gemmatimonadetes > Palauibacterales > Palauibacteraceae > Benthicola. The sequence goes on from JBATJK010000179.1 coordinate 51,373, forward strand.
CCTCAGCATCACTCACCGGAATGAGGCGGCGGGTCGGAAAATCGAAGACGTAGTAGCGACCCTTCGTACGAGCCCTCCATACCTGCTGGCTTTCCGCGAAGATCAGAACGCGCCTGCCGTCGGCCGAGAACGCATACCCCTCGATCTGCAGGGAATCGCCAGACCCCTCCTTGATCAACTCGGCCGCCGAGATCAGCTTCTCCCGCTGACCCGTCCGGGCATCGACCTGCCACAGTTCGCTGTGTTCCGCGGAATCGCGATCGATCGTGGACCAGTGCAGTCCGTCGGGCATCCAGCGCACCGAGACCGACTGCCCGCTGAAGTCGCCGCTTCCAAAGATCCGCTCGACCGTAAGGTCCTGCTGCCCCATGGCTGCCGAGGGACTGGAGATCGAGAGAAATCCGGCCGCCAACGCCCCGACCACCATCCGGGCCGTGTATCGCACGTACGTCATCGAATCACTCCGTCGAATTGAGCTACAGAACCCGCAGCACCTGCACCCGTGGCAAGCCATAGTGGATCTTCGTCCAGCGTCCCAGCACCGCGTTGCCGTAGTACAGTCGTCCCGTACTCGTGCCCACGAAACCGGACTGTAGAGCGGTCCGGTCCGTAGCGATGGCCGTAAAGGCCCCTTTCTCCCCCATGGCGCTGGTCTTGAACGCCCCCCAGGTCTCGCCCGAATCGCGGCTGACCATGAGGCGCGCCTTCGCGTCGCCCTTCGAGCCCTCCCACGTCGCGGGCGGGCCTGCCGCGACGGCAAGGACCAGAATCGAGTCGCTGGCTCCACGCTCGAATTCGGCGTCCAGTCGAGTGCAGTACGCCTGGCCCAGCTCTCCGCCGTGAGACGACCACTTCCTGCCGCGGTCACGGCTGATGTGGAAGCCTCCGCCGGTTGCCGCGTACACACGGGAGGAGTCCAGGGGATCGGCCATCAGGAAGTGCACATCGTCGAACAGGCCCTCGTTGCAGCCCGTCCACGTGCGTCCGCCATCGTCGCTGCGGTAGGCTCCACCGATCTCGACCCCAGCATACAGCCGGCGCGAATCGTGCGGATCGGCCACGATCGTGTCCACGCGCGCTGCGCCTTCCCCTGAGTCCTTCCAGCCCTCCCGGACACCAAGCACCCGGAACTCGGTCATCTCCTCCCAGTTCACCCCCCCGTCGCGCGAGACGTGCAGGGCAGCGGGCTGCGTTCCAGCATACAGGAGTTCGGGGTCACGCGGTGACACGGCCAGCGAGCGGATGATGTGGCCATCCAGCGGCCCGGTCATCTGCTTCCACGTACGGCCCTGATCCTCGCTTCGCCACACGCCATGCCCACTGACGGCGGCATAGAACAAGCGGCCGGCAGGAACGATGGCGCGAACGTCGTCGCCCTCAAAATGACTCTCCTTGACCTGGGCCGCTCGCTCGCCATGCACCCAGCGAACCACGTACAGACCACCCTTCGTCCCCACTAGTATTCGCATCGAATCGATTCCCTTGTTCAGTCCGACATCTCATGTCCAGGATGCAGGGCCGTGAACACGGCCCAGAGAGCACCGCAAGGTCGCTTTCGTGGGGCTTCCGGGCAAGTTTCGGCGGCGGCCTGAGTGTCCGCCTTCCCGAATCAGATTGACACGACTGCGGGCTCTACTACTTTGGCGAACCGCGTCCCATATCTCAGAGGTCATGCAATGTCGTTGGTTCGTCTACAAGAGGTCGCCAAGAGTTTCGGCGAGGTACGTGCCGTGGACGGCGTCTCGTTTTCTATCGACCGTGGCGAGGTGGTCGGATTTCTGGGTCCAAACGGAGCGGGCAAGACCACGACCATGCGTCTGATCACGAGGGCCCTGGAACCCGACTCCGGGAGCATCGAGATCGACGGCCGGTCGGTGGACGAGGACCCGGCAGAGGCACGTCGCCGCATCGGATACCTTCCCGAGGCCAACCCCCTGTATCAGGACATGCTGGTCGGTGAGTTCCTGGTGTTCATGGCCAAGTTGCGTGGAATCGAACCCGCTCAGGCCGCAGATCGAATTGACCCCGCCGTCGAGCAAACCGGAATCGCGGACGTCTACTACCGGCCCATCGCTCACCTGTCGAAAGGATACCGGCAGCGGGTGGGCCTGGCCCAGGCGATTCTCTCCGAGCCGGACATCCTGATTCTCGACGAGCCCACGGAGGGGCTGGATCCGAATCAGCGGGTGGAGATCCGGAAGCTGATCACGAGACTCGGACAGGATCACACGGTCCTTCTGAGCACGCACGTGATGGGGGAAGTGCAGGCCGTTTGCGATCGACTCCTGATCATTCACGAGGGGAAGATCATCGCGGACGGCGGGGTGTCTGCCCTGCTGGCTGGAGGCGGCGGCACACGGATTGTCGTGGAGATCGACGCTCAACCGGGAACTCTCCGTAAGGCCCTCGAAGAGCTCGAGTCCGTGTCCGAGGTCAGGGACGCGGCGGATGGAGGCGCGAGGCCGAGGTTCGTGGTGCACGGAGCCGGCGCCTCCGACCCACGCCCCGACATTTTCGCCCTGGCCCGGGACCGTGACTGGACCCTGTGGGAGATGCAGAGGCAGCAGGAAGACCTGGAGCAGTTCTTCCGCGACCTGACGGAGGCGGGCTCATGACCAGAAACGTCTCCGCCATCGCGGGCCGCGAGTTCCGCAGCTTCTTCGACCAGGCAACGGCCTACATCCTGGTCGTCGTGTTCCTGGTGGCGAACTTCTTCTTCTACTTCCGGACCGTCTTCGTCACCGCCGAGGCCACGCTCCGACCGATGTTCGAACTCATGCCCTGGCTGCTCCTGTTCTTCGTCCCCGCTGTCACCATGCGGTCGCTGGCGGAGGAACGGTCGCGGGGCACGCTCGAACTGGTGCTCTCACAACCGATCTCGAGCCTCGAGTTCCTGCTGGGCAAGTTCCTCGGGATCATGGGATTCATGGCCGTGGCCCTGGCCGGGACCCTGGGCGCGGCGATCGGGCTCAGGCTCGGAGGAGCACCCTATTTTGGGGTCATGTTCGCCCAGTACACGGGCGCCCTGCTCCTCACGGGCGCCCTCGTCGCCATCGGCCTGTGGGCGTCCTCCCTGACGCGAAATCAGATCACGGCCTTCATCGCCGCGCTGACCGTGATCTTCGTGCTCATGGCCATTACGATGAACGTCGTCCTGATCGGGCTGCCCCCGGCCCTGGCGGTCGCTGCGACACGACTCGGCCTGCTGACGCACTTCTCGGCGATCACGCGTGGCGTTCTCGACCTGCGTGACCTGGTCTACTTCGTTTCGATTACCGTGGCCTTCCTCGGCCTGGCCTATCTGATGATCGAGCGTGGTCGCCTCAACCTGAAGGGCAGGTCCTGGCGCACCCTGCGGATCGGTATCCTCGGCATCCTGCTGATCTGCGTGGTGGTGAACCTGCTGGGCCGGCACATCCGGGGCAGGATCGATCTTACCCCCGGCAAGATGTACACCCTGTCGTCCACCACTCGCGCGGTTCTCGAGAATTTGGACGACGTGGTCACGCTGAAGTTCTTCGCCTCGCGCGAACTCCCTCCGCAGGTGGAGCTGGTCCGGAGGGACGTCGAGGATCTGTTGTCCGACTACGCGGCAAACGCGGGCGACAACCTGCAGCTACTTCGATTCAGCCCGTCCGCCGACGACCCCGAGGGTCTGGCGGAAGCCGAGCAGATGGAAATTCCTGCGATCCAGTTCAACGTGCTGGGGCAGGACGAGTTCCAGGTCCGACAGGGATATCTCGGCATCGCGATCCAGTACGCGGACCAGACGGCCAACGTGCCCTTCGTACGACAGACGGACGATCTCGAGTACCGACTGACGAGCGCCATCCTGGCTCTCACGAATCCGGCCCGCACGACTCTCGGTTTCCTGACGGGGCACGGTGAGGCGGACATCGGGGGTGCGGCTTCCTTGTTCGCCGAGACGCTCGGCCAGAGCTACGACGTCAGGCCCGTGGATCTCACGGCTGAAGGGACCGAGGTCCCCGACGCGGTCCGCGTCCTGATCGTGCAGGGACCGGAGACGCCGCTGTCGGAATCCGAGGGGGAGGCGCTGAGGGCGTTCCTGGCGAGGGGCGGCAACATGCTGCTCATGGTGCAGCCCCTGGCGATCGACGAGACGCAGGCCTTTCCGAATCCACAGCCCCACCCGGTGTTGGACGGGCTGCTGGCCGAGTACGGGGTCGCCGTCCCCGAGGGGATGGTCATCGATCATCGATCCAGCGGAAGGGTGACGCTTTCATCCTCCGGCGCCGGCTACGTGGTACCCTATCCGCTGTGGCCTATCGTCGTGCCCGCCAGCGCACACGCCATGGTCGAGGGCTTGACCGGAGTGCTTCTGCCGTGGTCCAGTCCCCTCGACCTGTCGCGGGCGGACACCACCACCGTGACTCCGCTCCTGGCGACGACGGAGTTCGGACAGCACCTGACCGGGCCGCACCCGCTCAACCCGCAGTTCGATTGGAATTCGATCGCCGCCAACCTGAGGCCACAACCAATGGCCGCTGCCATTCTGCCCAGGACGTCGGGCGGCGCGGACGCCGAGGGAGGAGAATCAGCGGGTGGGAGGCTGGTGCTGGTGGGCGACGCGGACTTCGCCTCCAACCGGTTCGTCGGAGGCGAGGCCGGTAACATCGTGTTCCTCACGAACGCCGTGGACTGGCTCGCGCAGGACGAATCGCTGATTCAGATCCGGGCCAAGCTGCGCAGTGCACCGCCTCTCCTGTATTCGTCCGAACGGATGAGAGACCTGGCGAAGTACGGCAACCTGATCGGCGTTCCGCTCCTGTTCGTATTGATCGGCGCGTGGAGGCTGGCCAGGCGGAGACGGCTGCAGGCCAGGAAGTACAAGGGCGCTGGAGTGATTGCGTGAAGTCGAGACAGATCAAGGCCATATTCGCCGCGCTCAGCCTTCTGCTCGTTGCCTACGTGGCCGTGCAACTGCTGTCCGGGAAAGGCCCCGCCGCGGGAAGTGACAGCATCTCCGCATCGGTACGAGACGGCTTCAGCGTCGTTCGGGTGCTCACGCCGGACGCCGCGGATTCAGTTCGACTCGAGGAGGCGGACGGCGCCTGGACCGTCAACGGATATCCGGCCGATTCCTCCCTGGTGCGGGAGCTGGCAGAGGGTCTCGACTCGGCTCGGGTCGGCAGACTCGTGGCCCGCAGCGCGACCAACCATGCACGCCTCGGAGTCTCGGACGACTCGGCCCGCCGAATCGAGATCGGCCCCGTCGGCGACCCAAGCATCATGTTTCTCATGGGAGGGGGGGGGACCGACGGCCGGTTCGTTCGATTCCCGCCCTCGGACGACGTCTTCACCGTATCCGCCGCCTCCATGCGGCCACTGGGAAGATCCGCCGAGGAATGGCGCGACCGGGTGGTGGCCTCAGTGGATACTTCGACCGTGACCCGTATCGCGGTCAGGCGAAACGACCAGCCCGAGCCTGTTCTGTTGGCGAGAACCGGTGGGAGCGAGGCGGCTCCGGGGTGGAACCTGGATGGCCAGGCCGTGGACTCGGTATTTGTGCACGCCCTTCTGCAGGAATCCGCTGAACTGGTGGCCACCGGTTTCCCATCCGACTCGGTCGCCTTCGCGGTCGACTTCGGCAGTCCCGTTGCCGTGCTCGAGATGTTCGACACCGACGGACCCGGAGCAGCGCCCGCCCTGTCGCTGCTCTTCCTCACCGCCCCCGACGCTCCCGATTTCCTGGTTCGCCGCGCTGACAACGCGCTGGTCTACCGGATTTCGGCGGCACAAGCAGAGTGGCTGCTGCCGACGCGGGCGATGTTGCTGGGAACTGCTGAATAGAAGCGCCGAGACCTGCCCCCTACGAACTAGTCCTCGCTGCGCTGCGGAGACGTTCTCCGGGGGCAGGCACTCGACGCCCAAAAACCCCTCACCGACAGCAGCGACCGGCGCGCGGCGATCAGTATCGGAGGCGGCCGAGCCATCTAAACACTTGCTACATAATATCATGCGGGGCCGTCGCGTCTCCGCACGAGACATACCGGCTCATTCCTTGGTGAGCGCCGACGACCCTCGCCGCCCCCGAAGCTAACGCACCCGCAACGACTTAGCTGACCGGTCCGATGCGAGTACTCGTACGGCACACATCGTGCGCCCCGACGAGCCTGAAATACACCCGCCTCACGCGCCCCGAGGCAAGGCGTTGTGTCTTGCTGAGCTTTCGGCAGCGGCCCAACAAAGAGTCGCGCGTCGTCTGCGCCCTTTTGTTCACCGCCTTGGCTCCACTCTGCAACTCGGGCAGCAGGCCACGGAGACTGCGAGGCGGACTGCCTGCTTAAGAACAACTGCCTGACCGGGTCAACGAGTTGCATCTATGAGACAACGTGCGGTGGCGAGCCGTATTCGTGCTCCATTGCCAACAAGAAGGCCAACTAGAGTCACAGTCGGTCCCCCAAGGACTATGCCAAGTGAGTCTCATAAAGGGAGGTTGCCATGAGGAAGGTCCTCGTCGTTTGCGCACTTCTGTTCACCGCTCTGGCCATGTTCTGGGTGGCATCTATTCAGGCAGCAGACCAGGAGGATTGTGAGAAGCGGTGCCAGAGGATCAACGATTGCGAGAACGGATCAGCAAGCTGTGTTTTTGAGACGACGTGTGGCACGGAGCCGTTCTCGTGCACTGTTCCGAGCAAGAAGGCCAACTAGGAACTGATTCTCGTTGGGGGACCGATAATTGGCTGAGAAACTGGTTGACCGAATAGTACTGGCGGCGCTAGTGGCAACGAGCGTCAGCTGCGCCGATACGCATGAGGGATACAGTCCACCAGAAGGACTAGAGGTCAAGCGCTTGGTTGTCAGCGAGCTGCTCGTCGAGAGCGACATCCGCGGACTCACTTATGACTTCGATGTTCAGGGCTCTCGGATTGTCGTCGCAGACGTCTATGCCGACTCAGCCATTGTCGTGTTTGACACAGCAGGCACAGTCCTTCGACGCCTTGGGCCTAAGGGGGAGGGGCCTGGAGAGACGGGCGTGATTACAGACCTCGAAGTGCGCGGAGACACGGCGTGGTTATGGGATACGAGCCTGAGCCGACTGTACTCTCTTGATCTGGCCGATCCTCAGGCTGGCCTTGTGGGACGCACACTACCAGCCCCAGGCGAGGGAACAGTAGCTGCCGTCCACCGAGCCAACAATCGCTTCTACGGAACAGGGGCGAGTCGCCAAGGAACGTTCGCCGAATGGTCGGCCGACTCCTCCAAAGTCCACTGGAAGGGAGAACACAGCCGCCTCGTACGTCGCTTGCCCAAGGAACAGTGGTTGCATGTCGCCTATACATTCTCCGCCATTCAACCCGACCTTGGCCGACTCGCCCTGGGTTTGCACCAGACCGGTGAGTTCTTGATCGTCGACCTCGCGACCGGAGAGACATTGAGCGAACGGCAAGTTGGGTCCTGGCCGATCTTAACTGAACGGATTACACGAGGCGACATGTGGAAGTATCGAATGACCGAGGAGGCCATCATGGGTTACTATGGGGCTTCAGCCAGCTCGGGCCACGTCGCCGCGTTGTTCATAGGAAAACCAGAGGCAGAGGCCGACCTCGAGAATTCGTATGACGCACGGGACATCCATGTATTCGACTGGAATGGCGAGTTGATCGACATATACAGACTCGACCGGCCCGTCGTTGACATCGCACTCACGGAAGACCGTCTATATGGATTGATTGTAGAGCCTATTCCGCAGATCCGCGTGTGGAGGTTGCCGAAGGTCATTCAAGCACCGTGCTTCTGATCTGTACTCGGCGGTGTGGGCCTACTCCCCGAATACTCCAAACAACGCCAAGCCGAGTGTCCAGACAGCCGAGCCGGCCGTGGCGCCCAGTAGAGGCCCGGTCTGGAACGCCGTCGCCGGCTCACCCCTTTGCAGGACCGATCCGTCCTCACTCGACAGGTGAGTCGCAGCCACGATCGCCGTGAGGGAACAGACGGCCACCAGGACTAGCAGCTGGCCGGCAGCTCTCAGACGAACTGACTCACGTTCACTCGCTAGTTCGAAGGGTACTGCCTACCCCTCCGCCGAGGTTACTCCCAGGATCAGGATGAGGATGATCGCGATGACGATCACCGCCAACCAGTGAATCCGGTTCTTCGGATCGAACACGCGATACCTCCTCTCCACTTCCGGGCGCGGCGCGTTACGAATTGCAGTCGTTCTCGCGGCCCTGCCGCCTTCCTGGAGCGCGTCTCCGCAGCGAAGCGAGGACTAGCGCGAAAGGAAGGCGGCAGGTGTCGTGTATGCGTCTGCCTACGTGACGTTCGGAGCCGTCATCTTCGCAAAGTCGATGATCCCGTCGAGCTCCTCGTCGCTCATCAGGTCCATCTCCTGCACGACCTGGCGCAGGGTTTTGTCCTCCTTCAGCGACTTCTTCGCCACCTCGGCCGCCTTGTCGTACCCGATCACAGGGGCGAGAGCCGTCGACAGCGAGCCGGTCGTCTCGGCGTTCCGTATGCAGCGATCGACGTTCGCCGTGATGCCCGCCACGCACTTGTCCGCGAAGGTGTGGCTGCCTGTCGAGATGATCTCGATCGACTCGAGCAGGTTGTGAATCATCACGGGGATCATGACGTTGAGCTCGAAGTTGCCACGCTCGCCACCGATCGTGATCGCCGCGTCGTTCCCGATGACCTGCGCCGCCACCATGGTCAGCATCTCCGACATGACCGGATTCACCTTGCCCGGCATGATGGAGGAACCCGGCTGCAGTTCCGGCAGGTTGAGCTCACCGATCCCGGTGCGCGGGCCGCTCGCCAGCCAGCGCAGATCGTTGGCGATCTTCATCAGGCTGCACGCGACGACCTTGAGCATGCCGCTCATCTCTACCGTGGCATCGCGAGCCGCCTGCGCCTCGAAGTGATTCTCGGCCTCGCGGAACTTCACCCCCGTAATGGCGCTGATCTTCTCCGCCATGCGGCTGCCGAATTCCGGGTGGGTGTTGATTCCGGTTCCCACGGCCGTGCCGCCGATGGCCAGTTCGCGCAGTGAATCGCGCGCTCTCTCCACCCGACCGATCCCGTGCTTGATCTGGCTGGCATACCCGCCGAATTCCTGGCCCAGCCGCATCGGGGTCGCGTCCTGCAGGTGAGTGCGGCCGGCCTTGTACACTCCGTCGAACTCGTCGGCCTTCGCCGCGAGCGCCCTCTGAAGGTGAGTGAGGGCCGGAATCAACTCGCCCTCCACCGCGAACAGGGCGGACACGTGCACCGCCGTCGGGATCACGTCGTTGCTCGACTGTCCCATGTTGACGTGATCGTTGGGGTGTACGGGCTGCTTCGTTCCGACTTCACCGCCCAGGATCAGGTTGGCCCGGTTCGCCAGTACTTCGTTGGCGTTCATGTTGGTGGACGTTCCCGAACCCGTCTGGAAGATGTCCAGCACGAAGTGGGCATCGAGATCGCCGTCCATCAGTTCCTGCGCGGCCTGTTTGATGGCCCCGGCTCGTTCGGCGTCGAGCAGTCCGAGGTCCTCGTTCACCTCCGCCGCGGCTCTCTTGATCACTCCCAGCGCATAGAGGAAACGACGGTCGAAACGAAGCCGGCTGATCGGAAAATTCTGTCGCGCTCTCTCGGTCTGCGCTCCATACAGCATGTCCGCGGGAATGCGGACGGGACCCATTGAGTCCTTTTCCTCCCGATACTGTGACATTATGGCACCCGCCTTTGGTCGAATCTCAGAACTCGAGGCGATCTCCCGGTCCGACCCCGTTCGCCTCGAACCAGCCCTGGTCCATCTCCAGGGCGTACATCATGGGCCCCTGTGAGTAGTAGTTCTCATCTGACTGGGGCTCCATTTGTTCGATGTTGATGATGACACCGTTCGAATCGATGAACGCGATGTCGAGGGGAATCCGCGTGTTCCGCATCCAGAACGACCGCACCTGAGCTGCTCCATATACGAAAAGCATGCCATGGTTCTCGGCAAGCGAGTCCCGGTTCATGAGGCCCTTCCCCCGCAACTCCTCGTTGTCCGCGATCTCTGCGGTCACCTCGACTCCGCCGATGCGGATCTGGGCGGTTCGGACCTCCTGTCCAACGGCGATCGGCACCGGTTGATCCGTCGCGACACCGTCCGCTCCCGTACCACCCGCCTGTCCACACCCGGCAAGCACGGGAATGGCCAGCAACGCGGAGACCAGCGCGATCCGAAGACTGATTCGCCGCAGCGTGTGCCGGACGGGAGAAAGAACGTCGATCATGATTCGCAGTCCAGGTGAGGTTCGTGTGGAAGCGTCTGTGCATGCCAAGATGCGTCGGCCCGCTCCGGGCGCAAGCGGATTGAGAACCGGTCTCGGAACCGATACTTTCTCAATACGTTGAGACGACCGTGAGAAGCCCACGCACCGGGTGACCACACGGCTTTCACTCACCTCAAATGCCGCGGGCGAGCCGTCCATGTCCAACCCCTCGACCACCGTTTCCACGAGACCGCCGCTCGGGTGCGCGGCCGTGATGATGCAGGTCCTCAGGGGTGAACTCCGTGAGCGGGAGCTCCCGTTCACGCACCAGCGCGAGGCCATTGCACAGGTCCTGTTCGAGTCCACCCGCCACCTGTCGGCGGACGACGTCGCGGCGGCCCTTCGGCAACGCGGCGAGCACGCTGGCAAGGCCACGGTGTATCGCACCCTGGCTCTTCTGGTTGAGCTGGGGCTGGCGACGGAGCACGACTTCGATGAGGGATTCAAGCGGTACGAGACACAAGTCGGAGGTGCACAGCACGACCACCTGATCTGCACCGAGTGCGGTCGGGTCTCGACGTTTCACCACCCCGAGTTGGACCGAGTCCTCGCCGAGGTCGCCGCCGAGAACGGTTTCGAGACCATTACACGGCAGGTCAAAGTATTCGGAACATGCAGCGAGTCCGCAGCCTGTCGAGATGCCCAGCGGGCCTTTCGGGAAGCCGGATCCACATCCTGACAGAGAGCGAAATGAACGCGCGAGAGAGGCTTCTTCGCCTGTTTGTCGAGCGGTCGTTCCGGGAAGGCGACTTCGTGCTCGCCTCGGGCCGCCAGAGCCGGTTCTACATCGACTGCCGCACCACGACCATGCACGCCGAAGGCCAGGTGCTCCTGGGCGAGGTCGGCGCCGATGCCCTCGAGGCCGCCGGGCTGGTACCGGACGTGATCGGAGGGCTGACCATGGGAGCCGACCCCATCGCCTACGCCATCGCCGGAGAGACCTGGCGACGCGGAAGCCCTATCCACGCTTTCTCCGTTCGGAAGAGGCCCAAGAGGCACGGAACCGGTCAGCGGATCGAAGGATGCTTCGAGCAGGGTGCGCGGGCCATCGTCGTGGAGGACGTCATCACGACGGGTGGGTCGGCGCTCCAGGCTTGCGAAGCCGTTCGACAGGAAGGCGGCACGGTCCTCGCGGTACTCGCCGCCGTAGATCGCCTGGAGGGTGGCCGCGAAACGATCGAGGCCGAGGGCCTCACCGTTCACACCTTGTTCGGCGTTGACGAGTTCCAGGCATACCTCGCGAACCCGTCCGCGCCCATGGGAATAGACAGCTGATGCTGAAGCACACACTCCTGTTCTTGAGCGAGCGAAACGACTTCAAGAACGTCCTGTTCAAGCTCCCATTCGCGAGCCACATGTCCGGACGTTTCGTCGCTGGAGACACGTCCGAAGAGGCCCTGGACGTGGCCCGGCAGTTGAACGACAGCGGGTTCCGGGTCACGCTCGACTTGCTCGGGGAGAGCGTGTCCGATCGTGCCGAAGCCGAGCGAGCGGCAGCCGAGTATGCCGAGAGCCTGGCGGAAATCGACGCCCACGCGGCGGAGACCACCATCTCTCTGAAGCTGACCCAGCTCGGACTCGATATCGACACCGACTTCTGCTACGAAAATCTCCTGGGAATCGTCCGCCGGGCCGAGGAGCTGGGCAATTTCGTGCGGATCGACATGGAAGACTCAGAGCACACGCAGACCACGCTCGACGTCTTCTACCGGGTGTTCGAGCAGTACCGGAACGTCGGGATCGTCATCCAGTCCTACCTGTACCGGAGCGAAGCCGATATCGCGCACCTGGTCGAACTCGGTGCATCGGTTCGGCTGTGCAAGGGAGCCTACAACGAGCCCGCGTCCGTCGCGTTTCAGGAGAAGAGCGAGGTCGACGGCAACTACGTTCGCCTCATGAAGATGCTGCTCGATGGCGGAGTTCCGACGGCGATCGCGTCGCACGACGAGAGGATGATCGACGCGACTCTGGAACACGTCTCCCGGAACGGGATACCGGATGATGCGTTCGAGATCCAGATGCTGTATGGCGTAAGGAGGGACTACCAGAGGCAGCTGGTGGCGAACGGCTTGAACATGCGGATCTACCTGCCCTACGGATCCCAGTGGTACTCGTACTTCATGCGCCGCATGGCGGAGCGACCGGCGAACCTCCTGTTTGTCATGCGCGCCGCGATCGGCGATTGACGGCAAGGAGAGATATGACGTGGTGACGTTCACGGATGGAGCGAAGGCCCATGTAGTGGCCTTTCTCGCGGAGGAGTCGGAACCCCTCGCGGTGCGTATAGAAGTGCTCGATTCGAGCCCGCTGGCCCCGCAATACGACCTGGCGTTGATCGAGGAGTCCGAAAAGGAAGCCGGCGATCAGGTGTACCAGCAGGGAGGGTTCGAAGTGGTGGTTCCCCGGTCCAGCGTGGACCTCCTGCAGGGGGCGACGGTCGATTGGGTGGAATCGATTCAGGGCAGCGGCTTCAAGGTCGAGAACCCCAACATCGTGCCGATCGGGGAAGGCCTGGCCGAGGGACCCCTGGCCGATCGGGTGAAGCAGGTCATCGAGATGCAGGTCAATCCGGCGATCGCCAGCCACGGTGGCAGCGTAACGCTCGTCGAGGTGCGCGACGATGTCGTCTACCTCGAGATGATGGGTGGATGCCAGGGGTGCGGCATGGCCGCGGTTACGCTCGCCCAGGGTATTCGCAGGATCATCATGGAGAACGTGCCCGATGTGAGAGACATCGTGGACGTGACGAACCACGATGCGGGAGCCAATCCCTACTACTGATCCATAACCGTCAGCCATTTTCGGGGCGTCCACGTTAGCCTTCGTGCCGTAACCGCTCAGGGCCGGGAAACAGTCACCTGGTCAACGACTGCCCTCGGGCCTTGTGCGCGATGGTAGATTTACTCCGCCCCTCCTCCATCGACTCAAGGGTGAATATGTTTGATGCCGTGTGGATGCCGGTTGTGCTCGTGGTCATCGTGCTCGTCGTAGCGTTCCTGTATTGGCGCAGGCAGTACAACTAGCTGTCCCCGTCGCCTTGAGCGCGATCCTTCGCGGTCGGGTAGATTGCCTCCATGGTTCTCATCAAGATTGCCGCAGCAGTCGCCGCAGTTGTCATCGTGTTCGTCGTCTGGAGGTCGTGGCCCAAGCACCAGCGGGCCAGTCCGCCCTGGGGCATACGCGAGTACCATCGCCGCATGGACCCCAAACCTCCGCACAAGGGGTAATCTTCGGGCGGGCACGGGCGTCAACACACCCGCCAGAGAGCAGCTAGCGGATATGGGCCATTCTCAAAGTTCACTACTGATCGGGCCGACCAGTGAAGCGCCGTGACTTCGTCTCGACCGCGACCGCGGGGGCCCTGGGGCTGGGCGTCCTCGGCTCCGCGGCGTTTCCCTCATCGATTTCTGGCTGCTTCGCTCCGGCGAGAACCGACTTCAGTGGCTGGCTGTGGATCGGACGACGCCCCGAGAAGTCACCTGCGGAGTGGCAAGCCCTGTTCTCACGCCTGCGCGATGCCGGTTTCCGTGGAATCCTGGTCGGCGGGGCGTTCGACCCGGCCCTGGCCGACGCGGCCCACTCAGCCGATCTCGAGTACCACCGGTGGATGTGGATCCTGAACCGGGCCGGAGACACCTGGGCCCAGGAGAACCACCCGGAGTGGTTCACGGTGAGCCGGAACGGGGATTCGACTCTCGATGTGCCACCCTACGTCGACTATTACCGGTGGGTCTGCCCCTCCCGGGCCCCGGTCCGCGAGTACCTGAGCGGCGTGATCGACGAGGCCGCCGCCCAACCGGGGCTGGACGGCATTCACCTCGACTACATCCGGTACCCTGACGTCATCCTTCCACGCGGCCTGTGGGAGAGGTACGACCTTGTGCAGGATCGTGAGCTTCCGGAATACGACTTCTGCTACTGCGACGAATGCCGTGAGCAGTTCGGGCGCCTGAGCGGACGAGACCCTCTCGAGCTCGACGACCCTCCGTCAGATCCCGACTGGGCACGATTCCGCTGGGACAGCGTCACCCGAGTCGTGACCGAGCTCTCGGAGGTGACGCACGCGCGCGGACGGTCCATCAGCGCCGCGGTGTTCGCCACGCCTGCGCTGGCCCGGAAGCTGGTGCGCCAGGCGTGGGACGAATGGCCCGTGGACCGGTTGTTCCCGATGCTGTACCACCCGGCGTACGACCAGGATATTCCGTGGATCGGGCGCAGCGTCGAAGAGGGCCTTCGCGCCCTGGACGGTTCGGGCACCGAATTGAACGCGGGACTCTACCTCCCGGCTTTGGCCCCCGACGAACTCGCGGAAGCGATCCGCCTGTCCCGCCAGGCCGGCGGCGCCGGATTCTCCCTGTTCGACATCAATCCGCTGACCGACGATCACATCACCGCCGTCGAAGCCACGATGCGCGAACCGAGGCCGAGCCCGCTCCAGCCCGCCGGCTGACCCTGCACCACCAATCGGACTCTGCCGACATCCGCCTCGCGGCCTCGTGCTGAGGTTCGTCAGAAGCGGCGGGCGGTGATTCCTCCCGATCGAGCCTCCGTAGCGCTGTAATGCATGACGCCGTCAGGCCGATGACATTCCGCGAGGACTCGCTCGTGGAGGGAGGAATCACCCCCGTCGCTGCAGTTTGACGTTTATCTCAGGACTGCTGCGATACCGGTCTCCGTCGGAATCTTCGCGCCCGGTAGTACCAGCGCCCTGCCACCGTGCTGGATCGTCACCTCCGCCAGTTCGTCGAGCAGGTCGACCGCGTCACCGCCCGGATCCGTACCGCCTTCGCCGATGATCTCGATGTCGCCCGACGATCGGTCGAACCGGCCCCACACCGTACGTCCCTTCTCCGTCAGCAGAAGCCTGATCCGACCCGCGACCGCGAGTTGGGCGATGGCCGCCAGCTCAGACTCCGTCTTGCCCCGGCCATAGGATCTTTCCCACAGCTCGAGCGCGATGTCCAGCTTGTCCTCCACGGATTTCTGAGCGATCGGCCAGGCTGCCGCGTGGATTCTGCCCTCGTCCCATCCGGAAACGTTTCCGACGATGCCCTCGTCGACCAGGTTCTCCAGCTTGCTCACGCTGTGGTAGATCGGATGGTAGTAGTCCACCGCGGCGAGGATGATCGGGCCGATTTCATCTGCCAGGAGTTCCCGGACGCCCGCGTCCACGGCTCGGAAGAACTTCTCCAGCTCCTGCTTCGTGTCGTCCTTGCCGGCCCCGTGCCCGTGGAAGACAGGTGCCGAGCCTCGCCCGCGGGGACTGCGGAGATTGAGGCGGTCCACCACCACCTCGGCTCCGAGAGCTTCCTGCAGACTGCCGGGAACCGTGGCCAGGTCGACCGGTGCCATCTCTGAGATGGAACCCTCCCACAAGCGGACTTCCTTCTGGGTCACGGAGAGGACCCAGAAGCGTTCGGGCGCCTGCAGGAACTCGATCAGGGGCCTGGTATGAAAGGTCGGTCCCACGACGACCATGTCGGGCATCTGCACCGGCAGGCGATAGAGGCGTCCGAAGTCGCGGGAAGCAAACAGAGCCAGGCCATCGGCCTGGTGGCGCCAGAAGTCCTGGTCTCCAATCAGGGCCTCGAGCGGGGCCAGGACGTCGTCGACACCGTCCGCGCCATCATCCGAGAGGATTCCCCTCGCCTCGTCGATGGCGGCCCTCAGACGCAGGGGTTGAGCGGCTACCTCGGCTCCCCTGCGGTGAGTTTCCATGTAGATCGAGACGGCGGGAGCCGTGTCGATCTGAAACAGTTCTTTGAGTTGATCTCTTCCGAAGTAATCCACGAGAACCCTCGCCCTCCTTCCAGGGGAAAGCGGGACCGGGGATGACCGCCACGATCACCACCGGCGCCATGGAACGGCGGTCAGTCGTCTTGCTCGACCAGTCCGCCGAGAAGCATTCCGACTACGGAAATCACGATTGCGCCCAGCACCGCGGATCCAAAACCGGCCAGCTGGAACCCCGGCGTGAGCGCGGCCGCCAGGTAGAGCATCGCCCCGTTCACGAATAGATAGAACAGCCCCAGCGTGAGGATCGTGAGGGGCAGCGTCAGGAGTACCGCGATCGGTTTGAGCGTGGCGTTGATGAGGCCGATGACGATCGCAGCGATGAGAATTGCCTGCGTATCCGATGCCTCGATTCCAGGGACCAGCCTCACGGCCACGTACAGGGCCGCCGCGTTGATGAGCCACCTGAGGATGAGTTTCACGTCGTAGCCCCCCACCCGATGTGAATGGTCGCGCGGCCGCGGCGACGCCGAGGCGAGGCCGCGCGCATGACCGGAAAACTCAGAATGCCGGGAGCAAGCTGAACTGGAAGAACCAGCCCTTGTCCGGACGCGTGATCGGATTCACGAAGTCCAGTTCCATGATGAGGAAGCCCAGAAGGTTCAGCCGCGCCGCAATTCCCACGCTGGCCACGACCTCGCTGCAATTCACCAGGATAGTCTGCCCTGCGCTCCCGTTGCAGCTCATCCTGGGCGTCACCCCGTCGCGCCACGCCACGCCCGCGTCGAAGAACGGCGCGATCTCGACCGGAGGCGCTCCGGCCGACGGAATCACGCCGAAGAAACCGAGCAGCGGAATCCGGTACTCGAAGTTGGTCGACAGGATTCGCGTACCGAACAGGTTGTTGAACACGTCGCACGAGGACACTTCCGTGGACTGTCCGCATTCCTGGGCGCTGAACGATCCGTCGGAGAAACCTCGAATGATCGACGGATACCCGAGATACAGATCCGACAGCACGCGTACGTTCTCGTACCCCGGAACGGGGTTGTCGCTGATGTCCCCCCACCTGGCTTGCGAATCCGACCCGTACCGACCGAAGTGCATGATCCGGAACGCGAACGTGGTCGGCCGCACCGGCATGATGTATCTCCGGAAGTCCGCGAGGGCCGTCACGTAGTTCAGGTCCCCGACACGCGGCGAGACCTCGAACCGATAGCGCTGCCCGAGGATCGGTCCCGTGCCTCCGAAGATGGTGTTGTCATATACGAGAGCGGCCGCCGCGGTGCCCATGTTCAGGGAGCCCGGCGAAGGAAGTTCCACGGTTTCCCGGCTGACCTCAGCGCCGGAGAACGACAGCTCGCTGGTGCGAACCTCGTTATGGAAGTCGATCCCCTGGAATCCGGCCGTCAACTCGATCCGGTTCGCCCGGTTGATCGGAAAGCTGAAACCACCCGAGGCTATGCGATTCACCTGCCACTCGCGCAGTTCGGTCTCGACGTACACGCCGTTCGCGTTGTCGACCCGGAGTCCGAACCGTCGGGTCACGTAGGGAATCTGGCCGATCTCCGCATTCCAGTTCCAGCGAGTGCGTCGGTTTTCGTATCCGACCACCAGCGCAGAACTCCGGAGCAAATTTCCGTTGGCCGTGTTGATGTTGAACAGGGTGCTCAGGTTCCGGTTGCCGAGCATGTCGCTGAAATAGAGCGAAATGCCGCCGGCCAGAAACGCCCCGTAGCGGTCGGCACCGGCCGCAAGCTGCGGCTGGCTCACATAGTCCAGCGTGATTCCGGGACTGTAGTCGATGCTCCCGAACGTCAGCGTGTCGGCCAGGCCGAGCTCGGGCTCATCGAGGAGCACGCTCACCAGGCCGGGCGAGCGATCCTGCGGAGGCAGCATGGCAGGGCTGAGGCCCGCGATCGCCTCCTCGATCGGCTGCCCATCCAGGTCGGCTTGCGCGTCGATCCGGTACAGGTTGTAATCGCCGCGCTCGAACGCCGTGTACACGAGCCGATTCGCCCCGTGCGCCGAGGAAATAGCAGGACTGAGTGCCGTGATCCCGCTCACCCCGGTGACGAGGTCCGTGACCTGGTACAGGTTCCCGCCCTGGAATTCGTAGCGGTAGACGTTGCTGATCCCGCTGACATCGGTGACGAAGTAGAGGCTCTGGCCGTCCGGGGCCCACTGCGGGTCGATGTGCTTGCCCACGCCGAACACGGGCATGGCCTGGATCTCGCCGCTGGACGGGTCGATCAGGGCGAGCCGGTAGTTGCCGTAGCTGAGCGTGGCCAGGTCAGTCGAGAATCGGTCGGTCACGAACGCGATCGCGCCGCCATCGGGCGACCAGGAAGGCTGCAGGTCCGAGTAGAAGTCGGAGGTCAATCGGCGCAGTGCTTCGGTCTCGATATCCAGGATGAACAGGTCCGTGTAGCCGTTAACGATCGCCGCAAACACCACGCTTCGACCGTCGGGAGAGAACGAGGGCGTGTAGACCTCGCCCAACTCCGGGAACCGGACCTCCTTCACCTTCTTGCCCGTCTCGGCCTCGATGATCGCCAGCGCGGGACGACCCTGGATGACGACCCCGAAGGCGAAGTGCTGCCCGTCCGGGCTCCACGCGCCGGACGAATTGATGAACTGGAGGCTCTCGAAGTGCGAGTCCACGGCCGCCTTGGTGAGGCGACGGATGGTCTTGCCCGTCTCGGCGTCCGCCAGGAACATCTCGATGGCGAACAGGTCCTTCTCTGAGAGGAACACGACCCGTGAGCCGTCCGGGCTGATCGACGGCCCTATGTTGAGCCCACCTCCGCCCATCTTCTGCGAGATCAGCTGCGTCGCGTTGCCGTGCTGAGGCAGTGGCGGGAGATCTTTCAGATCCGGGATCCCCCTCTCCTCGTCGGGAGCACCGGGTTCCTCACCCGGCTCAGCATCCGGGGCATCCGGATCGACGAACGCGAAGTTCGCCCGGTCGCCCAGGGCATCCTCGGCCACGGAGGCGTAGGCATCGTAGATGGCCTGGTGCCACTCGGCCTCCAGCTGCGGGATCGGGATCTGGAGCACGGCTTCGAGCGCCTGCTCCGGGTTCCCGGACTGGCCGGCGACCTTGAGCGCCTTGCCGACGGCCTCGTCTCCCCACTTCCCCGCCACGAACGCCCAAAAAGCCTGGCCCCACCGGTACGGGAAGAACTCCCACTGCCGGGTCGTCAGGTCGCGCAGCGTCGGGAGACGACAGTTGCACGCCGCCGCGTCCCGCATCCACATGGCCGTATGGGCGTCGACCGGACCGACCGACAGGTACTCGGCCATCCCCTCGATGAACCACAGCGGGAGAAGAAGCGCCGTCGGACCTCGAAAACCGATCCCACCGTCGCCCGTCAGGCTGGTGATGTCGAACTGGAACGCGTGGACGAGCTCGTGCCCCAGCACGTGGTCCGACTCGGCCAGGGTGCCGGCAAGCGGAAGCACGATGCGTCGCTTCAGCACCTCCGTCACACCACCCGTCGACTCGCCGAGCTGCCCGAACACGGCGTTGGTCTGCTCGAAGTCGGGGTGGCTGGCGTACAGGATCAGCGCCTGGCGACCCTTGAGCTCGTGATCCAGCAGGCGACCGATGCGAGCGTACCAGCGTTCCGCCATGCGGCCGGCTTCCCCGATGATGCTCTCCATCTCGGGGTAGTAGTAGATGTCGAAGTGCTCGGTCTGCAGGACCTCGGTGTCAAAGGTCTTGTACTGGACCTTGTTGCGACCGAAGTACTGAGCGTCGGCTGAATCCGGCAGGGTGGCCGCTCCCAGCAGGAGCGTCAGAAAAAAGAGCAGTGCCCTCGAGACGAACGGGCCACGTGTCATATCGTTCCTCCGTGGTCCGAAGGCTCCGCGCCTCCGGAGAAAAATACCGCCCCTCACGTGCGGTTCAGATCCATACCCGCCCTGGCCGATCGTGTTTCTCACCGACGACCGGCCCGGGGTGGATTCAGTTGCAGGGTCGCACCATGCCATCATAGCGGTCGCGCGCCCGCTCTGCCCGCTCCAGGTCGTCATATGGACCTAGAAACACTCGGGTTAGCCCATCCGGACCCTGCTGCTGGATCACCGGCAACCCGCGCTCGCGAAAGCCGCTGGCGATGCTCTCGGCGTTTGCCGGATCCGCGAACGCACCGACCTGCACAACGCTGCATGTCAGCATGGCCGACATCTCGACAATCGAGATTCGCACTCGCGCGGTTCCCGGTCCCAGCATCTCGATGTCCCGGGCCGCTGCCATCGACAGGTCAATGACCCGATCGTCCACGAACGGCCCGCGATCGTTGATGCGCACCTCGGTTCGAAGCCCGTTGTCCAGGTTGTGGACCTGGACACGCGTTCCGAATGGCAGCCGCTTGTGGGCGGCCGTCATGGCCTCCATGTCATAGACCTCGCCGGAGGCCGTACGCTTCCCGTCAAACCCGGGTCCGTACCAGGAAGCGATTCCCTGCTCGGACCAGTTCTCGCTGACGCTGGTCATGGGAGGCGGAGTCGTTCCCCCGCAGGCGGCAAGCAACAGGGAGGCAGCGACTAGCGCGAGTCGGACGGAACGGAGGTAGCCCATGAGATTCAAGTTACGGCCGCCGGGCGCTCGGCGGGAGTAGTTTGGGGGCACCGGGAGTACGATCGGCCGATTGCGTCCAGTCTCGCCGGTCCACACCATACAACGTCGATAGCATGAGCTTCATTCAGGACCGACCAGCAACGGAGACCCGTCATGAAGGACACGGAATACAGCATGCACCGGACCCTGCCCGGCCTCACGTTCGACGAGGCCATCGAGGTCGTCACCGGCGCCCTGAAGGAAGAGGGATTCGGAATCCTGACGATGATCGACGTGGCCGAGACGCTGAAGACCAAGATCGGCGCGGACTTCCGTCCGTACGTGATCCTCGGGGCCTGCAATCCGGTGCTGGCCAACCAGGCGCTGTCGGCGGACGACAACATCGGTCTGATGTTGCCCTGCAACGTCGTGGTCGCCTCCGCCGACGGCGGTGCCGAGGTGGCGTTCGTCCGGCCCCACGCCATGATGGACATCGCGGACGCCCCCGAGATCCGGGACGTGGCCGACCTGGCCCAGGCAAAGCTCGAGCGAGCTCTCGAAGCCGTCGTGGCTCAATCAGGCTCCACGGGGGCGTAAGCAGCCCCCAGCGTGTAGGCGCCGGCCTCTACCGACCACAGGATCGAGCCGGCCTCCAGGTCTACCGCCACGGCCCGGCCCGAGGTCTCCGGGGTTCCCTCACAGGACACGAACGCCCGCAGGCCCAGTTCGTCGAGTGCGATGCCGTGCGGGTGTTCCGCTCCCAACGGAATCCTCGCCGTCTCTGTCAGCGCGTTCGTGTCCACCATAGACAGAGACGCATCTCCCCGATTCGCCGTCACCAGCGTAGCTCCGTCCGGGGTAATGGCGATCTGGGCGGGCCTCGACCCGACAGCCACGGTTCCGACGATCTCGCCATTCGGACGAAACGCTCTCACGGTGCCCGCGAGGTGCAGTCCCACCCAGATGACTTCCCCGTCCGGCGACCAGGCCAGGTTCAGCGGCTTCAGAACAGGCTTTCCGGGAGGTCCAGCCTCCGGACCCGCGGCGAAACGACCTCGCTCCTCCAGCGTCCAGGCGTCCAGGAGGACGATCTCGTCGCTCAGGCTGCAGGCCACGGCCACGAGGTCGCCTGCCGGATCCACCTCGGCGTGGTGCGGGCCGCTACATACCACCGGGGTCGCCACGACGGACAGGTCCGCCAGGTCCACCACGGAAACCCGACTCGGAACTCCCGGCTGGGAGCGATCGTAGTCCGGAACGAAGGCCCGAGACCCGTCAGGCGTGATTCCGATCCGGGCGGCCCCCGCCGCAGGCAAGGTTACACGCCCCACCAGTCGATCGCCGACCATTTCGTACTTCCACAGCGTGGGCTCGCCATGCGCCACCGTCGCGTACCAGTACCGCCCGTCCGGGCTGATCGCGACCGCGTGGGGCTCGTCCACCTCGTCGCGCCTTCGCTCGGTCGGAATGCGGCTCACGATCGCGCCGTCCGACGGGTCCATGCGAAGCACCTCGTCGGTGAAGCCCGACGTCACGTACAGTCGACTGTCGGAGCCGGGGTCAGGATCACCGGGACCGTTGGGCTGCGAGGAGTCGTTCGAACACCCGGCGGCCAGCGCGCCGAGGACGGCGATCGTCGTCCAGGCCCCGCGCCTCAGAACGTCGGCTGAAGAACCCATAGGCCACTGTTCAGGTCCGAGACATAGATGAGTCCGTCGTGCAACTGGGGAGCCCAGCTGCACGTTCCGGATAGTGCGATGCACGCGCCGCCCACATCGTACTCGATGCTGGCGACCTGTCGGGCCTGCTTGTCGAGTTCGCCGAGCAGGCGGCCCGACACGTCCACGGCGTGGATGCCGTTCTCGTACCACGAGAAGTAGGCGATCCCGGCGGCTTCGTCGACCCAGAAATTGTGTGGTGCCGCGCCGGCCAGGGTGAAACTGGCCACCTGGCGGGGGGCCGAAAGGTCGTTGACATCCACGACGAGCACGCGCCCCGGGACGGCAATTTCGTCGCCCAGGAACACGTACCCGGAATCGGGCCAGTACCAGGCGTTGTGCACATCATATCCCGGGACGGCGATACGGCTCACCTCCACCGGATTCGTCGGCGATCCTCCCGCGACTCCGTTGCCGACATCCAGGATGATCAGGCCCGTGCTCCAGTGTGAGAGGAAGGCCAGCCCGTTACGCACGTAGACATCGTGCAGGAAGCTTCCTCCGCCGTAGAAGGAGGCCACGATCAGCGGATTCGCCGGATCCGATATGTCCAGGACGCGCAAGCCGGAACTTGGTACCGACCCATCCACCACCAGGTACGCGTAGTCGCCTTCGATCCACACGTTGTGAACGCCGGGAGACAGATCGGGCGCGGTGAACCGGGTGATTATCGTCGGCTGGAGAGGATCCGCGAGGTCGAGCAGGGTGATCCCGTTGAGCCCGTCGTTGGAAGACTCGTGCGTGATGATCGCCAGCGTACCATCCGCACGCACCTTCACGTCGTTCACGACGCGGGCGTCCACCCGGATCGAATCGGTCAGAACCGGGGCGTCCCGCACGGTGATGTCCCACACGTAGAGGGTGTTGCCACACTGCCCGCCAGCGACGGCCCGGCATCCCCAGGTACCGGTGTACGCCACATCTCCGTGCTCCCAGTGATCCGACGTGTAGCGTAGCTCGACCGGCTCGTGCCACGCGACCTGGAAGGAGCCGGACGGGGCGTCCCGACTGGTGACATCCACTTCCACCGTGTCCGCGGCGCCTCCGGCCTCGGCAATGATGCGTGCCGTTCCCACGGAGTACCCGACATACTCACCGTCGGCCGTCGTCAGTCCCGAGAACGCCGGTTCGGCGCGCCAGGCGACCACCGGGTCGTTGACCGGCTGCCCCTGGTCGTCCGTGCCGGAAGCCGAGAAGCTGAGCACCTCGCCCTGGCGAACCTGCGGCGCACCCCCGGAAATCTCGAGCGTCTCAATCACCGGTCCGTTGTCCTGGACGACGGTGAACGTGCTCCCAAGGCTCACCGCGGCCTCGCCGCCCACCCGGGCCTCCAGGTCAACCTCGTAGTCTCCGCTCCCCACGGACCCCGGAATGTCCAGGGTCAGAGTCACTGCCCTTGAAACGCCGGCATTCAGGGTAGCAACCTCAGACGGACTGACCGAGAGACTCGCCCCCGGTACCGCATTCCCGCCGCCATCCGTCACTCCAAGCGCCACCAGCTCGACCGGACCGGCGGCTTCGTCTCCCGTGTTCCGCAGCTCTACGGCTCGACTCCTGTCCTCACCGAACGATACGGACGTCGGTGTGAAGGCGAGTTGGATCGTGGGCTCGGCCGGTTGGTTGGGGTCGTCCGAGCTGGAGCTGCAGGCGCCAAGACTCACCATCGCCAGAGCGGCGATGAGGCCGGCGGGACTGCGAGAGATCAGCTTCACTACGGTACCTCCTGTAAACTCCTGAAAGGACCTGGCCGCCAGGATTTCCGACGCCTCGGAACGTCGGTCCGGCCGTCCTAACTAACCGGGCGGTTCGCAATCGTTCCCGTACAACCGCGCGGGTCGTTTGCCGGCTTTGGGGTGTCCGCATAGCATGGAGCGCCTGACGCCCGGCCTCGGGCCACCTGATAGGAACGCGTATGCCGCTCGATCTGTTACGCCAACAGCGCTTGTTCCGGCCTCGCCTGACCCACGTCAGTGCGGCACTTCTCGCGTGCCTTGCGGTCGGCTCTACGCTGGCCGCGGCTGCCGTCCACATCCGGCTCGAGTCGTCGGTTCCCGCCGCGGGTGAGGTCGTTTCCTCGGCGCCGGAGCGCTTCGAGCTACGGTTCAGCGGTCCCGTCAACGCGGGGCTCAGCTCCCTGGCACTGGTGGCCCCGTCGGGCGATTCGGTCGGTGTGGTACTCGAGGTTTCGTTTGACGATGGGCGAGTGCTGGTCGGCGACGTCCCCGAACTGACGGCTGGCGAGTACCGGGTTCTCTGGACGACCGTTTCGGCGGATGGGCACCCGGTATCCGGCGAATTCAGCTTCACCTACGCGGGCGCCCCTGCGGTCGCCGACGTGCCGGCGGCAGAGGCCGGGGACGAGACCGCCGAACCGGGTCACCCCGCGGCCGCCTCGGCAGAGTCGTCCGCGACCGACAGGTCCAGTCCCGAGCCCAGTCCGTCCGCGGGGATCGTTCTGTTGGCCGGTCTCGGAATGGCCTGCTTGCTGGGCTTCGCGGGTCTGCTGTGGTACTGCGGCTCGTCGACGATCCTGCGCGAGCCCCGTATCGGGCGAGCGACCACCTTGCTCGGCTGGGCCGCGCTCTTGCTGCTGGGAGCACAGCAGCTCGCGTGGACGGTGAGCGTCGTCCCGACTGGAGCCGGTTTCACTGGCGTCACAGCGACGCTGGGATCCGCCACGGGGGTCGCGGGACTGTCGCGCCTGTTGCTCGTCCTGGTCGCGTTGGTCGCCCTGCCCCGATATGGGCGGGTTTCGGCTGGACTTGCCCTGTCGGCGGTGGTCGTGGGTGCGATGTCGGGTCACGCCGTGACAATCTCGCCGTGGATCACGATGCCGGCGAAGATCGTCCACCTGGGGGCCGCGTCCGTGTGGCTCGGTGGCCTCCTGCTCCTCGTCCTCGCGCCGGACGGTCCGGAAGACGGCTCGGACGCCTGGCACTTCGGTGCCTTGGTCAGAGCCGTTTCCGGGGCGGCGCTTCTCTCCGTCGTGCTGATCGCGGCCTCCGGGATCATCCAGTCGGCCCGACTTGTGGGTGATCTCTCCGCTTATTGGGGCACTCCCTATGGCCGGGGCGTCCTGGCGAAATGGGCGGGGCTTCTCGTGCTGATCGGATTCGGTGCCTTCCATCGCTTCCGGGCGATTCCGAAGCTGGAACCTGCGGCGGGCGGGCGGGGGTTGCGGCGGACCGTCCGGTTGGAGACGATCGTCATGCTGGCCGTCGTCATGCTCGCGGCCTGGCTGGCCCGTGTCCCACCGCCGGCCGGCCACTGACTCCAAACCACTGTGATCGAGACTGCTACGATGAAGCGCCTGGTTGCGACGTTCGGTTTGTCCTTGCTCGTACTCACGGCCGCCTGCAACAAGGAGGGCCGCGAGGCCTACCTCGAAGCGGGCTGCGACGAGTGCCATGGCCTGGACCTGAAAGGGACGCGCACTGGAGGCCCTCCCATCACGGGCACTCGAAAGAACTGGGACGTGGACCAGTTGCTGCTTTACTTCGCTAATCCGGACAGCGTCGCGGACACGGATTCTCGCCTCACTGAGCTCAGGTCCTACTACGAGTCCGGGATGTCCCCGCTGAAGCTGGCGGACCCGGCGAAGCGAAGGGCGCTGGCGAAGTACGTTCGTCGCTGGTAGGCGCAGCCGAGCAAAAGCCCGGCGCACAGAACAGGTCAGGTCAGTCGGCTGGTTCCCGCTCCCACCAGATATCGGGTTCCGCGGGCTCGGCGCGTGGCGTCGCCGGAACCCCCAGCCTCTCGAGTTCCTCAAGGACGGCATTGACCGCACCCGGCACCGAGGCACGCACGGCATCGCTGAGCCGCGGCTCGTAACCGGTCTCCGCCGGGATCACCCCCACCACCAGGACGTGCGTCGGCGACAGGCCGTGCAACTCCAGGGAGAGCAGGGTTTCCTTGAGGCCGGGGTCGTGGGGAGACGTCCGTTGCGCCGGGGGGTGCTTCAGGAGCTGCTCGCGATCGTACAGCCTGAGCTCACCGGGCTCGCCGTCGGACCGGACCGTGTCCACCACGATCAGCGACTCCTGCCCCTGCAGATACGGACTCAACTGCAGGCCGGGAGTGCCGAGGTCGAGCACCTGCACGCTCTCATCGAACTCCCAGCCCGCCAGCAGGGTCTGGATGACGAAGGGCCCCAGCCCATCGTCCTGTGAAAGGACGTTGCCGAGGCCCATAACCGTCACCGCCACGGGACTAGAAGCCTGTTGAAGAACTGGAGTGGGCCGCGCGAGTGGTGCTTGCGCGTCTCAGAGCAGGAACGACGACGAGTCGTAGCAGGGCTACGGCGAGGAGGAGAGACGAACTATCAGGCGCGCAACC